>JADGPW010000174.1 GCA_017882265.1 Chitinophagaceae bacterium | reverse complement strand
CCTTGGTATCTATCCAGCGGTTGATCCGCTCGATTCTACTTCCAGGATATTAACACCAAAGATCGTTGGTGATCTTCATTATGATTGTGCGAACAGGGTAAAATTAATGTTGCAGCGCTATAAAGAACTTCAGGATATCATCGCCATTCTTGGTTTAGATGAGTTGAGTGATGACGATAAATTAGTAGTCAGCAGGGCCAGAAGGGTTCAGCGTTTCCTATCACAGCCTTTCCATGTAGCAGAAGCATTTACGGGTTTGAAAGGTGTATTGGTACCCATCGAAGAAACCATTCGTGGTTTCAATATGATCATGGACGGGGAGGTGGATGAATACCCTGAGGCGGCTTTCAACCTGGTGGGTACGATCGATGATGCTATTGAGAAAGGTAAGAAAATGATGGTAGCGGCGCAGGGATAATCAGTCGGCAGTTAGCAGTCGACAGTCATCAGCAAACAATAACGATGAACTTAGAAATATTAACTCCGGAAAAGAAATTGTACAGTGGCGAGGTCTATGGAGTACAGATGCCGGGCATTAGTGGTTCGTTTGAAGTACTGGAAAAACATGCCCCGCTGGTAAGTGCATTGAAGGCAGGCCGGCTGAAAGTGTTGAAAGACAAACAAAATCATTTTGCCTATTTTGATATTCAAAGCGGGTTTGTGGAAGTACTTAATAATGCGGTGACCGTTTTAGTAGAAGGTGCCGTCGCTGTGGAATAAAGATCCATTCAATTCAACTGCGGGTCAATAGGGAAATTCACCATCATTTCGTAATCACCACCAAGATGTTTGAGTGAGTCCTTCCATATTTCTTCATAATTACGGTGAAAAACGAGTTTACGGTTGGCCTTTACGGTTAACCATGTCTTTTCATTCATTTCCTCAGTGAGTTGCCCGGTGCCCCAGCCGGAATAGCCGATATAAAAACGGATCTTATTGCTATCCACTTCATCGTTTTTAATCATATTGATGACCGCTTCAAAATTACCACCCCAATACACACCTTTTAGCACTTCATGACCGCCGGGTATCACATCAGGGTATTGGTGGAGAAAATGGATAGTATCCATTTGCACCGGACCGCCATAATAAACCGGCATCTTATAACCTTCCAGTTCGGGGATCAGTTCATCCAGGGTATTTTCATATTTGCGATTCAATACAAATCCAAAACTTCCTTCTTTTTTATGTTCGCATAAAAAAACAACTGTTCTCAAAAAGTTGGGATCTTTCAGGAAGGGGTCCGCTATCAGTAATATGCCGGGGGCCGGTTCAATCATACTTCAATTTAGGATGAAAAATCTTTTTTTTTGAAAACTGTTAAAAAACTCAATCGGTTCGATATACGAAAGGGTTGTCCTTCCGGGATCCTGCCAAACAGGACATTTTTTCTAAATCCCCGTTAAATTGACAGTAAATACCCTGTTCCCGCCATGCTATGCAAGTCAGGCAATGTATTTTTGCTGGATTAGCCAGAACGGAGTTAGCCTGTTATTTTGTATTACCGCTTTATGCTAAGTAGTATCTTACGAA
This sequence comes from Chitinophagaceae bacterium, assembly GCA_017882265.1. Lineage (GTDB taxonomy): Bacteria > Bacteroidota > Bacteroidia > Chitinophagales > Chitinophagaceae > JADGPW01. The sequence continues at coordinate 27,362 of JADGPW010000174.1, read as the reverse complement.
GCGAATTGTATTTTGTTCATGAAACGCATATTTACCATCATCACAGTATTAATAAGCTTATCGCTGATAAGTATTATTATTATCCAGGTATCGTGGATAAAGAATATGGTGTTGTTAAGGGAAGAACAGATCAAGCATAGCGTAGAGGAGACCTCGAAACTGGTAGCCAAGGACCTGGAGGAGCATAAGGGCAGTTATGCTGCTGGTAATAACAAGCACAGTCTTCTGTCAGAAAATTTTACGTTAGATCTTTTTAAGCCACCCACGATCGGTCAGCGATTCGGTGTGGATGAAATAAAGGATAAATTTAAAAAGGCTTTTTTTCAAAATAACCTAAAGGATATCCAGTTTGAATTTGCCATTGCTTCCTTTGACAAGAATAACAATAATGTATATGAAAAAATGACCCCAAACTTTATCGCTGCCCAGGAAGACACCACGAATAATTTCCTACCTAAAGGGGTAGGTCTTGAGGAATTCAGCGGTACTGCCTATGAAAACCTGGCTGCTCAGGAAGTGCTGTTTGTGGTGATTCCCAATATCAAAAGTTATGTTTTTAAATCGCTTAAGTGGAGGATCATGACCTCTGTCTTCTTTACGTTGATCATTCTGGCTGCCTTTTACCTTACCGTCCGGACTATGCTCCGGCAAAAGAAACTCGGGGAGATAAAAAATGATTTTATTAATAACATGACCCATGAATTTAAAACACCCATTGCCACGATCTCGCTTGCTGTGGATGCCATGCGAAATGAAAAGGTGATACACGACCGGGACAAGCTTGGCTACTTCAGTACGATCATCAAAGAAGAAAATCAACGGATGAACAGACAAGTGGAAACCATCCTGAAAGCATCCCAATTAGAAAAGAATGAAGTGGACCTTAACATGAAACCTGTACATGTACATGAAGTGATAAAGGAGGTGGTGGATAATTTTACTTTGCAGCTCGAAGATAAAAAAGGTAAAGTTGAATTATCCCTGGAAGCGACTAATGACCTCATCAAAGCAGACGAGGTCCATTTCTCCAACCTCGTGAATAACCTTGTTGATAATGCGGTGAAATATGCGAAAGATAATATTGCTCCTTTAATTAAACTGAGTACACATTCCAATGGGAAGAATTTCGTACTCCGTATTGAAGATAATGGCATCGGGATGAACAGGGAAACCGTAAAAAGAATATTTGAACGGTTTTATCGTGCCCATACCGGCAATGTACACAATGTAAAGGGCTTTGGTTTGGGATTAAGTTATGTAAAGACGGTGGTAGAAGCCCATGATGGTGATATAAAGGCGGAAAGCACTTTAGGAAAAGGCAGTGTATTTACAATAGACCTTCCCCTGAAAAGATCTTAATCCTTTTTAGCCCATAATAAATTTCCGTCTCCATAACTTAAAAAGCGGAAATTGTTGCTTAAAGCATATTCATATACTTTTTGCCAGTTTTCCCGGCCCGTCTTGCCCATAGAAATTCCGGCTGGTGAATCCGGCAAGTCATTACCAATCAAAGCAGCTACCAATAACAGGAGTGTTGATTGTGGCTGGTGAAAATTTGTAACCAGCGCATTTGCAATTTTAAATTTATATCCCGGAATGATCAGTAATTGTGTTTTTGCTACCAGGGTTGTCCATCTTTTTTTATTCATGTAGTTAAGCAAAAAACTTAATGCATTTTTCGGCAGCATACTATGTTGAGCTAACTCATAAGCTTCCCACTGGGAAAGGTTTAATTCTCCAATTGATTCGGGGTCCAATGATGTTTTTACTCCGAGCCAGTACAGGGTTTCTAGCGTTCTTAAGGAAGTGGTACCTACTGCTATAATATTATTTTCCAGATTTCGCAATATATTTTCGATCGTTTCCTTCGAAACATGGATGATTTCAGCATGCATTTCGTGTCCTATCATCGTTTCAGTCTTTACCGGTTTAAACGTACCGGCGCCCACATGAAGCGTAACAAAATCAGTTTGAATATTCTTTTCTTTACATTTCTCAAAAATAGTATCAGTGAAGTGTAAACCGGCAGTGGGTGCTGCTACCGAACCTTCCACATGCGCATAAACGGTCTGGTATCTTTCCTTATCAGATTCTTCCACTGTCCTTTTAATGTAAGGGGGAAGAGGAATAACCCCGGCAAAGTGGAGTACTTCAGCAAAACTCATTTCTGCTGGGGTCCATGATAACTCAATTGTAAAGGATTGGGCACTTTTATTAATATATCTTGCTTGCAGCACTATTTCTTTATCCCCCGGTTTTATCTTCTTTTCTAATACCTGTTGATGTTTCCACTTGGAAACTCCACCGACCAGGCACTTCCACCGGACTTTCCCTTTCTGTAACATCGCTGTGGTAATATCCGGGTATTGTTCGTGTGGTTCAAGACAGAATATTTCAATGACAGCACCTGTCATTTTTTTAAATAGTAATCTTGCTTCTAAAACTTTAGTATCGTTGAAGATCAACAAGGAATTTTCGGGGATATGGCAGACAATGTTTTTAAAAACATCTTCTGCTATATCACCTTCTTTAAAAATAAGAAGTTTGGAAATATCTCTTTTGGCCTGGGGATAGCTGGCGATCCTTTCTTCCGGAAGAGTATAATTATATTCCTTTATGTAAATATTTTCCACTTCCATATTATGTGCAACTAACTGTTGCCATTTCAGGAGCTGCAAAAGTACTATCGTTTATTCAACGGAACAATAAGTTTCAACCCACTCCAAATAGTGCTCACGGCACAGACCTTCACATCCACCAGATCATTCTTCAAAGCGTAACCACGAATTACATCTTCTGTAACATCTGAGGGTATCCTGGCTGTTTTTTTATACCAGGACACCCAAATAGTTATAGAGGTATTCAATTTGCAGACCGGTTTAAGTTTTTTCATTTCTTTCTCAAATTCTTTTACCGTCGTTACAAAAACATGAATGAGATCGGGTATTTCATTCTTTTTACATAACAGGCTGTCAATGGTTGTTTCAAGCAAATCATAGTAATCATCTGGTCTATTAATCAGCAGGATATTCATCCCTGGTTTTATCCCAAGTTTTTTTAGCAGTGGTGTTCCAGAATAACCGGTAGTCATGGGTTTGATTTGAAATTAAATTGCAATTAATAATTGAATTCGCCAGATATTTCCAATTTTCCACAGCTTTTCCACAGCAATCCACATGTAATTAACTGAAATTTTGACCTTATTATTCCACATCTCCTCAAAACCATACTCAAATTGACTTTCAGAGTAAAAATGTCTGTGGAAAAATTAAATATCAAAAAAATTTTGTTATCAAGTGGGAAAAAGTGTTATTTTGTGTCAATTTAGTAATAACTTGACTCAAATCCCTGATAATGATTGGTTTTCTAGGCGAATTCGAGGCTACTTTAGACGCAAAGGGGCGCTTTCTTCTCCCGGCAGGTTTCAAAAAACAATTACCGGAAGAAGAAGTGCAACGTTTTGTTATCAACAGGGGATTTGAAAAGTGTTTAGCTCTTTACCCGGTAACAAACTGGGAGCCGCTCTTTGCAGATATCAGTAAACTGAACGATTTCGACCCTAAGGAAAGGGAGTTCCGCCGGTATTTTTTGAACGGAGCCACATTCGTGGAGCCAGATTCTGCGGGTCGGTTATTGGTGCCTCCGAATTTAAAAATGCATGCTGATCTGCAGAAAGATATTGTGTTGGTGGCAGCGGTCAATAAAATAGAAATCTGGGATAGTAATAAGTACAAACAGCTCTTTGACTCATTTTCACCGGATGCATTTAGTAACCTGGCCAAAGATGTAATGACGGGGGACAGGGGTAAGGAACAGGGGATTGGTAATTAGGAATTTGTATAACTATGAGTAAGCATCGTGATAACAGCTCAATTTCAAATACCAACCATCTCCCATATCACATTCCTGTTTTGCTTGCTGAAGTAATTGAGAGTTTGCGTATTAACCCTGCCGGAACTTATGTTGACTGCACATTTGGCGGGGGAGGGCATTCAAAAGCCATTCTTGAAAAGCTCAGTACCAATGGAAGGCTGGTAGCATTTGACCAGGATGAAACTGTGAGGAAAAATTTACAGGACGATCAAAGGGTGATCTTTATTCCTCACAACTTCCGTCATCTCGGGCGGTTATTACGATTGCAGGGAATCGCGAAGGTTGATGGCATTTTGGCAGACCTGGGAGTTAGCAGCCACCAGTTTGATGAACCAGTCAGGGGCTTTTCAACACGCTTCAATGCGGATCTGGATATGCGGATGGATCAGCGGCAGGGCCTAACAGCGGCTGAGGTCCTGAATACCTATACAGAAGAACGCCTGCACAAATTATTTGAGCAGTATGGAGAAGTGACGAATGCCAAAACTTTAGCCAGGACCATTGTGAACGTCCGTCAATCTGCATTACTCAGGACAATTGATGGGTTTAAAAATGCAATTCGTGAAATAGTAAAAGGAAATCCCAACAAGTACTTCGCCCAGGTTTTCCAGGCTCTAAGAATTGAAGTAAACGATGAAGTAGGCGTATTACAAGAATTGCTTCAGCAAATCCCGTCCCTGTTAAAGCCCGGAGGCCGCGTAGCAATTATTACGTTTCATTCCCTTGAGGACAGATTGGTAAAGAATTTCTTCCGCTTTGGCTCATTTAATGAACCAGCGCAGAACCCGTTTATCAACACTGAACCGGTCAATGAATTAAAAGCAGTGAACAAAAAACCGCTGATTCCATCCGAAGAGGAAATGAGTAAGAATTCAAGATCAAGAAGTGCAAAATTAAGAGTAGCTGAAAAAATATAGATGGACAGAAAATGAAAAAAGTTCTTTAAGTATATATCGCAATGGTATAGGTTATAAAAATTGGAAAATCTATATCCTTTGAAATCAACCCTTGAATGGGGAATGAAAAACCAGGACTAACAGGCTAGTAATTCATTTATGCAGGAACAAAAAAACCAAAAAGAACGGGACCAGAAACAAGGTCAGGCATTCGGCCAGGCGAGCTGGAAACGGTGGCTGAATTATCAGTCAATCGTAAAGCAGGTGCCCTTCTTTTTGTTCCTGGCTATGCTGGCAGTATTGTATATCTATAATGGTCATTATGCTGATAAAACGATTCGTAATATCAACCAAACTGCTAAAGATGTGAAAGAATTGCAGTACGAGTATAAAACGGTTAAAAGTGAAGTCATGTTCAGATGTAAGCAAAGTGAATTGGTAAAAGCAGTGGAGCCGCTGGGATTAAAGGAACTGACAACCTCACCGGTGATCCTGAAAGACAGTATTACAACAAATAAGGAATAAGTGGTAAAAAGGGTAAGAACAAACAACTAATAAGCCTGTTGCGGAAGAGAATGACAGGCGATTTCGAACACAAGCATTGGGACATTGGAAGTAAAACGCGACATATTGTGGAGAGTTTATCTCAGTTTTCTTGGCATCATCCTGCTGAGTTTACTGGTGCTGGGCAGGGCTTTCTATATCCAGCGCTTCCAGGGTAATTACTGGCGCAGTATGAGTGATAGTCTTCATCAGAAATTCATTCCCCTTATCGCGGAACGGGGAACGATTTACAGCGAAGATGGTCAAATGCTAAGTACTTCTATTCCCAGTTTTGATATTTACATGGATTTTAATGCAGATGGTTTGCGGGAGAAGAAAGGGAGACGTTTTAAAGAGAACCTTGATTCTTTCTCAATTGCGTTAGCCAATTATTTCGGAGATAAAACAGCAGCTCAATATAAAAGGGAGTTGCTGATTGCGTATACAGATAATGAAAGACATTACTTATTAAAAAAGAAATTGAGTTTTGAGGACTACAAAGTTTTCAGGGACTTTCCATTAGTAAAATTGGGAAGAAACAAAAGTGGTGTAATGGTAGATGTGATCAGCCAGCGAAAATCACCATTTGGACTTCTGGCAAACCGTACCATCGGTCTATCCAGAATGTTTGTTGACAATGACAGAAAAACGAGGAAACAAAATGTCGGATTAGAAAGAAGCTATGATACTTTGTTAAGCGGGCATGATGGACAGAAATTAGTCAGGTATACAGCCGGTGGGTATATCCCTATCGAAGGTTCAGAAACAGATCCTGATAATGGCAAAGACATTTTTACTACCATTGATGTAACTATCCAGGACATTACTGAAACAGCTTTAATGAAAAAGATGCTGGAATCTGATGCTCCTTATGGAACGGCGATAGTGATGGAAACCAGTACTGGCAAGATCAAGGCCATGGCCAATCTGGGTCGGCGCCCTGATGGTAGCTATTGGGAAGATGATAATTATGCTCTACGAGCCACGGAGCCCGGGTCCACCATGAAATTAACAACGCTTTTATCCGTCCTGGAGAAAGGGACCAGTTCTTTAACTGACCTGGTTGAAGTGGGTAGCACCGGGAGTATGCAGGTAGGACCCCGGGTGGTTACAGATGCAGAACGATTTAATAAACCTTTATTGACGGTAAAAGAATGTTTTGCTCATAGTTCTAACGTAGGAATGAGCAAGCTGGCCTATAAAGGTTTTGGGGAAAGACCCGAAGAGTTTAGAGAATACCTGCATCGTTTTTATTTGGATGAGAAATCACCTATTGATCTTACCGATGTTCCCCACCCCACTATGGCTCCACTTAAATTAAATCAAAGTGGCCTGGGCAATATGCTATCTATGAGTTATGGTTATGCGATCCAGGTCAGCCCCCTACATACATTAACACTGTATAATGCCATTGCCAATGATGGCCAAATGATGAAACCTTATCTCGTGAGCAGTGTACAACGGAATGGGATTATCCTGAAACATTTTGAACCTACTGTCATGGCGAAAAATATCTGCAAGCCAGCTATAGTACAGGCAGCTAAAGAATGTATGGAGGCCGTGATTACTGAAGGAACCGGAAAAAAAGCTTTCGAAGGAATGCCATTCTCAGTAGCCGGAAAGACCGGTACTGCTCATGTAGCAGATGGGAAATTAAAATATTATGACGGCGTATACCAGGCTTCTTTTGTCGGTTATTTTCCGGCAGACAAACCACAATATACCTGTATCGTGGTCATACGCACCAAACCTCACGCCCCACTTCATTTCGGAGGTTTGGTAGCTGCGCCTGTATTCCGCGAAATCGCCACAAAATTATATGCAATCTATGCGGATAAAAGAAACCCTTCCTTTTATGCTGCCATAAAAGACAGCACCGTTTATTTCTATGCCGGTTACACCAATGATATACAAACTGTTTACAAAACATTGCACCTGGGATATACTGATTCAGTGGCCCAACATACATGGAGCAGCGTATATGCCAGCAATTACCAGCCGGTATTAAAAGGTAATACCATTCGTCAGCAGGTAATGCCAAATGTGAGAGGCATGGGATTGAAGGATGCATTATACCTGTTGGAGAACATGGGAATGAAAGTAGCGGTCAAAGGGAAAGGTAAGATCGTTGTCCAATCGGTGGCTCCGGGAACAGTACTGATCAAGGGAGTTACCATAATGCTGGAATTGAGCTAAAGCCGGCCTGCCGGCCAGGGCAGGCATATGATGTGTTATTAAGCGATATACTATATAAGGTAAATATCAGGTTGGTTAAAGGGAGTACAGGGGTTGAAGTGAAAGATGTACAGATTGATTCAAGAAAAATAAGACCCGGTGCGGTGTTCGCAGCAGTGAAAGGAGGAACAGCAGACGGTCACCGGTTTATTGAAAAAGCAGTGGAAAATGGGGCCACGGTTGTGGTGTGTGAGAGTATGCCTCTTGACCTGAAAGAAGGGGTGGTATATGTAGAGACAGAAAACAGCGCGGCGGCTGCTGCCATCATGGCGCACAATTTTTTCGGAAAACCCTCGGAGAAAATGAATGTGGTGGGAGTGACCGGTACAAACGGAAAGACAACTATTACAACTTTATTATACAAGCTCTTTACAAGATTGGGATATAAATGTGGATTGATAAGTACTGTGGAAAATCAAATTTGTAACAGGAGAGTACCGGCCACGCATACCACACCGGATGCCATCAGCTTACATTCATTATTGAAGCAGATGGTTGATGAAGGCTGTACACATGTGTTCATGGAAACCAGTTCACATGCCATGCACCAGCATCGCACTACCGGGTTGAAGTTTGCGGGCGGTATTTTCAGCAACATTACACATGATCACCTTGATTATCATCAGACTTTTGATGAATATATCCGGGTGAAGAAGTCCTTCTTCGATGCATTGCCTTCATCTGCTTTTGCCATTAGCAATGCAGATGATAAAAGAGGGACCGTGATGTTGCAGAATACAAATGCTAAAAAATATTTCTACAGTTTAAAAACAGTGGCTGATTTCAAAGGAAAGATCCTGGAGAACAACTTTAGCGGTTTATTGATGACAGTGAATGATACGGTAGTGCATTTCAGGCTGATAGGTGAATTTAACGCATACAACCTGTTGGCCGTTTACGGAACAGCTATTTGCCTGAACCAGGAAAAGCAGGAGGTGTTGCGATACCTGAGCGACCTGGCAGGAGCTGAAGGCAGATTCGATATGATGGTATCAGTAAAGGAAAAAATAATTGCGATCGTGGATTATGCACATACTCCAGATGCGCTGTTAAATGTCCTGGCTACTATTAAAAAATTGAAAAGAGGATTTGAACAGGTGATCACTGTAGTCGGATGTGGCGGGGACAGGGACAGAACGAAAAGACCCGTGATGGCGACCGTAGCCTGTGAGCATAGTGACAGGGTGATATTCACCAGTGATAATCCAAGAAGTGAAGATCCGGCGGAGGTCATAAAAGATATGGAAGCTGGATTAGGGGCCGCTTATAAAAGAAAATATATCTCAATTGTGGACAGGAAGGAGGCGATAAAAACAGCTATCAATTTAGCGAAGCCAGAAGACATCCTGTTGATCGCGGGGAAAGGACATGAAAAGTACCAGGAAATAAAAGGAGTGCAAAATCATTTTGATGATAAAGAAGTTGTAAGAGAATTTTTTGAGCTATTGAAAAAATAATTACTAACCGGGAACCAGCGATGCTATATCATTTATTTCATTGGCTGAATAATGGGGGATACAGGTTCCCGGGAAGCAGGCTCTTTGATTTTATCACTTTCCGCATACTGATGGGCGTATTGTTATCGCTGCTCATCACCACTTTTTATGGGAAGAAGCTGATAAAGCTGTTAAAAAAGAAACAGATCAGCGAAAGTATCCGGGAAGAAGGGTTGGCCGGTGAAGAAAGCAAAAGAGGAACACCCACCATGGGAGGTATTATTATCATTCTTGCTATCATCATCCCTACGCTGTTGCTGGCAGATCTTACCAAAGTCTATGTGCAATTGATGCTGATCAGCACTGTGTGGCTTGGTATCATCGGTTTTATAGATGATTATTTGAAATTAAAAGGGAAAAGGAACGCTCAACAAAAAGGCGAGGCGTATAAGAAAGGGGCGAAGGATGGATTAGCAGGCTGGTTTAAGATACTGGGCCAGGTTGGGTTAGGGATCACGGTAGGGGCCACACTTTATTTCAATAGCGAAGTAAAAACGTGGAGGGAATATGTGGGCAAGATTCCCCCAACGGATTCAACAGTTTTTCCGAAGCAGGTAAATGGTAAAACAAAATATTTCACTGAAACAAAAACTCCATTGACAACCATTCCATTTGTAAAGAACCACGAGTTTAATTATTCCAAGCTGCTTCCGGCTTCCTGGAGAAAGTATACCTGGGTTCTTTATATACTGATCGTCATATTTATCATTACAGCGGTATCAAATGGGGCCAACCTGACAGACGGATTGGATGGATTGGCGACCGGGACATCAGCCATCATCGGGTCCCTGCTGGGTATACTGGCCTATGCAAGTGGCAACCTGGTTTTTGCTGATTATCTCAATATCATGTACATACCAGATTTAGGCGAGTTGTCCATCTTTATCGCAGCGATGATCGGCGCCTGTATCGGGTTCTTATGGTATAATTCTTATCCTGCCCAGATTTTTATGGGGGATACCGGAAGTTTGACATTGGGCGGGATCATTGCATCATTGGCCATCATTGTACATAAGGAATTACTGTTGCCGATCTTCTGTGGGGTGTTTTTCGTGGAAACATTGAGCGTGATGATGCAGATCGGTTATTTCAAATACACCAGAAAAAGATATGGTGTGGGGAGAAGAGTTTTTTTGAAAGCGCCACTTCATCATCACTTCCAGGTAAAAGGGTACCACGAGGTAAAGATCGTGACGAGATTCTGGATCGTGACTGTGTTACTGGTGATATTGAGTATCGTGACTTTGAAACTAAGATAGAGAAGGACAACCTGATTACTGAAAAGCCCATTAATCTGAAACCTGTTGAAGACAAATGAAGTTCTGATCCAATGATATTGTGCTGCAGTTGTATTGAAAACCAATGCTTATGAAGAACCAAATTCCGTACATCAAACATGGTACGCATTGATGCCCGCCAGGATCACCAGTGAAAGAGTGAGTTTATAGTGCCGGATGGCGAGTGCGAAAGTAGAAAATTGTTATTCAGTCCCGTCGCTTCCGATACAATCGGGAGAACAAGGCTGAGGTCTATGGGCAAACGGATTGTCATATTGGGTGGTAGTGAAAGCGGCGTGGGCGCCGCACTACTGGCAAAGCAACAGGGATATGATGTATTCGTTTCTGACAGCAGCTCTTTGAAAGATGATTATCGTAACGGATTACGAAATGCAGAAATTGCCTTTGAAGAGGGCCGGCACAGTGAAGATTTAATTCTCCATGCAGATGAAGTGATGAAAAGTCCGGGGATCCCGGAGAATACCGGGATCGTGAAAAAAATAAGATCCAAAGGTATTGATATCATCAGCGAAGTGGAACTGGCGTACCGGTTTAAAGGCAACAGTAAGATCGTAGCTATAACCGGGAGTAATGGGAAAACAACCACCACGGCACTGATTTATCATGTTAGCAAAACAGCCGGACTTGATTGCGCCCTGGTTGGAAACATAGGGTATTCATTTGCCAAACAGGTAGCCGAGGATCCAAAACCTTTGTACATCGCAGAGATCAGCAGTTTTCAACTCGATGATACCAGGCATTTCAAACCGGATATAGCTATACTAACTAATATCACGCCTGATCACCTGGACCGTTATGATAACCAATTAGAAAAGTATATCAGCAGCAAATTTCGTATTGCTGCGAACCAGCAGCAAAATGACTATTTCATTTACTGCGCCGATGACGAAATCACCATGAAATACAAAGACAAATTCAATATTCGATCTAACCAACTGCCAATAAGTATGAAAAGAGAACTACCAAACGGAGCTTTTATTAAAGACGGGGACATGTATATAAGGACAGGACAAGACTTTACCAACATGAGTGTTTTTGATTTTGCGTTAAAGGGGAAGCACAATCAATATAACACTATGGCTGCTTGTGTCGCAGCGACCCTGCTGGATATCAGGAAGGATAAAATCCGTGACGCCGTACAGCATTTTCAAAGCCTTGAACATCGCATGGAGCATGTGGCTACTGTCAGAGGTGTGGAATTTATCAATGATAGCAAATCTACCAATGTAAATTCTACCTGGTATGCCCTGGAGAGCATGACAAAACCGGTGATACTTATCCTGGGTGGGGTGGATAAAGGAAATGATTATTCACTGATCGACGACCTGGTAAAAGAAAAAGTAAAAGCCATTATTTGCCTGGGTACTGATAGCCGGAAAATTCATGAAGCATTTGGAAACACGATCAGTCTTATTGCAAACACCAACAATGCAGGAGATGCCGTGCATGCCGCTTTTCATTTTGCTTCCAAAGGGGATGTGGTATTAATGAGCCCTGCCTGCGCAAGTTTTGACCTGTTTAAAAACTATGAAGACAGGGGGAACCAGTTTAAAAAATCTGTAAAAGAATTATAAAATAAATGGACGTATCGGGTAACATAAAGATTAACGAATTTAAAAACAGTTTCAGCACTGCCAATTTGCTCAATAAGACCAAAGGAGATAAGGTCATATGGGCACTGGTGGTACTGTTAGTATTGGTTTCTTTACTGGCTGTTTACAGTGCCACGGGTTCATTAGCGTATAAGAATTATAAAGGCAATACCGAAATATATCTTTTCAAACAGTTTGCATTTATACTGGCGGGAATCATGGTAATTTATTTTGCCCATCTTGTTAACTATACTTTTTATTCAAGAGCCGCCAAAGTGGTATTCCTTATTACACTGCCGCTTTTGGCATACACATTATTCTTTGGGGTCAGCAGGAATGAAGGTAGCCGCTGGATACGCCTGCCGTTTATTAACCTGACCATGCAAACATCGGACCTGGCCAAACTCAGCCTGTTCATGTACCTGGCACGTTTGCTAAGTAAAAAACAGGATGTGATCAAAGATTTTAAAAAAGGATTTCTCCCTGTTATGTTGCCGGTTGCTATTACCTGTGCACTGATAGCACCTGCGAATTTGTCAACTGCCATGCTGCTAGGGGCAAGTTGCCTTATGCTGTTATTTATTGGCCGGGTCAAATCCAAACATATAATGATGACGATAGGCATTGCACTGATTCCAGTATTATTTCTGGTCACTGCAGCTGTAATACATCACGGTTCGGGAAATCACGAAGAGACAAGCACAGTAAAGAGATATTCCTCCGGCATTTTTGGAAGAGTCGATACCTGGATCGGCCGGATGGAAAGTTTTATTTATGGAAATAAAGAAACTGACAATGATGCATACCAGGTAAACCAGGCTAAGATTGCCATTGCAAAAGGTGGTCTTTTGGGAGTTGGCCCAGGCAACAGCACTACACGTGATTACCTGCCACAAGCGTATAATGATTTTATATACGCCATCATTATTGAAGAATATGGATTATTTGGAGGCGCATTTATCATGTTTATTTACCTGGTATTCCTGTATAGATGTATCCGGATATTTAAACGATGTCCTTTTGCCTTTGGCGCTTTTCTCGCCCTGGGATTGAGTTTCACTCTGGCCATACAGGCGGTGGCGAATATGGCAGTAACCGTAAATCTTTTTCCTGTAACGGGTGTAACACTTCCCCTGGTCAGTATGGGAGGGACTAGTTTCATATTTACCTGTCTGGCAATAGGAATTATTTTGAGTGTAGCGAGGAATGTGGAGCAGTTGGAAGGGAAACCTCTTCCTCTCTCTCCTAAAGGGGAAGCGTATGAAGCTTTTTGATATGAGTGAGCGATTTGTCGATAGTAAAGAATCACGTTCCCCGACTAACCCGCGAGGGCAAAGAGGGCTTCGGGTTATTATAGCGGGCGGGGGAACAGGAGGACATATATTTCCGGCAATAGCAATTGCCAATGCCTTGAAAAGAATGGATGAAAGCATTGACTTATTATTTGTCGGCGCGAAAGGAAGAATGGAAATGGAAAAAGTACCACAGGCAGGTTATACAATTGAAGGATTGGATATAGCGGGATTTAACAGGAGTTCTTTGATAAAAAATATTGGTTTGCCTTTCAAATTGGCCAAGAGCCTTTTACAGGTTCGTTCGATCATTAGAAGATTCAAACCTGATGCAGTAATAGGCGTGGGCGGTTATTCCAGTTTCCCGGTGTTGAGAGTAGCACAGGGAAAAAGAATTCCAACGTTTATTCATGAGTCGAATTCTTTTGCGGGAAAATCCAACCTGTGGCTGGGAAAAAAGGCGATGATGATATTTACCGCCACTGATGGAATGGAAAAGTTTTTCCCGGCTGACAAGATTAAAGTCACTGGCAACCCTGTTCGCAAAGAAATTTCAGGGTCAGCGATTACAAAAAGGGAAGGATTGAATTTTTTTTCACTAGAGGAAGGGAAGAAAACTGTGTTCATAGTGGGTGGTAGCCTCGGGGCTAAATCAATCAATGAAGCGATCGATAATGGGTTGGATGCATTGCTAAACGCAGGATTGCAGTTCATCTGGCAGACGGGTAAGCCCTATGCGGAAAAAGCCAGGGCACGGGCATTGGGAAAATCATTCGTTTGGACAAATGATTTCATTACGAAAATGGAGTACGCCTATGCAGCAGCAGATATAGTGGTGTCCCGTTCAGGGGCGATGGCTGTTGCCGAGTTATGCGTCGTTAAAAAACCTGTTTTGTTTGTGCCTTACCCTTTTGCAGCTGAAGATCACCAGATGGTGAATGCCATGGAATTAGTGAAGAAAAACGCTGCCTTGATGGTGAAAGATAACGAGATTAGGGAAAAACTGGTCTTCATGATCATCGAACTGGCAAAGGATGAAAGCAAACAAAATGAGTTAAAAAAAAATATCGCCACATTGGCCATTACTGATGCTGATATGAAAATTGCTGAAGAAGTTTTAAAAAGTATCAGCTAGAATACAAGTGTAGTTTCCCTCTCCTTTGGAGAGGGACGGAAGGGTGAGGCCGATGCTGATATGAAAATTGCTGAAGAAGTTTTAAAAAGTATCAGCTAGAATACAAGTGTAGTTTCCCTCTCCTTTAGAGAGGGACGGAAGGGTGAGGCCGATGCTGATATGAAAATTGCTGAAGAAGTTTTAAAAATTATTTCCCCTTAGGGGCTATGATTTCAATACTGTCCTTATGAATACCCCCTTTTGGGGGATTGAAAAAACGGAGATGAATGCCAGATAAAAATAAGATAGGAGAAGGATTCTTGTCTTTGCCAAATGGAGTAGGAAGCAGGGAGGGGGCCGTTTATTTTATCGGGATAGGTGGGATTGGGATGAGTGCTATTGCCAGATTTTTTCATATAAGAGGGATGAGGGTCAGCGGGTATGATAAAACACCTACCGGGTTGACAAAAGAACTGGAAGAAAGCGGGATTGCCGTTCATTATCGGGAGGATGTGGAGGGGATCCCCAAAAAGGTTAACCTGGTCGTGTACACACCGGCAATACCGGGGGATAACAAAGAGCTGGTGTATTACCGGCAAAACGGGTACAACGTGATGAAGCGTAGCGATGTGTTAGAGATCATCACAGCAAGTTCTTTTAATATATGTGTGGCAGGGACGCACGGAAAAACGACCATCACTACTATGGTGGCGCATTTACTAAGGGACAGTGGATTTGGATGCAATGCTTTTCTCGGCGGTATTTCTGTGAATTACGGTACGAATTTCTGGAGCAATGAAAAAAATGTATATGTGATAGAAGCGGATGAATACGATAGAAGTTTTTTGAAATTAAGCCCGGATATAGCGATCATAACGGCCATGGATGCAGATCACCTTGATATATACGGAACACCGCAAGCAATGGAACAGGCCTTTGTTGATTTCAGTAAAAGAGTAAGACCGGGAGGATTACTGATTCATCATTTCGGTTTGAAAAGGGGAAAGGAATTAAAGGCAGCAACCCGGCTCAGCTACAGTTTGCAAAATGAAAATGCAGATGTATATGCGCTTAATATCCGGATGATAAATGGGCATTATGAGTTTGATGTGGTCATAAAAGATAAAACGATTGAAATGTTAACGCTACACATGGGTGGTATGCATAATGTGGAGAATGCAGTGGCAGCTATAGCGGTAGCAAGTTCTTTGGATATAGATAATAATAAGATCAGGGCAGCAGTGGAATCATTCAAAGGCGTGAAGAGAAGATTTGAGTATATACTTCCTCCCACACTAGAAAACCCAGGGAGAGAGGGGTGGCGCCTGGTATTTATTGATGATTATGCCCATCATCCGGAAGAATTAAAAGCATTGATCAATGGCGCAAAAACCTTGTTCAGGCAAAAAAAATGTACGGTCATATTTCAACCACACCTGTACACCCGGACAAGGGATCTGGCCGGTGGGTTCGCGGAAGCGCTGGACCTGGCTGATGAAATAATTCTTTTGCCCATTTACCCGGCCAGGGAGTTGCCTATACCGGGAGTGAACAGCGAAATGATAGTCAACAAAATGAAGAAGACAAACAAATGTGTAATGAGTAAAGAAGAATTACTTGAATGGATCAAAAAGAAGTATGCCAGGAACAACAATAACGAATTCGGGGACGTGCTGATCACGGCGGGAGCAGGAGATATTGATACACTGGTAGAACCAATGAAAAATATTTTAAATGAAATAGTAAAGTGAGCGCTAAAACAACCATTCGGAAAATTTTATTTGTCACACTGTGGCTTTGTATTGGAGGAGGCATGTTTACGCTGCTCCTGGCGGCTATCAGTTCGAAGAACCATGGTCAATGCAGCGATTACCAAATTACCTTCAAAGGGACACAGGATGCTTTTTTCATTGATAAAAAAGATGTGGAGCAAATACTGGTAAAAGTCGCCGGGAGTGAGTTAAAAGGCCGATCCATTGCATCTTTTGATCTTCACCTATTGGAGCAAACCCTGGAACGCAATGCCTGGATAAATGACGCTCAGCTCTATTTCGATAACCAGGATGTGTTGCATATTAAGGTGATCGAGAAAGAACCGGTGGCAAGAATATTCACGACGGAAGGCCATTCATTCTATATAGATAGTTCAGGAGTAAAAATGCCATTGTCTGATAAAATTAGCGTACGGGTACCGGTTTTCACAGGTTTCCCCGAAAGGAAAATATGGACGGCAAAAGACAGTTTATTACTTCATGATGTAAGAATGACTGCACAATTCATAATGAACGATCCTTTCTGGATGGCGCAGGTTGCCCAGGTGGATATCACGTTGGAAAAATGTTTTGAAATGATTCCGGTAGTAGGTAATCATATAGTGGTACTGGGTAGTGGGGACGATATTGCTCAAAAATTCCATCGCTTGTTCGTTTTTTACAAACAAGTGTTAAGTAAAACTGGATTTGACAAGTATAAAATAATAGATGTACGATACCAAGGACAGGTAGTCGTTTCAAAACAGGCAGGAAATATTAAGATCGATTCAGTACAGTTAAGGAAAAATGTAGAGAAACTACTTAGCCAATCCAGGGAAACATTTGACGATACGATCATGGTCACAAAGCCTGTCACCCAGCTCGATCCCACGCATACTCCAAAGGATACACTGGTTGCAGCTGATGAAAATGTAAATACCAACAGCGCTGACGAAAAAGCCACTAACCCAAATCCTGTGAAAACTATTTCTGTATCCAAAATATTGTCTGTCCCTCAAACCCAGACAGGTAATGAAAAGAATATAAACAAGTTAAAAACCGTGAAAAAGCAGAAAGTTCCAAAGGCGATAATGCAAAAGAAACCTGTGGTGGAGGAAGATGCCGGGTATAACTAATCGGGCAGAATAAACCGACCCTGAGTGAGTCGAATGATGAATAATGCCGGGAATATCCCGGGATGACTAAAACAATGATTTTGATTAAAACAACAACAACTAAAAACAACAATCATGAACAACGAACAACCCATTATTGTCGGTCTGGATATTGGAACAACCAAGATCGCGGTAATTGCCGGGCGTAAAAACGAATTCGGCAAACTGGAGATACTCGGATTCGGCAAATCCAACTCCAATGGTGTGAAGCATGGACAGGTGCTGAACATTGATGAAACCATCAAAGCCATTAAAACGGCTTTGGAAAATTGCTTCGCCTCTAATCCTAACCTGGATGTGCACGAAGTGTATGTCGGCATTGCCGGTCATCACATCAAAAGCCTGCAAACCCGCGGCGATATTGTGCGCCAAAAAACAGATGAAGAGATCACGCAACGGGAGATCGACCAGTTAATAGATGACCAGTATAAAACTTATATTCCTGCCGGAGACCAAATCATTGATGTGATTCCGCAGGAATTTACCGTCGACAATTTTCAAAACATCCCTAACCCCATCGGGTATGGCGGAGTAAAGATCGGCGCCAACTTCCATATTATCACCGGGGATAAAAATGCGATCAAGAATATCAACCGAAGTGTAGAGAAAGCCGGATTGCATACAAAGGACCTGGTGCTGCAACCTTTGGCTTCTTCTTCGGCGGTCATGGGACAGGAAGATCTTGAAGCGGGCGTTGCAATCGTTGATATTGGCGGGGGCACAACTGATCTCGCCGTATTTTATGAAGGAATTTTAAAACATACGGCTGTTATTCCTTTTGCCGGTGAAAATATCACAAATGATATCAAGACGGGTCTCGGCGTTTTGAAAACACAGGCGGAACAAATGAAAGTACAATTTGGCAGCGCCTTATCAAATGAAGCAAAAGCAAATGCCTATATCACCATTCCCGGTTTAAGGGGAATGCCGGCCAAAGAAATAAGTGTAAAGAACCTGGCCAATATCATCCAGGCCCGGATGAGTGAGATCATGGATTTCGTTACCTATCATTTAAAACAGGTTGGTTTGGATAACCGCATGCTAAATGGAGGCATTATCCTCACCGGTGGCGGGTCACAATTAAAGCACCTTATTCAACTCACTGAATATGTAACCGGGCTGCCGGCTAGGATCGGTTTCCCTAATGAGCATCTTGCGGGTGGTCATATTGAAGAACTGGCTAAACCAACCTATTCAACCTGCATTGGTCTTATCCTGAAAGGATATGATGACTACGAACACAACCGCAAGGAATTTGAAAAGGAATATAAGAAAGTCGAGGTTCCCGAAGGATTGAAAAATACTGAATCAGAACATCCTGCGGAAGTAATGACCGGAGAAGCTGTCAGTGATAAAGAAATCAAAAGAAGAAAAAACCTTACTGGTTTTTGGGGCAAGTTCAAAGACAGGATCATTGACCTGTTCAAGGAGGAAGAGGATAAACACTTGTAAGGCGCTCCCTAAATCCCCCTAAAGGGGGACTTCGAAATATCAATTATTTTGAAAGTTCTTTTTATAACTGTAAAAGAAAACTACTAACCCAAATTCTAAAACGGCTTCGCAAGATCCGCCTATTGCGGGATGTAAACGGGCCTTAAAATCTAACACTATGATACATTTTGATCTGCCTAAAGAGAAATCATCTATACTGAAAGTGATCGGTGTGGGTGGAGGTGGCGGCAATGCCGTAAACTTCATGTTCAGTCAGCAGATAGACGGTGTAAATTTTGTGATATGCAATACCGATGCGCAGGCTTTGGCCAGCAGCCGCATACCTAACCGGGTGCAACTCGGTCCGCATCTTACCCAGGGTCTTGGCGCCGGCGCTAATCCCGATATTGGCCGTCAGGCAACCGAAGAATCGCTGGAAGAGATCAAACGTATTCTTGAAGTAAATACCAAGATGGCTTTTATCACGGCCGGGATGGGAGGTGGCACCGGCACAGGCGGGGCGCCGATCATAGCTAAAATATGTAAGGACCTTGGCATCCTGACCGTAGGAATTGTCACCACGCCTTTTGCATACGAAGGAAAGAAACGCCAGCAGCAGGCGGAAGAAGGAATAAAGATATTGAAAGGCTATGTGGATACCTTATTGGTCATCAGCAATGATAAATTACGCCACCAGTTTGGCAATCTGAAAATGCGGGAAGCTTTCGAAAAAGCTGATAATGTACTGGCGACCGCTGCCAAGTGTATCACAGATGTCATCAACAGCACCGGGCAGATCAATGTGGACTTTGCCGATGTATGTACGGTAATGCGTAATGGAGGGGTGGCTATCCTGGGTAATGCTACGGCAGAAGGAGATAACCGCGCCCAACGGGCTATTGAAGAGGCCCTGAACTCACCCTTGCTCAATGATAGTGATATCAGGGGCGCCAAATGGATCCTCATCAATATCAATTCCGCCGAGGGCGAACATGAATTTACCATGGACGAAGTGGAAGTAATACAGAATTATTTATTAAGCCAGGCGGGTGAGAACACAGATGTGATACTGGGTATGGGATACGACAGCACCTTAGGAAGTAAACTGGGTATTACTTTGATTGCTACGGGATTCGAGCATAAAGATCCGTTTGCCAAACCAATCCCGAAAAAAGAAGAGCCTAAAATAGAAGAAAAGATAGTAATGATATTGGGGCAGGTGGAAGAAAAGCCTATTGTTGAAGAACAGAAAGAAGTAAAGAAAACAGAAGATACGCCCGCCGATCCGGTCCCGGTCATTGCGGAAAAAGAGCGATCGCTGGCTCCCACACTGGTAGAAATGGCAGAAGATATGCCCGTTATGGAAATTCCGGTATATGATGTAACAGATATGAAAGAAGACGGGCCTGTTATCATTCATTGGGAACTAAAACCAGAGGAAAAAATACCTGGTAATATTACGCATGAAATCAGTAGTGAATCTACGGTGGGTAAAATGTCAATTGTGGGGGAAGACGAAAGTATAATTTCGATGAAGCAACCACGATCCGTTCCTCCTCCTTTTATTAAAGAAGAAATTATTAAAAATAGTAATACTCCGGTGCCTGCAGCATCTGGAGGTTATCTGGCCAGACCATCCAATATCTACGCAGAGCCAAAAACAGAGGTTGATACCTCAATTACTTCTGCTGAAGAACCGGTCCCTTCAACAAATATTGCCAGCAGGGAAGAGGAAGAACTCCTCGACCTGCAAATGCAATTAGTGGAAAGGGATGACATTCCAGCGGCGGATGTGCCTATGGCCTACCAAGCTCAGACACCCTTGTTTCCTGAGGTTGAGGATTCTGCGATGCAGGACGAAACCGAAGAACAACAACGTAGGGCGGCGGAGAGATTGCACAAGTTGCGCAACTTGTCCTTCAACGTTAACGCTGCTGACCCCAATAATGAGTTTGAAACTGTGCCGGCTTACATTCGCCGCAATATGGAATTGTACAACAACAATGTCCAGGTAGAAAACTTCTACAGCAATTACGAGGTCAAATCTGACGGAAAAAATCAATCGCACATCAGCACTATTAATACTTTTTTAGATGGGAAGAAACCTGACTAATAGATTGCTCTGTTCAGCAACCAGCCTGGGCAGAGACGAAGGCTGTTCGTTCCAATGAAGCCACTATGCATTAGGCTAGTGTTTTTTAGTTGTTCCCTCCCGATTCTTCGGGAGGGTTTTTTATGCTGATAGGGGTAGAGAGATAATAGATAAAAGTGAATAGATAATAGATTCTTAATTCGAAAAGATCTCACAGCATGTAGAAGTATCCATACTGTGAGATCTTTTCTGTTGGGGGCACTATTATCTATTCACTTTTATCTATTAACTATTCACCCCATCTTTATTTATCCTTCACCTCGGTCACTTCAATATCAAATATCAGGTTCTCGTAAGGTTTGATTAGGGGTGAACCGGGATTCGCGCCATAGGCCAGCAGGGAAGGGATATAGACGCGGGCCACCGTTCCCTTGCGCATAAAGTTCATTCCTTCGTCAAACCCTTTGATCATTCCACCGGTGCCGACGGTGCCCACAGTAAAAGAAAGAGGAGTTACATGTTTAAAACTGCTATCCGTATTACTATCAAATACCTTCCCTGCAAAAGTTCTGCCTGTATAATTCACGGAAACATATTTGCCGGATACGATCAGCGGGCCCTCCCCGGTCTTAATGATCTCTACAAATGCGCCACTGGGCGTTTTTTGGGCATTGATCTTTTTGGAAGCTAAATATTTGCTAATAAAAACGATTTCCTTTTCCCCCCATAACTTATTTTCTTTGTCCTGGTCTATACGGATAAGCGAGTCAGTGGCAAATACATCGATTATTTTTACCGTAGTCAGGATCTTATCACCATTCTTAAACTGGGGCGGGATATTGGCCGGCATATGTTTGATGAAAGTGTCCATCATCTGGGTCGCAATGATACTGTCACCCTGTTTTACCATCAGCCATAATTCTGAAATATCGTAAGGTTGGGATTTCGCCGGAATGGACATGTAAACGGGAAGCTGTGACCAGGATGAAAAATATACACTATCCTTGATCCGTTGAGAAAGATTGATCTTTACATAATTCCCCGCAAGAATAGGTTTCCCGGTTTTGGGCCTGAATACTTTATAAGCCATGTCCCCCGGGGTTTTTCCATTGATCACTGTGAAATTGCCGGCTGGTTTTACCGGAACACCTTTTGTCTGGGCTGCGAGTAATGAGACCATAAACAATGGAAGTAAAAAGGCCAAAACTATTCTGTTCATTTTAGTGTTTTGAGTTTGCAAATATAAAAGAGTCATTTAACAAAGCAGCAATCAATTATTTCAGGTCCCTTTTGTTGTTTATCCAGTAACACAGCGCCCAGATAATAACCGTTAGAATAACAGTAAGAATTACATGTTCCGGGATGGCTGCCAGCGATTTGTCATAGCTCTCCTGATCCAGTTTGGCTAAAAAAGCAGGCCAGGGTATGATCCTGTCCGAGATCTCCAGGGGCATAAACCGGCCGATATCATTTGCATATTTTTTTAATAGTCCAACGATGATCGGTTCAAAAGGGAAAAAATAGAAAATAAAAATACCAAGTGATATAAAAGCTTTTTTTACCAGGAAGGCTACCAGGAATGCAAGCGACAACTGGGCAAATGTCTGTAAGGCGAACAACCCGGTATAATAAGACATACCCCATATATCGGTCGTATGCCAGGTATAATTTGCGTATCCGGCTACCAGGCATACAATGAAATAGAGTATAGTGATAAGGAATGTGATGATCAACACATCGATCAGTTTACTGCTGATAAATTGGCTTCGGCTCCAGCCATCAATGATATTTTGTCGGTGGGTTTTAAAAGTATATTCATTGGTAATGAACATGATTACCACTACCGCAGGTATGAATAAGAACCAGGAGGAAAAATAAGCAACGGTATGCCATACTTCAGGAAAAGTATATGGATTTCCGATGGCCATCTTTGCCAACCGGCTTGCCTGCGAAGGCTGGGTGGTCATATGGTCATAGGCCATGTAAAAAATATAATTGATGCCCGGGTAGGAGAGAGCCGTGATACCCAAGACCCACCAAAAGGCATTATATTTTTTCATTTTCATCCATTCTGTCCTGAGCAGCGTAGTCATATATTTTGTTTAAAGACCCTTTGAATCCCGGTTACTAAAGGACTTGCGAGGACCCTGTTAAATAGTTAATTGTTTGTGAGTTCAAAAAACCTTGTTTCGAGTCGTTTCTTTCTCAATACAAGTTGTGTTAACACGATTCCATTATCAAAACAGAAACGATTAATCTCATCCATTTTTGCCATCCCTTTAGGGAAAATGATTTGCACTGTATTGGCCTTTTCATCCATCACGACCTTCTTTCCCAATTGATATAACAGGGTTGCTAAACCAGTCAGATCGGCGGCACTTAGTTCCACCACATCTTCATCCATCATTATTTCTTCTACATTGCCGGTCATAATCAGGTTGCCGGTTTTTAAAATAGCGGCATGAGTGCAAACTTTCTCCACTTCATCCAGCAAGTGACTGGCCATAATGATCGTATGTCCTTTCTCATTTAACTCTACGATCAGCTTTCTTATTTCTGCAATGCCTACCGGGTCGAGCCCATTGGTGGGTTCATCTAATACCAATACGCCCGGGTCACCCAGTAAAGCAGCGCCAATGGCCAATCGCTGTTTCATACCCAGGCTATATGATTTAAAAGAACTCCAGCGGCGGTCATACAGGTTTACTTTCTTTAATATTTCATCAATATCTTTTCTGGTACCCCGGCCGCTGATCGCCTGTGTGATTTTTAAATTATCGGTTCCGGAGAGGTAGCTGTAAAAATTAGGTGTTTCCAGCAATGAGCCTATCTTTTTTCTCTGGGCAGGCGAACCGGGTTGTCCAAACCAGAGAAAACTACCGGTATTGGCTTTTAATACATCCATGACAATTCCAAGCAAGGTAGTCTTGCCACTGCCGTTGGGGCCCAGGATACCAAATACACTTCCTTCGGGTACATCAAATGATACTCCGTTGAGAGCCCGGACCCGTTTATAGGATTTGGCAATATTATTAAGGGAAAGGACAGCGCTCATTCTTAAAAATTTAATTGTACGATGAAGGTAGGCCATTCCGCGCTTCATCTTAAAATTGCGTCATACCAAAGTACTAATTTATTTACCTTAGATGTTTTACAGGCATACATAATTAATACCGGGAAAATCCCTGTGGTTTTGAGTTTATGGAAATACATCCACACAGCCATGTGCATCACCAAAAGAAATGGAAAGACTATCTGTTCCAGTTTTTCATGCTATTCCTGGCCGTGTTTCTTGGTTTCCTGGCTGAATATCAGCTGGAACAAAAATTTGAAAGGAACCGCGAAAAAGAATACATCCATTTGCTGATCGAAGACCTGCAAACCGACACGGCGATCCTGCACAACCAGCTACCTTTAATGAGAGAAAATATCCGGGGATTAGACACCCTGATCAATCAGGTTTACCTGTACACGGAAGGCAAAGCTGATACCAGGATAATGTATTATACGTATCATCATTATTGCCGGAACAGGATTGATTTTGAGCTTTCACAACGTACCGTGAACCAGTTAAAGAATTCAGGCAATATGCGGCTGATCCGGGATAGTAACGCCACCAACATCCTGGCCAATATGGAAATAAATTTCGAACAGTTAAAAGAGCAAACCGATTTTTACCGGATAAGGCAGGAAGATGCTTCCAATTTCGGTATGAAAATATTTGATTTCAGGGAGTATCAAAAAGCTAATATAAAAGAAGATGGAACCCTGAATCCAAATGATGATGGTTTTTTGTCCCTTGCCTACTCACCCCCATTAAATTTAACAGACCCAAAGTACCTGAAAGAGTTTGCTGCGCGGCTCGGGTATTATCGAAATTATTTAAGCGGTTTCTTCGGCCGACTGGAAAGAGCTATTCCTTATATAGAGGTAGCGATCAACACGCTCAAAAAGGATTATCATATTGTTTTGGATGATAAGCAAGTGGTAAAAAAAATATGAATGTAAATGGACTGATAAATATTTCATACGATCATATCCAGGTTCAGTTGTCAATTATTTCAATAACAAACATGCAGGGATGGAGACTGTTTTAATTACCGGTGGCACCGGACTGATTGGCCGGGCACTGACCACGGCATTGCTGAACAGGAATTATAATGTCATTATTCTTTCCAGGAAAATCAATGATAATGCATCGATGCGTAATAACCTTGCTTACTCCATATGGAATATCGAAGAACAAACCTTGGATGCCAATGTGATTGCCAGTGCTGATTTTATCATTCATCTTGCCGGGACAAGTGTTGCCGGTAAAAGATGGACACGGAAAAGAAAACAGGAGATTATAAACAGCAGAGTCAACAGCAGCAGGCTGATCGTGGATAGTTTGAAAAATATCCCAAATAAGGTTAAGGCCGTAGTGAGTGCTTCGGCAATAGGTTGGTATGGGGCGGACGGCCTCACCCCAGCCTTCTCTGAAGCTTCGACTGGCAAGCCGAACCCCTCTTCTGGCGGAGAGGGCTGGGGTGAGGTCTTTGAAGAGTCAGATCCTCCGGCAAAAGATTTTCTTGGTAACACCTGTAAAGAATGGGAGGAAAGTATTGATCCGGTTACTCAATCAGGTAAACGATTAGTAAAACTGCGCACAGGCATCGTTTTGAGTAAGGATGGCGGTGCGCTAAAAGAATTTTTAAAGCCTTTGCGTTTTGGTATTGCTACCATTTTAGGGAATGGTAAACAGGTGATAAGCTGGATCCATATTGATGACCTGGTGCAGCTTTACATAAAGGCCATTGAAAATGAAAGCATGAATGGCGTATATAATGCTGTTTCCCCTAATCCTGTTTCTAATAAAGAGTTGACGATTCAATTGGCAAAAAGCAGGAAGAGGTTCTATATACCGGTTCATATCCCCTCATTTATATTGAAGATCATTTTAGGCGAAATGAGTGTGGAAGTATTGAAAAGTGCAACGGTTAGTGCCAAAAAAATTGTAGGAACTGGTTTTGTATTTAATTTCCCGACGATTGTTGCTGCCTTGGGCTAACGTCTAGCGCATGCCGCCGGGCTGGATATTAGAATTCCGTCAGCCCAGTTACTAAAGTTAAATAGAATTATTGAACATGAATTACAAAATACAACTCTGATGGAACACGTCGCACCTAACTGAAGCTGAATAGGGAGATGGAGATGAGGATATTTTCGTCAGCTCAGACTTGCAGCAAAACAATGTTAGGAACAGTTTATTCCTCAAGTTGTAGTGAACTGATTAATTCATCATACAACTTTGAACAATCGTCATCAGTCTGGTTATCCATAAGGCTGATTGAAATAAAATATTGTCCTTTTGGGATCATATAATTTTTCATCCTTACATTAATCTTATCAGCGTCTTTTCTTTTTAATGAATAGCTGCAACTGTAGTACAAGCAATCTTTTTCAGATAGTTTAATGTCAGTGAAATTGTCTATGAATTTAAAATCGTCAACAAAAGTTTTAATATTATCCGTACTTGTAATCATTATCTTTTTGAATTCGGTAAAGTTTCCAGTTGGATTAGTCCTGACGTTTATTTTGATTGTTGGAATAAGTCCTGAAACACTATCAATATTGTATTTGTAATATGTACGTAATGAGATTATTCCTTTATTGTCTTTTATTAACTTTAATAACTGTTCTTCAGTTAATTTAAATTTAGTAATGTTTTTAATCTGATCTTCATTACTAGCCAAAACCCAATTTGTTGGCTCTTGGATCTTAATTCCAAATTGACTGTTTTCATAATACGTCTGCCCCGACAGATTAAATGTTGTACAAATTAGACTAATAAGAAATAATAGAATTCTCATGATGTAATTTATGAATTGCGCTTGAAATTTAAATATACAACCCTCCTACACGGGTTTCAAAAAAACGATAGTGATTTTCATTAAATTGGGATTCCTTTTTTTTATTGTCATTGCCGGCAATGACCGATCAGAAGTGCTTAATAATCATTTGTAATTAATTGTACTTAATATAAAACCGGGCACCTCCCTCATCGCCTCCTCTACGGGTCCGCTACCCGGATTCCCCCTGAAATGAACCCGGTTTAAATTCAGTTTGGGTATCAGACACGTAGCGAAGGCATCGAGGTCCTAAAGAGGGTAGATCTAAATCTATCAAAAAGAGGCACTTATAAACTAACGGAAGTAGTAAGAAACTGGATTTAAAGCCCAGGAACGGATTTGCAGCTATAACAATTTTTCCGACCCCTGGTATTAACATAACAGGTATCAAAATAAAAGCCCCCCTTAAAGGAGGGTATTTATTTTCTCGTTATGTTGCCGTTTATTTAAAATGCTTTCTTCTCTTCGGGCAGTTTAGGCGTTTCCTTTTGTGTATATAATACCGGATCCACTTTTTTCGGGTCGCCCTGGTAGCTCCAGGTGATATTATTGATATATTTTTTGAAAACGGCATTTAATTCATCCAGCGATACTTTCTTCATGTCGTCTTTTATTTTAGTGGCCCTTTTCCAATCGTTACATACTACTTCATTGAAAGCCAGGGAACCTGCTTCAGCCTCATT
>JADGPW010000173.1 GCA_017882265.1 Chitinophagaceae bacterium | reverse complement strand
TGGAGAATTCGGAGGCCTTGACCACCTAAATCCGGTTTCAAATGACCAGGAAGGATACTGGTAATCAATACCATTTCTGGTCAAACTTTACCGGATTTGGGTGGTCACCCTTACCGGGTTTTCCAAGGTATGCCCTGTTGTAGATTATTTCATTCGTCACGACTGCAATTCAGATCCTGATAATCCTCCACCCGTAATGAGTATTATTTTCCCCGGGATACACGTCGTTATTGTTGCCGGAACCCAGGAGTCAGCACCCTTAAAGTTTTAAAAGGTGGCATGATAATTTCAACATTTATAAGACAATAAATTATTTTATCAAACATTAAATCAATTAGTATGAGTAAATCAAACGTTTTAACAGGATTTCTTGCCGGTGCAGCATTAGGAGCAGTTGCAGGGATTCTTCTTGCACCTGATAAAGGTTCCGTTACAAGAAAGAAAATTAGCGATAAAGCAGGAGAATATACCGGCTCCGTGAAAGACTCTGTAGGCCATTTAATTGATGGAGTAAAAGAAAAATACTCCGGAGCCAAACAAGAGGTAGAAAAATTTGGAGAAAAAGAAAAAACAAACTGGAACACAGCAAAAACGGAGATCAATAACGCATGATCCGGAAACAGCTGCTGAGTGTCATTTAGTTTGATTGATAGCCTGATCTTTTCATCGTTTCGGATGAAAAGCCCCAGACCGGTTTAATCAATCATATTATTCATTTCTATTAAGATAAATCACATAAAAAAAGAGAATACAAAACGTCCTGTCAACGATTCTATGTTAGAAGATTTTTTTCACGGGGAGGTCAGGGATATTTATTGGGCAGAAAAGCACCTGGTAAAAACGCTTCCTAAAATGAAAAAGACCGCCACTTCACCAGAACTGCAGGAAGCCTTTGCCAATCATTTAGAAACAACCAGGGAGCATGTAACACGTTTAGAAAAAGTATTTGATTTGCTCGGCCATAAGCCTCAAGTTAAGAAATGCGATGCCATGGAAGGGATTACAAAAGAAGGCGAAGGCATAATAGAGGACACAGAAGACGGCACAGCAATCAGGGACGTGGGACCCATATTGGCTGCTCAAAAAGTAGAACACTATGAGATCTACACCTATGGCGGTCTTGCCCAATTGTCAAAAATTCCCGGCCGCGATGATATCGCTAAGATCCTCGAACAGGCGCTATTAGAGGAAAAGGAAGCTGATGAATTATTGACCACGATCGCAGAAGAAAAGATCAATTATGAAGCTACCGAAGAGGTAAAGTAATAGTTTCCCTTCAAATAAGTAAGCGATCCCATTTTCTTCCGGTCAGGTCCTTGCAAAGGGATCTGATCTTTTTGGTTCATTTCCTTCAAAATTAAATAAAATGAAAAAAATCATTGCCTTTCCTTGTATTTTAGGAATCATTCCTCTTTTAAGTAGTTGCTCCGCAATTGGAGGCATATTCAAGGCGGGAGTATGGGTCGGTGTTCTTGGAATCGTTCTGGTAATCGGATTGATTATCTTTATCGTCAGGCGAAGTTCAAATAAGAACTGAGTTTAAGCCCGGTAGGGGCAATTTGAATTTACTTCATTCTGCTTAATATCCCGGCATTTCTCATGCAGCTTTATAGCAGTGGTTATATACCTGGGTTTAGGGTTTTTGATCCACCTGATGCAGACAGGGCCCGACCTTTAGCCATTAAGAAATCAACTATTAACCGGGCCTAATATCAAGTACCAGGGAAATCGATAATGCATTCTGATAACTTGTATCATTTCCGGAATATTTACAACAGGTATTCCGGAAAAATTCAGGCTAATAGAAGATGCCCTTGTTTTAGTACTGTCCTGGGAAAAAGAAAAAAAAGTCAATAATATAAATAGGGAGGCAAGTAGATAACTTTTCATAAGGTAAATTTGGATTTTCTATCACAAGAATACTATATAATTATTAAAAAAACAAGATGGCAGTAATTTCTGTGATGAATCAATGCGTCATATTAGTGTAAAAATGTCCAATTACGTTCAAATCCAGAATCAAAAAGTTCGAACTCCGGCTACTTAGGACTACTGATCATCTTCACTAAGACAAATGATTAATATTGCATAGCAATGTTTAAAAACAAGCATATTACCCTGAAGTTTATTCTGTTGGTTCTCCTTTTTTTGGCTTCCTTCTTTGTGTTCTGGTATATTGTCAATGAAACAATACACGAGAAAGAAGATCGATTTGATATCAATATTATTGCTTTCCGGGCTGCTCATGCTGGTCCCGGACTGGTCGGGGTGATGAAGATCATAACCTTTTTCGGTTCCATGACGTTCCTGCTTGTTGCCTATATTATTTTGATCATCGTCCTTCTTTTTAAAAAGAAGTATCGCTATTCCATAGTGATATCCATAATTCCCCTTGGTGCTTTCGGAATATCTGCTCTTTTCAAAGAATTATTTTACCGTCCCCGGCCCGAACTAACCTTAATTACAAGACCGACGGATTATAGTTTTCCCAGCGGACATGCTCTTTCTTCCTTTGTTTTTTGCAGCATTCTGGCTTATCTGGCCTGGCACAGCACCCTGCAACCCATATGGAAATGGCTCATCATAGCGTTGCTGTTACTGCTTACTTTGTCGATCGGGATGAGCAGGATCATACTTAACGTGCATTATACAACGGATGTGATCGGTGGATTCTCTCTTGGGATCATGTGGATGATCCTGGCGTATGCGGTCTCTAATAAGTGGTTAATGCATGAAAAAGCCTGGCTGGCATCTCCCATTGAGAAAAAAAGAACTATGGAGTAACTCTTTATATGTAAAGCCCCTGTGGCTTTAAGGCATATAGAATGCAATTATTTTTATTTATTGAAAACCCGGAATAGCAGGAGAACAAGAGAGAGAAAACCTTACAATTGCTACTTTCATCATGTCAGACCTAAAATTAAAATACATGGGCCCGGTTGAAGTCCGGATTGCTTGTTACGGAATATCTTTATTACAATAATAGTTTCAACCAATGGACTCGTTCACACATATCGCACTCGGTGCTTGCATGGGTGAAGCTTTTGCCGGACATGTTGTGGGTAAAAAAGCAATGCTATGGGGAATCCTTGCACAAAGTATTCCGGATATAGATTTTATTGGAGGTTTATGGCTGAATACACCCACAAATTTATTAGCACACCGGGGGTTCACTCATTCTATTTTATTTGCGGTGCTTATTACACCGCTGCTCGCCCTGCTTGCTAAAAAATGGCAGGGCCCCGGGAATATTTCTTTTTTGCGTTGGACAATATTTTTTGCCATTACCATCCTGGTACATATTATTTTAGATGCATTTAATAATTATGGTGTGGGGTGGTTTGAACCATTCAGTCATTACCGGGTTACTTTCAATATTTTATATGTAGCAGATCCATTTTTTGTTGTGGCCCCCGGTTTAGCACTGGTCTTTTTAATATTACTGAAATCAAAAGTAAAAAAAAGAAGATTCTGGTGGATGTTTGGCCTGGGTGTCAGCTTCGTGTATCTGAACTATTGTATTATTAATAAAGTTATTATCAATCACACGGTAAAACAATTACTAAGCAGCCAGCATATAAAGTATACAACATATTTCACTACCCCTGCTCCGCTGCAAAACTGGTTATGGTTCGTGGTTGCAGGAAATGATAGTGGTTATTATGTTGGTTACCGTTCTGTCTTTGACCGGGCAGACGGAATGCACCTGGAATATTTCCCCTGTAATAGTAGTTTAATTAATGCCGTGGCCAACACCAAAGAGATAAAGCAACTTATTCGTTTTTCGCAGGGATTTTATACTATTGAAAAAAACCATGATACCCTGGTATTTAATGATCTCCGGTTTGGACAGATCATCGGTTGGCTAAATCCTAAGGAACGATTTGCCTTTCATTATTACCTGCAACCGGCTATTGATAATAAATTAGTTGTCCAACGTGGCCGTTTCGCAAAATGGGATGGGCGGGTGATAAGATCTTTTTTCACCCGTATCAGGGGAAATTGATAGTATGGCCGGCTGCCGGCAGTAAAGTGATTTATAAAGAAGGCGAAAATAGCCTGGCAATTCTTTCAAACAACCGGGTATATACCGGACGTTTATACCACTCCTTCGTATTTAATTTTTTTGAGTGCTGCAGATCATCGAAAAAAATATTCCGCATTTTTTTCGAAAAAGAAGTATCATAAATGATAGCGTTTACTTCAAAATTCAATTCAAAACTCCGGTGATCCATATTAGCCGTTCCGATCATGGACAATTTACCATCAGTTACCAATGTTTTAGCATGCACAAACCCCTTGTTGTAAAAATATATTTCAACACCTGCCTGTAGCACGTCGTTATAATAAGCCCTGGAAGCAGCATTCACAAACCAGGAATCACTATTCCCCGGCACCAGCAATTTTACATCAATACCACTTGAAGCGGCTATTCTAAGCGCATCTATAATATTATCATCGGGGATGAAATAGGGGGTGGTGATGAGAATTTCCTCTTTGGCAAGATAGATGGCTTGCAATACAGAAAACATTACAAAAGGCTGTTCTGAATCCGGGCCACTGCCAACAACCTGTACATAGGTATTGCCTGTAACAGGGAAATCCTGACCAAAATGCACACTTTCAGGGATTAGTTTTGTGGAAGAACAAAAATTCCAGTCGGCAATAAACAAGTATTGAAGATAATATACCCCGGGCCCATCTATCCGAAGGTGTGTATCCCGCCAGTATAACTGCCCCTTCCTGTTGTTTATATATTTATCACTAACGTTGATGCCACCTACAAATCCTGTTTGCACATCAACGACAACAATTTTTCGGTGATTACGAAAATTAATGCGGTTTGCCAATAAATAAAAATGCACTTTATAAAAAGGATATATTTCAATCCCGGCGTTCCGCATCCGGTTTTCAATTTTCTTTTTTATGCCGGGACTGCCGAAATCATCATAAATAAATCTTACTTGTACCCCTTCTTTCGCTTTCGTAATCAGCATTTCAATAATACGGGTACCTATTTCGCCCTGTTCGAAAATATAATATTCCAGGTGAATATGATGTTTGGCCCCAGCCAGGCATTGCAGTAATTCCGGGAATTTCTCTTCTCCATTTAATAAAATCTTTACTCTGTTGCCAGAAGTAAGGGGGCTATTCAAATCTTTTATCACCATTGTAACTAGGTCGGCATCATTCTTTATTGAAATATCCTTTTTTGTTACAATAGTATGGGAATATTGTACAATTTTCTTTGTCAATTGCTGCAAAATTTTTTCATTCTGCTCTGATTTTTTTGAGTATTTTTTTTTTCTCCAGTAATTAACGCCAAATGTTATATAAAAAATAATACCTATTACGGGTATAAAAACACAGAAAAGAAGATAAGCTAACGCTTTAGTGCTGCTGTTCGTATCAAAAATGATATGCAGGCAAGTCAACAACAAGACAATGAAGTAAATAAGTAATATGAGCCAATATCCGTGCATAAATTATTTCTCTTATTAATATCAATACTGCCTCCTTCTTCCGGGAAAGAACCAACCG
The DNA here is from genome assembly GCA_017882265.1 of Chitinophagaceae bacterium. Taxonomy (GTDB): domain Bacteria; phylum Bacteroidota; class Bacteroidia; order Chitinophagales; family Chitinophagaceae; genus JADGPW01. Next base: position 13 of record JADGPW010000173.1, on the reverse strand, counting down.
GCAAGCAGAATAC
>JADGPW010000016.1 GCA_017882265.1 Chitinophagaceae bacterium | reverse complement strand
GAAAAAGCGCTAAAGCTGGGGTATGGAAATTATTTTACATTAACCAGTGATGACGACCTTTCAAGCATCCGGGATACGCCGGAGTTTAAGGCGCTGTTGAAGCAATATTTTCCAGGAAAGCAGTAGGCAGTCGGCAGTCGGCAGTCGGGCAGTCGGCAGTGGGAGGACGGCGGAAGAGAGATGGGATTAGATAATTTTAATGAAGCCGGATCATAGGTAAAACAAAGGATTCTTAATTTCAAGCCATTCATATTATGAGAAGACAATTTATTATCATTCTGTTCGCTTTGGCAATCAGTTTTTCCGTAAAAGCTCAGGAAAAAAGAGCCTTATTGATAGCTGTTGACCATTACGAACCACCCGCTGATTATATACCCGCCGCGAATACGGCCGGCAGGGCTAAATTTTATAACCTGGAGGGCTGTATCAATGATGCGCTTTCGATGGAGTCGGTTGTAGTTTCACGGTTCCAGTTTAGCCCGGCGAAGGTGGACACCTTATTTAATGACGCCGCGACCCGCGATCATGTATTGGGTAAAATGAATGAGCTGTTGACAAAAAGCGCTTCCGGGGATATTGCTTTTATTTATTATGCAGGCCACGGCAGCCAGGTTACCAATACGCTGTCAAGGGAAGGTGATAAAAAAGATGAAACCATGGTGCCTTGCGATACCTGGAAAGAAGGCGTCCAGGATATCCGCGATAAGGAACTGGCCACCATATTTAATAAGTTTATTGATAAAGGGGTGAAATTAACGGTGATCTTTGATTGCTGTCATAGCGGTTCGCTTTCAAGAGGCCCACAGGAACCCGGAAAGTTCAGGTATATGCCCGAGGCCAACTATGATGCAAAAGATGCTTCGCAGCCCGTGGCCCCGGAAACAAGACCAGAAGGTACTTTCATGATCATGTCCGCTGCCCAGGACAACGAATTTGCGCAGGAGCAGATCGATGACAACAATATGCCCCATGGCGCATTTACCATTGCTTTCCTCCAGGCGCTGGAACAACAATCGGTCAATGCATCGGCATTCAACCTGTTCACCAGTATCAGGGCTATTTTAAAAAGCAATGGGAAAAAACAGGAGCCGGTTCTCGGGGGAAGTGAGGACAGGAAACAACAAACATTATTTGGTATTGCTAAAGGAACCCTACCGGATAAGTCCCTGGTCGCCGTTTCCGGGTTTGAGAATAATAAAGTCATACTACAGGGTGGTTTTGCATTAGGTTTATATAAAGAGAATGAATTATGCAAATTAAACGGCAGGGATACCCTCGTAAAACTTAGGATCGATTCGGTGGTAGGCGTGAACCGATCTGTTGCATCATTTATTAAAGGAACCGTCAAAGATCTGAAAGCCGGGGAACTGCTCGAGGTCACCAATTGGGTTTCATCCTCCGCTCCCTTATTAAAAGTTTTTATTCCTCCCACCACGATGAGTTATGATGAGGTCATGAAACTGGCCGCCATCAATAAGGAATTAAAAATGTCCAAAAAGATCCATTGGGTGGAAAATCTTGAAAAAACGGATCCCTATACCACCATTTATTATGATGGACATAAATATCATGCTAATGTGGACGGGAAGGAAGTGCCGGTACCTGCTACCCTGACCGCTGCTGCTATATTGCAATTATGCAAACAGGATTCATCATTATATTTCGAATTACCGGCCTCGAAAGAACTCGCAACGGCTGTGCGGAATAAATTAAAAACAAACAAAAGTATGGTGATAGTGAATAGCGCGGGTGAGGCAAATTATGTTTTATATGGTACGATCAATGATCAGGGCAAACCCTCGTATGGGTTGCGTCGTGCGCAGACCTCGGCCAGGGATAGCCTTGAATCCATGATGGTGCAAACCAGGGCCTTCCCGGTTGAAAGCCCGGTGGATGCTTCCTATAATTTCGTGGCGGATAGTGTGTATGAATATGCCATGCGGTTATCCAAAATACGGGGTTGGCTGCAACTATCCCCACCCAAGGACGCCAATAAGAATTTCCCATTTCACCTGGAACTGGTCAATACAGGAACCAATCAAGCGGTCACCAGTCATGAATACAAAATAGGTGATAAGATAGCTTTTCATCTTGTCGCCGATAAAGGCTATACCGGCGCCAATGGGATCAAAAGATATGTATATGTGTTCCTGATCGATAAGGATGGGACGATGACACTGGGCTACCCGGCGCCGGAAGATGGAAATGTAGCCAACCAGTTCCCCAAGTTTGATAATAACAGGAACCTGGTGGAAGATGTGAGTTTATTTGAGGGTGAAGTATCACTACCTGTGGGCACCGATAATTATTTCTTACTCGCCTCCGATGAACCTATTACCAATTACACCGCCGTATTTACGCAGGCGGGAGTAAGAGGCGCGACCAGGGATCCTAACCCCCTGGGCAATTTGCTCAATCTTGGTAATGATGGAGGAACCCGTGGCTTTACGAAATCTGTATCCAACTGGAGCCTGATCAAGATGGCGATGAAATCCAGGCTGTGAAGGGCAGTTGGGCAGTCGGCAGTTGGGCAGTCGGCAGTCGGCAGTCGGGCAGTAAGCAGTTGGCATTGTCATCCCGAGCGTAGCCGAGGGGCGGCAGTCGGGCAGTAGGGTAGTAGAGACAGGGCATGCCCTGTCTCTACAAAGCAGTGGCATTGGCTTCTTTGACCATTATGACTCATTTGACCTCTTTGACTCATTTGAACTCAATGACCCATTTGACTTTTTTGGCCATAAAAGAAAACTAACAAAGATCGGTTTACTACTTTTACTACCGGCTACACTATTGTTTCATTTATCTTAGAAGGCACATAGATACATAGAAATACAAACAACTTGTCCCGCCAAAGGCGTGGATAGAATTCTATGGGAACCCTATGTTTCCTATGTCCTATGTGGTACAAAAATCGAAAGCCGGATACTACAAAATTTGACAATCGCTGATTATTTTAATAGCGTTCACAAGATCAAATATGTCATTCCTCAAACGATATGTGTTATATGCCTGCCTGCTCCTGGCTTTTCCCGGTGTACTACAGGCGCAACAGCCGGAATTGGTGTCTCCGATCGGGCATACGGCCTCAGTAAAAACGGCCCGGTTCAGTTCCAGTGAAAAATATTTAATTACCGGCGGTGCGGATAAGAGCGCCATTATATGGGAGACATTATCCGGCAAAAAACTCCACAGTTTTCCTGCTACTAAAACGGAGATCGGATATGCTTTCTTCAGTATGAATGATAAATATATAGTCGTGGGTACTGATTCATCTGTAGTGATCTGGTCGGTTCCCGATTATACCAAAATGGGCGAATTCAATCTTACCAGAAGAACTTTTTTTTCACCTGACAGCAGGAAAGTTTTCCTGGAAGGGTTCAATGGCACGATCAAACAATTGAGCCTTCCTTTATTAAAGGTGGAACATGAATATACCGACAGTATGCAGTATTCCCCGGATCGGGATGGCAGGATCACCAGGACTACCATCAGCGCGGATAGTCGCTTATTATGCAGTTCAAGCCAGTCATTTATAGCGGTGCACGAAATACAGACAGGGAAACTTCTTTTCCGGAAAAAACTGGCGGGTCGTCCTGAGAACTGCCATTTCTCCGGCGATGCTCAATTCCTATTGGTGGCAACAGATTCTGGCATGATCAGATTTGACATCAAAAATAAATTTGCTTCTACGATCATTAATACGGAACCTGTTGAGTGGAACTTTCACAGTAAGAACGGGCGCTATATGCTTAGCGGGACTGACATGGCGGGCTTCGGATCGATCACTCTTTGGGATCTTGAAAAATTAAAACCTATAACCGGGCTTAGCAGTATGAGCTCTATAAGAGACACCATATTGATGAAGGGTATCAATGGCAATGATACTTTCCTCACGGGTACGGCCCCCTATCGTTTTCCCTCGTTCCAGGTTGCAAGTGGTTGGCTGGGCGTGGATATCAGTGACGACGGAAGATACCTCCGTGTTTATGACCTGTTATGGAATGTATTTCACGATGAAAAAACGGCTTTGATTACAGATAATGTATTGAGAAGGTCTGATATCAGTTCGGATAATAAATACATTCTTACCCAGCAACAGGATGGGATCATCGGTCTTTGGAGTATCGTTGAAAATAAACAAGTGCAAACCTACCAGACCCGGGCGGATAATATCAGGATAGCCACCATCAGTCCTGATGGGAAAAAATTCCTGGTTAGCGGGGAAAACAATATGGTAAAGATCGTAGAAACAGCCACCGGTCATACCCTGCATGTCATCAGGGGACACCGGGATAAAATATTCAGCGCATCCTTCAATAATGACGGAACCAGGGTGATTACGAATTCTTATGACTCCACTGCAAAACTCTGGGACGCATCCACCGGCCAACTTTTAAAGGATTTCCCTAAACAGTATCCGGAAACCAATCCTGCTTATTTTTCAGCAACAGGACAACCTGTATTGCCAAAGCCTATAATTGATTCGGTATTTGTTTTTGATATTAATGGTGAAAACCCCAGGGACACCGGTATTATCAGGATATTATCAAACCCTGAGAATTTCCTTAACCAAAAAAGCCAGACCGGCCGTTACCAGCTTAGGAAATTAACTGACGGAACTCATTACCTGGATGACCTTGACGGCCCCAACTCCGCCGTTCTTGATATAGACTATTCTTCCAATGTATTTTCCCCGGATGATAAATGGATAGCTTTTGCAGATTATGAAACTGATACCCTATTTGTATGGGATATAGACATGAGCAAATGGCTGTTTAAGGGCAGCCTGGGCATCACCGCTAAAGATTATACCGGTGCCAGGGGATTTGAACAGGTTTTATTTACGCCCGGCAACAAATACCTGCTGGCGGTAGATGTGAATGCGGTGATCCATGGTCTTTCCACCAGCGACTTCAGGGAAATTTTTTCACTGCCTGGCGAGCGGTGTACGGTTTCCGCCGACGGAAGCCGGTTGCTGACGGTAAACCAGGGACACTGTGATATCTATGAACTGGTGAAACAAAAACTTTTGTACAGCTATATTTCTGTTGATACCTCCAACTACCTGGCGATCGATGCGCAAAAAAGATTTGATGGAACCGAGAAAGCACGGAAGATGCTGTATTATACCTGTGGCAATGAGATCATCGATCTTGACCAGGTAAAGGACCTGAGCTGGGAACCCGGCCTGGTAGAAAAGATCATGGGTGCGGATCCTGAACCTATCAAAGCTAGAAAGCTCAGCGAAATAAATATTTGTGGTAATTCGGCCCTTATCGAATTAAAGAAACAATCGCCAAAGCAGTATGTGTACGGGATCACCCGGCGAAATGGAGGGATAGGCGAAGTAAGTATCCTGATCAATAATAAGGAAGTAAAAACGCTGTCTTCGGGTGAACTTTCTTTCACAAATGATTCTGCTACTGTGTCTGTCAACCTCGATGAGTTCCGTGATTACCTGGAGCCGGGCGCGGAGAATACAGTGAATGTAGTGGCACGTACGGCCGATCAGTCCATGACAAGCCGGGGATTTACAGTTACGGTAAAGCCGGATAAAGCATTTGCCGGAGCTCCTGATCTATACGGGATCATCATCGGTGTGAGTGATTTTAAAGAACCTAAGCTAAACCTGAAGTTTGCGGCCAAAGATGCTTCCGATTTTTCAAAAGCTCTTGAACTTTCAGCAAAACAATTATTGGATATTGATGGAAAGGAACATGTCTTTATCCAAACACTTGTTACTGGTGGCCGGCAAGGCGCATTACCGGTAAAACAGGATATACAGAATGCGTTTGCTCAGGTAGCCCTGAAGGCCAAGGCAAATGATATCCTCGTGGTTTATTTGTCCGGTCATGGTTTGAATTACGGAACTGAGGCGGTGAATTTTTATTATCTCACCGCCGATGCTTCTTCGTTCGACCTCGCCGGTGTGGAAAAACTAAATGCCATTTCCACAAAAGAGTTTGCCGACCTGCTGAGGAAGATCCCGGCCCGCAAACAGGTAATGATTCTCGATGCCTGTTCCAGCGGCAAGCTGGCCGAGGATATCGGGATCGCCCTGCGATCGGGAATTCCCAGTGACCAGGTAAGGGCCTTAGACAGGTTGAATAGTCGTACCGGTACCTTTATATTATGCGGGGCCGCTGCCAACCAAAGCGCTTATGAAACATCTGTCTATGGCCAGGGCTTATTGACCTATAGTTTATTATTTGGGATGAAATCAGGAACCGCGTTGCAAAATGATGCGTATGTGGATGTGGATGCCTTGTTCCAGTTCTCTGCAGATGAAGTTATGAAACTGGCCAAAGGGATCGGGGGCATCCAGGAGCCCGTCATCAGCAAACCCCTCGGCGGCGCCAGTTTTGCCATCGGTAAATTAGATGTGGCCAATCGTAATAAGATCGAACTGGCCTTACCCAGGCCAATATTTACAAACAGTAATTTCCAGAATGAAAAATTATTTAAAGATAATATCGGGATGGCGCAGCTCATCGATAAAGCGCTTAATGAAGTGACAGAAAAAGGGAAGAGCAGTGAATTCATTTTTGCCGATCGCAGCCAGTTACCCGGTTCTTATTCCCTGAATGGCCGGTACACTATTACCAATACTGATCTCATGATCACCGCGACGCTTTTTAAAGGGGATACCCCGGTGCAGACTTTTACGGTCAATGGTAAAACGGATAATAAAGAAGAGGTGGCGAGGGAATTAGTGGATAAGGTAAGGATGGTGGTTAAATAAATAATGAGGCTGCTTCGCAG
>JADGPW010000172.1 GCA_017882265.1 Chitinophagaceae bacterium | reverse complement strand
TTTCCATAACAATTCATTAAAAACCAGGTCTGGCACCCTGTCTTCCCGGCTCCAGTCATATTTTTCGCTTAAGCGTGACAAGGTATTCTCGTCTTTATTCTTGTCATTCAGATTGATATTCGACGGCTTGAATGTGTAAGAAGTTAAATCGCCTTTCGGAGTAAAGGATCGCCATAAAGGTGTGGCTGCAGCATCATATTGGGTCATCGGCGGCAAACCAAGGATCAATTCGATCGTTCGCAACACCCCCGATGTGCTGTACATGGTATGATCAGTGAAGTTTCTTTTTACAAAGGGGCTTATAATATAACAGGGGCTCCTGTGTGCATCTACATGGTCCGGGCCGTTTTGCGCATCATCTTCCAGTATGAATACCACACTCTCTTTCCAGATTGAACTTTTACTCAGATGATCGACAAACATCCCCACTGCCAGATCATTATCGGCCACATGCGCAAATGGGGTAGGTTTCCCTTTCCTTATTCCTTCGGTATGATCATTACCGAAACGAACGGTATTGAAATGGGCTACCTGGTTTATGGCCACTAATGAATCAAACTCACGTCGCCACTGGTAAAATCTTACGGTATCCCTGGTACCCAGGTTAAATCCGGTATAATAGGGACAGAAATGATCTTTTAGGACAGGAATATTGGGCGCATAATGATCAGCAAATTCACCATAGGTCCTGTAACTGACATTATTCCTATTGCAATCATCCCAGATAAACCCGTCTTTATTATTGGCAATCGCACGGTTACCTTCCGCATCATAAGTGCCACCACGGTTACCGTAACTGGTGGGCCATGTTTTTTCCAGGTAATCGGTCGCATAAGCGCCGGTACTCCAATTGTGCCCGTCGGCGCTTACTTCAGCATCCACATAAAAGTTGTCCAGTAAAACATAGCGGGCCGCCAGTGCATGTTGATTCGGCGTCACTTTGTCCCCAAATAATACTAAACTGGTATCACCATTCCCGTTTTTCATATCACCTAATACCTGGTCGTAGGTCCTGTTTTCCTTGATAATATAAAATACGTATTTGATGGGTGACCAATCACCCACTTTAACCGGTATAGGGTTTCCGGGTTCCCCCGCTGCCTGGAGCTCTATATTTTTTGTATAGGGTGTATTACGATAGACAACACGCGCATATACACTCAACTGGGCGGGCGTTGGTTCACTAATGATACTCATCGTCCCCCTGAATAGCCCGGCTATATATTGTACTTCCCTTGGTTTTTGATTGTCTCCCTCCTGGAAAGCGACGGTTTGTCTTCTCCCATATGGGTTGGGTCCATAGGGATTTGGCAGTGAGGTAAATCCTTTGCCATTGGATACATAGATCTTTTTACCCACCACTTTTACGTTGGTAGGATACCATCCTGTTGGTATAAATCCTTTGGACCGGCTAAAACCCGGCTTGCTAACATCAAAGACAGCGAGGCAATTATTATCGGCATTGGCTACGTACAAGGTCTTTGCATCATCACTCAGGGCCACTCCATTACTGGTACTGCCACTCGGCGCATGGGGGTACAGCCCTGCATCGAGCGTTTCGATGACCTTTCTCTTTTTCACATCAATGACGCTTACCGAATTATCATTGGCATTTGCCACATAGAGATACCGGTTATTGCGTGTCAGGCACATTTCATTAGGATGATCACCCACTGATATGGCCGTGATCATTTTTTGAGCCATTACATCATACAACAACACTTTTTTATCACCCCAAAGGCTGATGAATAATGTCTTCCTGTCGGCAGACAACACACAGGCGTAGGCTTCCGCGCCTAATGATAAACTGTCCGCCTTCTTTGTGGTAAGGTCAACCGTATATAAAGAATTATTATCCTTGGTGACCACATACAATTTCCGATCCGCATCGTCCATGGCCATGCCGGCAGGAGATATCTTGTACGGCCATTTTTTGCCCAATGCTATTGAATCTGATAGAATTAATTTGTTTGCGTTTATGGCATATTTGAGGAGCCGGTTATCGTTGCCGCCGCTGGCATACAGGTATTGATCATCAGCACTGAATGCCAATCCGTACCAGGATTTGGCAATGATCATTGTATCCAGGACGGTCTCCCGTGCAATGTCAATCAACTGGATAGTTTGTGTGCTTTGTCCATTATTGGTAACGGCAATATATTTCCGGTTATTACTTATAACCATATTCAAAGGAAGATCTCCCAGGGGCAGGCTTTTACCTACGGGAGTGAGGCTCCAGCCATTGGGCAGCTTTACCCGTTTATTTTCTAATTGCTGAAGGGTTTGTGCGGGCATTTCTATTGTCAACAATAAGAAAACTACAATCGCGATAAATCTCATAAGCAGGTATTTCAGTAAAGCTACTTAATGAAAGACAATTGGTGGATAGATAAAAGTGAAAAGTGAATAGATAACAGTTTATTAAAGTTGAAAAGACCTTACAGCTTGATACTTTGTCAAAGCTGTAAGGTCTTTCCCGATAGGAACACTATTATCTATTCACTTTTAGTTTTTACCTATCCCCATTTCTTACCAAGGGCTTCCAAATCGGCTTTCCCGAGGTCTTCAGGGAGCATGGTCGGATAGAATTCTACTTCGGCATTAAAGTTGATAAACCAGGGTTCCGCCAATGCCGGCATTTGTGAGGCCTCCGTCATGTTCACGATAAGGATACCTGTCCGTTTGCCATGCATCGAGGCAAAATAGACGGCCTCGGGTTTTACCTCTCCCAAAATGTGTTCCATTTTCCCTTTGATCGAACCATCTTTTACATATTTACTAAATAGTTCGTTGGGCATGCTGATCTTCATTAAAAATTTCATACAGTATATTTTTGTTGGTTAATAAAACAGCCTGTGGTACGAAAAAAAGGCTTTCCCGGTTTTTAAATAGATAAGGATATAAAAATTGAATAATCCAATGATCTGGAAATGCCTGATCTTTCCCGGACGGAAGATGCATTGCATCTCTTAACTTTCACGGATGAAAGTATATATTATTTTTCAAATTATAGTGGATACAATTTTTCCTGAAATTCAAGGGTTGTCGTTTATAGGCCACCGATCCCTTGCCCAATTTAACCCCAGCCCGTTTGATGAGATTTCATACCTTAGGTCATAAGCTTTACTATGTATAAGAACCCTGTTGCAAGATTTTTTGCACTTATTTCAACTGTATTTCCTGTATTGATCCTTCAATCCCAATCGATCAGCCCTTCGTTGTTCAACAGCATGCAATGGCGAATGATCGGTCCGCACAGGGGCGGCAGGACCGTGGGTGCGGTTGGCGTTCCTCAACAACCCAATGTATTCTATATTGGGGTAAATAACGGCGGCGTATGGAAGACGACCGATTATGGCAGAACATGGTTTCCCATTTTTGATGACCAGCCCACCGGCTCAATAGGTGATGTGGCGGTGGCGCCATCCAATCCCAACGTGATATATGTGGGTAGCGGGGAAGGTTTGCAACGACCCGACCTGTCCGTGGGAGATGGTATTTACAAATCAACGGATGCAGGAAAGACCTGGATCAATCTCGGTTTGCAGGATGCGCAACAGATCGGTGGTCTCGTCATTGATCCTAACAATGAGAACCGGGTATTTGTAGCAGCATTGGGTCATCCTTTTGGACCTAACACCGAACGTGGCGTATATCGAACATCCGATGGCGGAAAAACCTGGGAAAAGGTATTATACAAAGATGAAAATACCGGGGCGGTGCAGGTGATCATTGATCCAAAGAATTCCAATATCGTCTATGCTTCGCTATGGGCCGGCCGGCAAGGCCCCTGGGAGAACGGGGCATGGAATGGACCGGAAAGCGGTTTATTCAAATCGATTGACGGTGGAACCACCTGGGAAAAATTAACGCAGGGGTTACCTACAACCCAACAGGGACTTGGAAGGATCGGGTTTGCCATTGCCTCCACTGATCCAAACAGGATCTATGCAACCGTTGAAGCCCCCCGTTTGGGTGGAATTTATAGAAGTGATGATGCCGGCGAATCATGGAAATTACTGACAAATGATAACCGCTATTTTGGAAGATCCAGCGATTTTGCGGAAATAAAAGTGGATCCCAAAAATGCCGATATCCTTTATACGGCCAATGTGGTCACCTGGAAATCCGTTGATGGAGGAAAAACATGGACCGCTTTTCGCGGGGCTCCGGGTGGCGATGATTACCATCGAATCTGGATCAATCCCAATCACCCTGAAATTATTTTAATTGCCAGTGACCAGGGAGCTATCATTACAGTTAACGGGGGAGAAACATTTTCCAGCTGGTACAATCAACCTACCGCACAGTTCTATCATGTAAGCACGGATAACGCGTTTCCCTATAACGTGTACAGCGGTCAACAGGAAAGCGGAAGTGTGGGCATTGCCTCCAGGGGCAATGATGGGGAGATCACTTTCCGGGAATGGCATCCTGTCGGCGCTGAAGAATATGGCTATGTGGCAGCCGATCCGCTTGACCCCAATATTATTTATGGCGGAAAGATATCCCGTTATGATAAGCGCACAGGGCAAACACAAAACATTTCACCGGAAGTGGGTCGTGGCGGCAAGTATCGTTTTATCAGGACGGCTCCTATCCTCTTCTCCCCTCTTGATCCTAAAACCCTTTTCTACGCAGGTAATGTACTATTCAAAACAAGGGATGGTGGCAAAAGCTGGCAGGTTATCAGTCCTGATCTGACCCGGGAAAGCTGGGATATCCCTTCAAGTGTGGGTATTTACACAAGTGAGGACATGAAAAAAATGCCAAGACGAGGTGTGATCTATACGATAGCGCCTTCGTTTAAAGATATTAATACCATCTGGTGCGGCACGGATGATGGATTGATCCAGGTAACAAAAGACGGAGGCAGGACATGGACAAACGTTACACCTCCGGAGATCACATCCTGGAGTAAAGTATCTATCATGGAGGCCAGTCATTTTGATGTGAATACAGTTTATGCGGCGGTGAACCGAATTCGTTGTGACGATATGGGCCCCCATATTTATAAAACCAATAATAGGGGGAAGACGTGGAAAGAAATTGTGAATGGTTTACCTGAAGATCCCATTAATGTAGTAAGGGAAGATCCTGTTCGCAAAGGATTATTATTTGCGGGAAGCGAAAGATGTGTTTATGTTTCTTTTAATGATGGAGAGAACTGGCAACCGCTCCGGTTAAATATGCCGGCTACTTCTATACGTGACCTGGTGATCAAAGATGATGATGTTGTCGTGGGAACGCATGGCCGGAGTTTCTGGATCCTGGATGATATTAC
>JADGPW010000171.1 GCA_017882265.1 Chitinophagaceae bacterium | reverse complement strand
TGCGGCTCTTTTTTAAAGAAAAGAAGATGACCGTTGATTGAAGTGTGCTTTTTATACAATTAAGCTGATTAAAACAGAAAATATGTTCAACGGATGCAGCAGACTCTCATCATTGAAGACGCGGAGATGGATTAAATCCTCTGCGACCTTTGCATCTCTGCGCCTCTGCAATTCAAAATCAATATTTCAAACTGACCCATTACTCATCCTGCCGAAGAACCTGTCCAGGTTAAAATAAAACAGGTTAAATTTTTCTTCCCGCCTCCTCACAGTGTCCTGTTCACAGAACCTTGCGGGTGGACCGGCTATTCCTTTTCAGCATTCCGAAAACCCCGCATTTTCCTGTTGAAATTCTCTTGTATTTAGTTTACCCAGCACATAAATTTATTTACCAGAACAGCTGGTCACCATTTGTGACTACCTGTTATTTGAGATGTCGGTCCGGTATTCCGGATAATTGTTTAATTATGGCAAAAGCAAACAGGATACTGGCGATACCCGATGAGCTTGTGATGAAAAAGATCTATTTTATTCGTGGACAGAAAGTAATGCCTGCCTGCCGGTAGGCAGGCTGGACATGGATCTGGCGGAATTGTACCAGGTTGAAACAAAAGCTTTGAACCAGGCGGTTAAACGTAATATTGAAAGATTCCCTTTCGATTTTATATTTCAACTTTCTTCAAAAGAATATGCAAACTTGAAGTCACAATTTGTGACTTCAAGTTTTGCCACCGGCAAAGGAGATTGGGGAGGACGTCGGAAATTACCTTATGCTTTTACCGAGCAAGGTGTTGCGATGCTCTCTTCTGTGCTAAAAAGTGAAATGGCCATCCGTGTGAATGTTCAGATAATCAGAGTGTTTGCCAAAATGAGGGAACTCCTGCTAACTCATAAAGACATATTAATACAATTAGAAAAAATGGAGAAGAAGTTTACCGGTTATGATCACGACATCGCCCTGATTTTTCAATACCTTAAAAAATTACTCAACCCACCTCAGCCAGTCGGGCAATCGGCAGTCAGCAGTCAGCAGTCGGCAGTCGGCAGCCATCAGCCCCTGTCATCACAAATAGTCAATATGTAGTCAATATGTCGCCAATGGAAAGTCAATATCAAGTCAATGGCGGGGCAATGCCAGGGCAATATCCCACCAATACGGGGGCAATATGCAGGCAATATCAAGTCAATGCGGAGGCAATATCGTGGCAAATCTTAACCATATATAGACCAATAGTCAGGCAATCCTTTGGCAAGAGGTAACCAATGTGCTGGCAATGCATTTGGCTGGTACAACAGATACTCGATGCTAGATACTGGATGCCAGATACTGGATAGAACCCAACATCCGGCTATTCCGTTTAGTATTGGCAGAATCCAGCATCTGGCATCCAGTATCCATCATCTTGCCCCAAAAACCCCTCTCCCTACCAAGTCCACTACCTCTATCCAGAAAGTCCACTACACAGTGGACTTTCTGGATAGAGGGTATAGCCCGGTTAGGGAGAAGGGTTTTTGGCAGAGGGCCGGGGTTGGAATTTTTAGTATTGAGGGCTTGTCCTTCGCCCATAACGAATTCCATCCTACCTCCATACTGTTTCCTTACATCTGCCATACATGTAGGAAGTGAGATGAACGCATGCTAACCGCATGTTAACCGCTAGTTCCCTACTACATAGCAGTATGAGCATCAGGTAAAGGTCAGGTGAAGGTTAGGCAAGGGTCAGGTAAGGGTCAGGGGAGAGTCAGGCGGGGGTCAGGTAAATATCAGGCGATCATCAGGCTCGGATCAGGGAGATTTCGTAGAAAAAACCAATCCTTTTTGCCTGTTACTGGCCCTGCCGTGTTATTCAAAGAACCCTGCTGCTGTGTAGGTTGGTAGCAGAATAAATTTACAAAAAAACCAGAAAACAGCAATGGGAAGCTGCAAATTAAATGTTCAGCAAAAAGCGTTTCGCAGTCGGCTAACTTTGGGGTATGGCTGATGTGCATGATAAAAAGACGCGGGAGTTATAATATGTCGCAGATAAAAGGGAAGGACAACCATAGATATTAAAGAGAGAATTTTTCACGATGCATGTCAAGGTAGGAATAGTTACCAATTGACAATTTTTTGATTGACTCCTTACCACTAACACCAATATCTTGGAATTTTGTTTTCAACAATGAATCTGAAAGGATAATTTTCCCTGAGTTTTCAAAGCTAATAAGATGCTTATCAAACAAAGCATCATAGATAGGAGACAATAAAATGCCATTGTCCACATCTAGTCGCTCTTCATTAGTGGAATTTTTCCAAGGAACAATATGTGATGCGATTAAGATTTCATTCTTGGTGTAATTAGTCACTGCGCATCTAAAATTCCATCGGTATAAAACACTTTTTCTATAAGCACCTTGACCAACTCGAGAAATTACTAAGCCTTTTCTTTCTGTTACATTTGGAATATTTTTTTCTCCTGATTCTTCATGTTCAGCTGCAGTAGTAAGGGTAAAATGTTCTTTTGGATAATTTAATTGTTGCCCCATTCTTTTAAAAAAGAATTTAATAGCAGTTCTTTCTTTTCCGCCTCTATCCGGACCGAGAAAAAAATCAAAGTCAATTAATTCCAACTCTGTTTCAAATTTGACAAATGATTTAATATCTTGAATAAAAAGAAAAACCCTTTTTCCATTTTTAATATGGTCCTTCAAAGCAATATTACCCCTAATAAAGCGCATGTCATTTAACTGACCCTCTCCTGTGTAGGAAAATACATTTTTGTTTTCCCATTGATCCTTATAGCCGTGTTGGTGTCCAGATTGGCCAGAGAAAATAAATATGTATGGGAAGCTAGCAGATGCAGAAATTCCGCCTTGTCGATTTCCTCCAAATTGATCATGAATATGGGATCGTTTATAGATTTGACCTGATATAAAAAGGCGTCGCGTCAACATACCCAATAACTTTGTATTGACAATACAATCCTACCCTTTTTAGCTAATCTCTGACAAATTGAACTCATATTACCGGGCTCATTTTATTATTGAATTTTAGCGTGCTTCTGCAAATTATGTCTAGCACAAAGCAGTTGAATATTTTCAGCTTTGAGAGAAGTTCCGCCTTTGGAATACGGAAGAATATGATCAAAATGCAAATTATCTGTACTATCACATTGAACACAACGTCCTTTATCCCTTTTCCAAACTTCTAACTTTACAGATGTAGGAATCATCCGATTATGATCAAGATCTTTCAGTTCAATTGATCTTTTTTCTTTTTGGTCAATTGTTTTATTGGTTATATGTAATTTGAATTTAAAGACGTTTCTTCCATGGGAGTTCTCAATCCAAGAATCTATTAATTCAAATAGGCCATTGTAAGCCCAAATACCATCTTTAATTTTTTCATAAACTTTTATCAGTTCAGGAGGTGCTATACCATCTTTATATTTCATTGCAGCTTGGAAAAACTTGCCATTTTCAGTTAAAGTGCCTCTCGGAGTATAATCTGGTTGATCAACTGATTTTGGATCTCTGGCCAAATTTCTTGGAACATCATGGCCTTCATAAATAAGAATTTCGCCATCATCCTCTACTCTATCTGCATAAGGCGCTCCTTTTCTAAGAGACATGAGTATAACAGTAGTTCCTCCCTTAATTCGGAAGTTCATCCCCTTTTGAAGACTTATCCCTTCTTCTAAACACATTTCTGCATGAGAAATAATATCACCGGGATAAATGGCCATTATTTCTTGAATTCTTTAGAATTAAAAAATTCAGAGGTAGAGACCTCGAGAGCTTTTATGAGCCGTTCCAGGATTTCTAAGGAAACATTTCTACGGCCATTCTCAACATCTGTTACATATGTCCTGTCCACTTCTGCTTTTAATGCAAGGGCTTCCTGGGATAATTCAAGTTTTTTACGCAGCTCTTTTATTCGGGTACCAACTTTTTGCTTTATGTCCATACCTGGAAGGTCAACTATTGTGGCCTTTAAGTCAACGGACTATAAGAGTCATTTTCGTAATTTTGGAAAAGGGGTAGTTAAAGGGGTAACGTGATTTCAATATGACATAAAAGGAAATATGCTACTTAAACTACCACATAATTTGTGTCTTAAAGTATACCGGATTTGTAAATCATTACTTACAGCTTTGTATACAAAAGGACAATAACCGCAAATAGATAAAATGTATATACCGACAGCAAAAGGATATTTCTCTGGATGCGGTGGAATGGAATTAGGCATTATACAAGCCGGTGTGAATGTTATACAATCGCTAGACCTTGACCCAGAAGCCACCGGTTGCATGAAAACAAACAATGAATATTTTCCCCATCCTGTCATAACGGTTGATATAAAAGATAAAACTGTATTAGAACAACCGGCAACTGATATTATTGTAGGTACCTATCCGTGTACTAAATATTCACCTATCGCTGATATACATGGCACTCGAACCGGCGATGACTTATTTCTGCATTTCTTCCGGCATATAGCAATTGAGAAGCCTGAAATGTACATTGTTGAAAATGTGCCAGGCATGAAAAAGTTTAAGGTGGTAATGGAAGCAATGACCAAACTGCCAGATTATTATGTAAATGTCTTTTGCCCTGTTGATGCGGCTAACTGGTTACCTCAAAGAAGAAAAAGACTTATTCTAATCGGAACAAAAAAGCAATATGCAATTTCTTCCCCGAATCAAATAAATAATAGACCCAGATTAAAAGATATCTTAGAAAAAAACCCTGATGTTGAAATGCCGGATTATGTGATTAGCAGGATTAAAGGCAAGTATAGAGATGAACCCATTATTGTCGATCCAGAACAACCCAGCTCAATTGCTCCGACCTGCGTTGCTCATTATGCAAAGGATTTAAGTACAAGGCTAGTCAAAGATCTAAAATCAAAATATGGGTTACGTCCTTTTTCTATTAGGGAATATGCAAGACTACAAGGATTTCCAGACGATTTTATCTTTGAGAATAAAAGGAGCTCTTATAGACTTATAGGAAATGCTGTGCCTGTTAATATGGGAAGATGGGTTGGTGAAGTTGCTATGCGATACTTTAATTGAAGGGATCCCTGAAGAGCCTAAAATATTATTCCTCCACTTCATCAACAGCAGGCGACTGCGTCACCACCCCAAACTCAAATTGCATTTCATTGAGCTTGCGGTAGAGCCCGTTATGTGCCATGAGTTCGGTATGAGTGCCGGACTCGGTAACAATGCATTTATCAATGAGTACGATCTTATCAGCATTGCGGATGGTACTAAGCCGGTGGGCGATCACAAAAGAGGTGCGCCCCTTCATCAGGTTGTCCAACGCTTCCTGTACCAGTTGCTCACTCTCACTATCCAGGGAGGAAGTGGCTTCATCTAAAATCAGAATAGCTGGGTCTTTTAAAATGGCACGGGCAATGGCGATCCGCTGACGCTGGCCACCGCTTAATTTCATGCCTCTTTCTCCTACAATGGTTTCATAGTTCTCGGGGAAGTTTTGTACAAACACATGCGCATTGGCGCTTTTGGCGGCTGCTATTATTTCGTCGTCGGTGGCGGATGGTTTGCCGTAGGCGATATTTTCTTTAATACTGCCGCCAAACAACATGACATCCTGGGGGACAAAAGCCATTTGCCGCCTCAATTGGGAAAGAGGAAATGCGGCGGCGGGTCTTTCATCAAAGAAAAGAGTGCCGCTATCGGGTTCATAAAAATGAAGTAATAATGCAGCAATAGTGGATTTACCGGCGCCGCTTGGTCCTACAATGGCGATCTGTTCTCCATTGCTGGCGCTCAAAGTAAGATCTTTTAATACGGGCACATCTTTGCGGCCGGGGTAACTAAACGCTACATGATCAAAACGAACATTGCCTTTTAGAATGTATTGCGGTTCTACCACAATTTCTTTTAAGTCCACCGGCTCACCATTGCCCCTTAAAATTTCCCTTACACTTTGGGTGGCGCCCAATGTTTTTTGCAACTGCGAAAACATATCGGCAAAGCCGGCAAACGTGCCACCTACAAACATGGAGAAAATAACAAACATAGTGAGGGAGCCCATGGTGAGTTCGCCGGATTTTATCATACCGGCACCAAACCACATGACAAAAGCGATGGTGCCAAACACACTAAAGATCATAAAAGCTATAAAAGCGCCACGGTAACGGGCATTGCTGATAGCGGTGACCACTACGGAACGAATACTTTTTACATAGCGGCCAATTTCATGGAATTCACTGGTAAATGCTTTTACAATGGAAATACCATGGAAGGTTTCCTGCACAATGGTGCCGCTGTCGGCCAACTGATCCTGCGCCCTGCGGGCCATCTTACGGATGCGCATCCCAAATACAACCGCTAACACGGCAATGATGGGCACCACGGCAAGCATGACAAGGGCCAGCTTGGCGCTGATCCAGAAAATAAAACACAAACCGATGATGAGAGTGAAGATGCCTCTTAAAAATTCAGCGAGCGTAAAAGAAATGGCATCCGATATCTGGGAGAGATCGGAAGAGATACGGTTGCTTAGTTCGCCTACCCGCTTTTCAGAAAAATAACTCATGGGCATGGTCAGCAATTTACTGTACACGTCTTTGCGCATATCGGCGAGAGATCGTTCGCCAGCTGCCGTCAGCATATAGACCCGCATAAAGGAGAAGATAGTCTGTACGGTTAATTGGCAAAAGATGAGAAGTAATGTTGTATTCAGACTCCAGTGAATATTTTTTAAGCCAAAATTAATTTTCGAAGCGGCACCCATACCCGGCATACTGGCGCCGGGGGAAGCGGCGTCGATCATTTTTCCGAGGAAGAAAGGGAATAAGGCGGTGGTAAATGCGGAAAGGGCAATGAATATAAGGCCCCCGATAAACATCCCGCGGTAAGGTTTTAAATAAGTGAAAAGAACAAGCGCCTGGCGCAGGTTTTCTTTGGAGATCTTCGCTTTGGGTGATCTTCCTTTTGCGGAATCGCTGAGATGACGGTTGGCGGTAGCCATAGATTAGTGAATAGTGAAAAGTGAATAGTGAATAATGTCCTGATCTATTCGGGAATTGTAAAGGTACAAAGAGAATTTGCCGGGAAGTGCGGGAAGACGGGAAGGGAATTCTTTCTTCCCGCCCTTCCCGTCCTTCCCGGCAATTTTTCATGCCCTGACATTTGTTAACCCCTATCCAGATCTACCATTATTACATGAGAATAATCATATTCTTATATAACCAGTATTCTGGTTTACCAAGGGGTTCTGCATCTATATTTGAAAAAATACAGTTATGCTGCCCTGTTCTAAATGATAGCGGTAGCAATAATGTTTATATAACCACATTTTATCCTTTTTAAATTAACACGCATGAAAAAATTAATTTTTGTATGCATCGCTATGGCAGCTTTGTTTTCTTCCTGCAATAACAATAATAAATCCGGCACAGGCACAAAAGATAAAGAAGAAAAAACGGTGACAGATAAATCTTCGGGCAGTATGACAGGCACCTATAAAACTACCGAGGTCGGGCAACCCATGCAGTTCACTTTAAAAGAGGACAGCACAGGGTTTGAAATTTACCATGGTGAAAACAGGCCATTTACATGGGCAATGAAAGAAGGGAAGATCTATTTCAAATATAACGGTGAACCACACGAATGGGAATTGCCCATTGATGTTGAAAAAGGAGAAATACATTATGCCTCACTCGTTTATAAAAAAGAGTGAGGGGTGCGGCTGATCAATTTTCAAACTTTCCCGGTAAGCCTCGCGCAGAGGTAAAAGGAGAAAAAGGAAGGATATCTCTCTTTCACTCTTTTTTCTCTGGGCGAGGCTCTCTCATTATCTCTTCGCACGTTCATACTGCTCGGGCCATTTTATATCAACTCCTAATTCTTTCGCGGCATGTAGTGGAAAATAAGGTTCCCGCAATAACTGCCGGGCTAAGATGATTAGATCGGCTTGTTGCCTATTTAATATCCCTTCGGCCTGTTCTGCTGTAGTGATCAGGCCAACTGCGCCGGTCAGCATTCCAGTCTCCTTTTTTATTTTTTCTGCAAATGGAGTTTGATACATAGGTCCCAGCGGAATTTTTTGCGCATGAGATACACCACCGGAAGAACAATCCACCAGGTCCACTCCTTTATCTTTGATAGCATCGGCCAGTTTTACAGAATCTTCAACAGTCCAGCCACCTTCCACCCAATCAACAGCAGAGATGCGAATGAATAAAGGAAGCTTTTCAATCCATACAGACCTGATTGCATCAATGACTTCCAATACGATGCGGATACGGTTTTCAAAAGAGCCGCCATATTCATCATGTCGATGGTTGCTGAGCGGGGATAAAAAAGAATTCAGCAGGTAGCCATGTGCAGCATGGATCTCTATGACTTTAAATCCAGCTTTGGCTGCACGTATCGCTGCTTCCCGAAAATCATCCAGCAGTTTTTTAATATCTTCTTTGTCCATGGCCTTAGGAGAGGGTTCTCCTTCTTTATAAGGAATGGCGCTGGGAGCCAGGCATTGCCAGGCGCCTTCTATTTCACTTAATGAATGGGCTCCTTTCCAGGGACTATGATGACTGGCCTTTCGGCCGGCATGGGCCAGTTGAATACCGGGTACAGCTCCCTGAACTGTAATGAATGAAGTAATACGCTGCAGGAATTCAATATGCTCATCTTTCCAGATGCCAAGGTCATCAGGTGTTATTCTTCCTTCGGGGGTTACAGCCGTGGCTTCTGTAATAACAAGACCTGCACCGCCGACCGCACGGCTGCCGAGATGAACCAGGTGCCAGTCGTTGGCAAAACCATCCTCACTGGAATATTCGCACATGGGAGAGACGGCGATACGGTTTTTGAAGGTGGTGTCCCGGATGGTAAGGGGTTCGAAGAGTTTTGACATGGGAGAGATTTGTGTAAAGGTACAGAGCGAAGGGGTTTGAGGGTGGGATAGGGCCTCGCGCAGAGGAAAAGGAGGAAGAAGAGGGGTTTCTCTTTTTTCTCTGTGCGAGGCTAATCTCTTTCTTTCTTTCACCTCTGCGCGGGAATCCCATCAGGACTTTCTTTTCCGTAACCCCCATACACCTAACAATATTACCACTAACCCAACAGGGATATACCAGTATTGTTTCAACAGGGAAAGGGCATCTGATTTTTTCGAAGTACTTGCCTGGGCTGGTGTCCTCGTTTCCTTCCATTGTATATTAAAGTTTCCTTTGGGAATGGTCATCAATAAAGCGGAAGATTCAAACCGGGCCGTATCCTTAATAACATATGGTGATTTAGAATCGTTGAAATATACTTTTCCTGCAGGTACAGTTATAGTCGAGTTGTCTTTCTTCAGCAGCACATCCACTTCACCTTCATAAACGATGAGTTTGCTGCTGTCGCCGGAACGGGTATAAAGAAAACGGGTGCCTCTACGGATCAATTTTTCATTGAAGCTTTCAATGACCAGGTTACGGGACTTATCTGCTTTCTCACCATTAATAAAAACAGAACCGCCTTCCAGTTCTATGTCAAGATCATTGTCGGTATTATTGTTGATCACCGCCATGCTATTTGGAAGCACCATCAATACAGTGTTCCGGTCCGGGCTCATCAACAGCAATCCTTTGGGACCGGTTACCATTTTTGTTCCTGCTTCCGGGTTGCTGTTTTGCGGAATTTTTTTACCATCCTTATCCGTGAAACTGATATCATCTGAAAGGGCTAAAAATCCACCTGTCGTACCGCCCGTGAGACTAACAATCTGACCTATACCTCCGCAATGTTTAGTTATCGTATTGAGCATAGCTGCTTTTTTCCCATTGATCAGTACGTTCCCGTCACAACCTTCGGAAGTAATAACAAAAGTATTGGGCCCGGAACAGATAGCATGCACGCCCCTGTCTCCCTCACAGGCGGCCGGCAGTCCGTTAATAAGTACATTTCCGTTACCGGTAATAACCGGGCCCAATGCAGGCAACGGATCACCCAGGCTCCCATGTGAATCAGCAGCGCATTGTGCAATACTGCCAACCCGTGCATATTTTTCAGCCTCTACGGTGCTGACAGGATATTCTTTTTTATATGTTTTTCCCTCATGCTCCACCGTTAGTATGATCGTATTGTCGCCGATATTAATGAATGTGGGCCGGCTCTTCGCTCCTTTATCCGGCTCAAAGCTGCCGGTACCACTCCATTCTATTTTATCACTAAGGTCAATTTCTGCACCGTTTTCATCCAATAGTTTAAAGGAAGCGCCGAAGAGCCATCCTTTATCAAATACTTTGGGGCTTTTGCCGAGGGGGAACAATAATTCCGGCGCCTGCTCTTCGATCGGGAGAGTAAACCCGAAACCTTCTTCCCTTCGGCCATCATAAATCAGGGTCAGGGTGCCGTTAATGAGGTTACCGGTTACCGGGCCTTTTAATTCTACAGCCACTGTTTTTTCCTGGTGCTTCGTAAGCCGTTTCCCCTCCTGCATCACTTCGGTAATATTTCCGTTAGCATTGATACCGGAAGCATTGAATGTACCATCGAGAGTACCAGTCAGCAAAACATAATCTTCGGGATCTGTTTTTGACCCCATTTTAAGTTCGATGGTGGCTGTTGCCGCCCCGCCCGGCTTTACGGTCACTTTCAATATATTAGTATAGTAGGCGGCATTGGAAGCATTAGCCCCGGTAAAATGAAAACTGCCTGTATAAACTGTTTCCTGGGCATGGATGACCGAAGAAGCCAAAAACCCCAGTGACAGGAGCCATTTAAACGGGTTCATATTATATATTTTGATAAAGGTCATACTGAGTTCATTGCAGTACAATGATTTAAATCATTATAAGGGGTGATGTTATTTTATAATGGGCTGAATCAACCTGTCGCTCCTCCCAGGTTCAGAACAGCACTTATCCTGTTAAAAGTGGAGTCATTTAACAGATACTTTGGAAAATAATTTTGCTGATATTTCAAAGAGAACTACTTTTGCTAACACTGTTAGGGAATATAACAAGAAAACAGAAATGGGCATTGTAGAACGAAAATTGAGGCAAAAAGTGGAAGTAAAAGCTTCTATTCTCCAGGCTGCCTGGCAGTTGGTGGAGAAGGAAGGCTGGCAATCGCTTTCTATCCGGAGGATTGCGGATGCAATTGAATACAGCTCTCCTGTTATCTATGACCATTTCGAAAATAAAGAAGCGATCCTGCTTGAATTCACTAAGCGTGGCTTCCAGCAATTGAATGACCAGTTAATTAAAGCAAAGGAACAGTTTGTTAATGCTGAGCAGCAAATAGAGGCGATCGCTTATGCTTATTGGAAATTCGCTTTTAATCATACTGAATACTACCAGTTAATGTATGGATTGGGGATGCCTGGTTGCGAGGCGGTAAAGCAAATACCCGAACTGGCCAGCTTTACAGAGATCATTTTGGCACCGATCAGGGAGATGCTGGCAAAAAGCAAAAATACCGGGGCTGATCCTTACCTGAAACTGCATACATTCTGGTCAACCCTGCATGGGCTGGTATCTATTAATATGATGGGGAAAAATGATAATAAAGATGAATTAAATGCCATGGTGTTGAAAGACTTTTTAATTGGTTTTATTTCCGG
>JADGPW010000170.1 GCA_017882265.1 Chitinophagaceae bacterium | reverse complement strand
TTGTGTCATGGTTACTGTTTTAAGATAATTATTAAGTCTGTTCAACTTAAAGTTACGCTTGACAGTAACCATCTCATACATGAGACCTCTGCGCCTCCTGCGTCTCCGCGGTTATGATAGCCGTATTTTATTAATATCGCCCTCCAGTTCGAAAAATACTCCAGGCTATTCTACCAAATCCTGATTTGATAACAGTTCATTCTACAAATAATTCTCTACTTTGCCGGTATAAATGAATGTATCATGAAAAAATTGACCTTTTTTATAGCCCTGGCAGCATTTTTTACTATGCTGATTAGTTTTCAATCCTGCCAGTCTTCTTCTAAAGTATCCTCCGCAAAACTCCTGAAGTTTAACCTGGAAAAAGGTAAAGGTTATGATTACGAGATGGTATGGGATATGAGTACCAAGGCGGGTGGACAGGAGACAAAGATCAGTATCGATTGTTTATATTCTATGAACGTCACCGCTAATGATGGCTCTGTTAAAACCGTGACAAGCGCTTACAAGGCTGTTAAGATGAATATAGATGCGATGGGAATGAATATTGACATTGACAGCGATAAGCCAGTTAAGGACAACGGGACTCCTGGCGAAAAAGATCCTTTAGGGGCGATGAACAAAGTGTTTTCCAGTATGGTCGGAAAACCATTTGTGATCAAGGTAGATGAAGAGGGCAAGGTGCTGGAAGTAATTGGATTTGATAAAATTGTCAGTGATATGGTTGACTCGATAGGAGGTGATGAATCTACAAAAGCACAGGTAATGGCATCAATGAAAGATCAGTTCAATGAGCAATCCATCAAAGATAATTTTGCCCAGATGTTCACCATCTTTCCCAACAAAGAGGTTAAAGTAGGGGATACCTGGGACAAAACTCATTCCACCGGGGGAAAGATGCCTGCCAAATTCAATACCACCTATACAGTGAAAGAGATAGAAGGTGACCATGTAACCCTGGCGGCCAAAACAAAAATAGGATCTAGCGGTGAAGGTGATATGCAAATAGACGGAACTCAAACTGGTAATATTATTGTGGATAGCAAAACGGGTCTGATGGTCAATGCCGAATATGACCAGGACATGCAGGTCAAGACCAAGGGGGTATCAATAACTGTTACGGGGAAGGGGAAGATAAAAGGGAAGGCGAATTGACAGTCAGGCAGTAGGCAGTCGACATTCGGCAGTCATCAGGCTGCAGTCGCAGAACGAATTAGTGGTTGTAGGGACAGGGCATGCCCTGTCTCTGTACCATGCAGTCGGCAGTAGACAGTAGGCAGTCCGGAAGTCAGAAAGATTGATTCAATTGTAATGAATAGTCTTCCGGACTTTCTGACTTTCTTCATCATTTTTCATTATAGCATTTCCTGCACCTTGGCTCGTACACATCTGTTGCTCCCAGCATGACCTGGTCCTCGCTGGGGATCTTACGGTAGGAGTAGTTGGCGATATTGCCGCATTGCATACAAATAGCGTGGAGTTTGGTCACATAATCGGCTTTGGCCATAATATATGGCATCGGCCCGAAAGGTTTGCCAAGATAATCCATATCCAGGCCGGCCACAATGACGCGAATGCCGCGGTAGGCCAGTTCATCGCAAACAGTTGGTAGCTGGTCGTCAAAGAACTGGGCCTCGTCGATGCCAATCACTTCCACATCATTGGCCAGTAGTAATATCTTCTGGGAATTATCAATCGGTGTCGATTGGATCGCATTGGTATCATGCGAAACGATCTTTATTTCATCATACCGCACATCGATGGCGGGTTTGAAGATCTCCACGTTGAGGTTGGCGATCTTCACTCTTTTCAGGCGGCGGATGAGTTCTTCGGTCTTACCACTGAACATGGACCCACAGATCACTTCGATCCAGCCCCTTTTTTCGGCACGTATATTAGGTTCAATAAACATCAATCACGGATTAAAGGATTAAAAAAGGATTGCACGGATCGGGCTGGTTTCAAGGTTCGAATATTAGGTTCATTAAACATTGTTAAGATTTAGATATTAAGTTATTGCTTTGGTATTATTGGCAAACTGTTTGTAATTTTAGAACACGAATTTCGTTGATTAAAAGGGAGGGCACGGATCGGGCAGGTTTTACCTGCAGGGATTACTGCAAATCCGTGAAATCTGTTTTTTAATCCTTTAATCCGTGATCAAAAATAACATAATGGAACGAATAGAAGCCCTTATCACTAAATTAAAAGAACAGTTTGAACAAAATGCCGACCCGGCCCTGTTACTGGGCACGGTTCAGTTATTACAGTTTGAACTGACCAAACTCAATGGGAATGGCTTGCAAAGCCTGGGTACTGCCAAGGTAGCCGTGGTCCTGCCCATGATGAATATGATGACAGTTGCTGCCTCAGCCTATGAAAAATATGCGCCCAAACCCGTTGAGAAAGCGATCCAGGAAGTGAAAGAAACAGTATTGGTTGATAACGGATCTCTTTCGGTAGTACAAAAAAATGGCCAGCTGGACATGGTATTTGATCCGATGACGGAAATACCGACCCTTTCTCACCAGGCAAGGGAAATAAATGATAATGTGATCCAGGCAGAATCATTAAATGATAAACTCAAACAGGGGAAAACCGAACTCATAGAGGTACTGAAAGAAACACCGGTAAAAGACCTTCGCAAAGCCGTTGGTATCAATGACAGGTTTCTCTTTATCAATGATCTTTTCCGGGGTGATGAAACCATGTATGAGCGGAGTGTCAAAACCATCAACAGTTTTCATATTTATGCCGAAGCAGAGTATTGGATAAACAGGGAACTGAAAGTAAAATTAGGCTGGGATCATAATCATCCTTCCGTCCAGCATTTTGATCAGTTGGTCAAAAGACGGTTTGCCTGAATAAAATCCATGATCTTTTGCGTGGCGCCTTTGTTTGACATGACAAAGTAACCTGCCGCGTTACTCCTTGAATCATACTCCGCCTGGTTGTTGAGCAGGGTCCCTATTAATTCTTTGAGGCTGTTCCCATCTTTTTTCTCATCGTCAAAAGGTATTCCGCCACCGGAAACCACCAGACCTATCGCCTCCGTGTATTTCCGGTATGCAGGGCCAAAAAGCACTACTTTTTTAAAAACAGCCGCTTCAAGCACATTATGAACTCCCATGGGCCGGAATCCACCCCCTATATATGCTATATAAGCGTATTTATAAAGTCGGGAAAGAAGGCCGATATTGTCGATGATGAGAATGTTGCCAGTAAGCAGTCGGCAGTCGGCAGCCGACAGTCGGTTTCCGATAGGCATGGGAGTGTCAGTCAGCAGTTGCGAATACAATATAGATCCGGGGAAAAGCTTTTTGAGATGGGCAATATGGGATTCCCTGATCTCATGCGGAGCGATGATGAGTTTCAGCATGGGATCGTTAACCGCGGTAAATCCTTTTTGAAGTATCTCTTCATCTTCGGGCCAGGTGCTGCCCGCTATGATGGCTTTGCCATTGCCAATGAATTCTTCGATCACAGGAATAGGTTCGGATCGTTCGGCAATTTCTATGACCCGGTCATAGCGGGTATCACCAGAAATACTGCAGATCTTCCCGAGGTGGATCCTGTCGATTAATTTTTTTGAAGATTCATTCTGTACAAACAGATGATCAAAACGGGAAAGCATTTTTCGTTGCAGGCCACCATACCATTTAAAGAAGGACATATCTTTCCTGAACAGGGCGGCGATCAGCAGGAGGGGGATCTTCCGGTACGATATCTTCTTTAAATAATAATACCAGAATTCATATTTTACAAAAATGACAAGCGAGGGATGGGCGATCGACAAAAACCGGTTTGCATTCGCCGGGCTATCCATCGGTAAATAAAAGACCCAATCCGCTTCCTGGTAGTCTTTCTGCACCTCGTAACCCGAAGGAGAAAAAAAAGTCAGCAATACCTTATAAGCAGGGTAAGTGGTTTTGAGGTGTTCGATCACCGGTTTGCCTTGTTCAAACTCACCCAGCGATGCGCAATGAACCCAGATAATTTTCTCATCCTTTGGAATGGATGTTTCCAGGGTTTTAAAGATATTCTTTCTGCCCTGCAGCCATTTTTTTGCTTTGGCATTAAAAGGAGAAACAAGGTAAGTGGATGCTCTGAAGAGCAAAAGGAAAACATTATAAAAAAAAACAGCCAAAGTATCAGGTTTAAATAAGGAGCAAATGTAAAGTGTGTAAAACAATTCCCAGTCTATTTCAGGCAAAGACCTCGCGCAGAGAAAAAAGGGAAAAGGGTGGATTTATTCAAGTAAAATCTCTTTTTCTCCTTTTTCTCAGGGCGACTAATTCTCAGCGGAACAGGACTGTTAGTTTACCACTCAGCGCAAAAGCATTCGGGTAAACTACACGTATTTTACTATTTTTGCCCCGCAAAAGTTTTATCAGTCATATCAGTCAAATAAAGTCATATTAGTCA
This sequence comes from Chitinophagaceae bacterium, assembly GCA_017882265.1. GTDB lineage: Bacteria > Bacteroidota > Bacteroidia > Chitinophagales > Chitinophagaceae > JADGPW01. The sequence continues at coordinate 14,431 of JADGPW010000170.1, read as the reverse complement.
TTTTGAGATCCTGATGCCATTTGGCCCATTTGACTTCTTTGACAATCCTTTTTAAATTTTTCAATTTAAAGAATTTTTGATGCGCCCCATCCAGATGGTGGATACCAAAACCCAGTATCATAAGATAAAATCCGAAGTGGATGAAGCCGTTCTTGCGGTGATGGAAAGCACCGCCTTTATCAATGGAAAGATCGTTCAGGATTTTTCTGCCCATTTATCTTCCTACCTGCAGGTAAAACATACAATCCCCTGCGCCAATGGAACGGATGCCTTACAGATTGCTATGATGGCATTGGGCCTGCAACCGGGGGATGAGGTGATCACTCCTTCTTTTACATATATCGCCACCACGGAAGTAATTGCATTATTAAAACTAACACCGGTTTTTGTAGATGTGGATGCCAAAACTTTCTGTATGGACCCGGTAGCATTGGAAAAAGCTATCACTCCTAAAACAAAAGCGATAGTCCCGGTTCATTTATATGGCCATGCGGCGCCGATGTCAGCCATTATGGAGATCGCAAAAAAACATAACCTCTTCGTGATTGAAGATAACGCCCAGGCTATTGGTTGTGAATATACATTTCCGGATGGGACCATAAAGAAAACAGGCACCATCGGCTATATCGGCACTACTTCTTTTTATCCTTCCAAAAATTTGGGGGCATTTGGGGATGGGGGCGCTATTTTCACTAACGATGATACAATGGCTGCCCTGATGAAAATGATCGCCAATCATGGTCAAAGTAAACAATACTATCATGATGTGGTTGGCTGTAACAGCCGTCTAGATTCCATCCAGGCAGCGATACTGGATATTAAATTGAAACACCTGGAAGAATATATCCAGGCCAGGAGAAGTGCCGCGGATTATTATGATAAAGCCTTTGCCGCCCACCCCAAAATACAGACTCCTTTCAGGGCTCCTTATTCCCGCCATGTTTTTCATCAATATACATTGGTGCTGGAAAATGTTAACCGGGATGAATTGAAGTTATTCCTGGCGCATCTTTCAATCCCGGCTATGATCTATTATACGGTTCCGGGTCACAAGCAAAAAATGTTCGCTTCATTCAACGTGGCTTCGCAGGTAATGCCGGTGACGGATTGGTTAACCTCAAGAGTTATTTCCCTGCCCATTCATACAGAATTGGAGGAAGAGCAGCTGGAATTTATTTCTGCAAAAGTGTTGGAATTTGTAAACAAATAAATCAGGATCCATGAAAATCGCCGTCATTGGTACAGGCTATGTTGGTTTAGTTACAGGAACCTGTTTTGCAGAAACGGGAAATATTGTAACCTGCATTGATATTGATGTACAGAAGATCAATAAACTGCAGCTGGGGGAGATAACGATTTATGAACCAGGGCTTGAAAAATTATTCCTTCGCAACCTGAAGGAAGAACGTCTTTATTTCACAACACAGCTGGCAGAAGGTATCAATGATGCCGTCATTGTTTTTTTGGCTTTACCTACACCCCCGGGAGAGGATGGTTCGGCTGATCTGAAATATGTACTGGGCGTAGCCGGTGAACTGGGAAAAATATTAACGGGCTATAAAGTAATCGTGGATAAGAGTACGGTGCCGGTAGGAACGGCTGAAAAAGTCCATAAAGCCATTAATGAAAACTATAAAGGAGAATTTGATGTGGTTTCAAATCCGGAATTTCTAAGAGAAGGCGTAGCGGTGGAAGATTTTATGAAACCCGATCGTGTGGTGATCGGCACTGATTCCGAGCGGGCCCGGAAATTAATGGGCGATCTGTATGCGCCGTTTGTCCGCCAGGGAAACCCGGTGTTATATATGGATGAACGCTCAGCCGAACTTACCAAGTATGCCGCCAATTCATTCCTGGCTACCAAGATCTCATTTATGAATGAGATAGCAAGAGTATGTGAATTGCTGGGCGCCGATGTGGACCTGGTACGTCGGGGTATGGGTAGTGATGACAGGATCGGTAAACGGTTCTTATTCTCAGGGATCGGTTATGGAGGAAGCTGTTTCCCTAAAGATGTGGAGGCACTGGTAAGATCATCCGCTGAAGTCAATTATGATTTTGAGATTTTACAGGCGGTGATGAAAGTAAACAATGAGCAGAAACTGCATCTTCTTCCGGGCATCAAAAAGTATTTCAGGAACGATCTGAAAGGTAAACGTTTTGCTTTGTGGGGACTTGCTTTCAAACCCAATACTGATGATATCCGGGAAGCGCCGGCTTTGTATATGATCGATGCGTTGACAAAGGAAGGAGCGACCCTTTGTGCATTTGACCCGGAAGCGATGAAAAATACCAGGAAACTGATCGGCGACCGGATCGATTATGCCGAAGGTCAGTATGATACGCTGAAGCAGGCGGATGCCCTGATCATTGCCACGGAATGGAATGAATTCCGTACGCCTGATTTTTCAAAAATCGCCGCGGGCCTGAAAAACAAAGCTATCTTCGACGGGCGGAATCTTTTTGATCCTGCCGCTATCCGCGAACTTGGTTTTCACTATGAAAGTGTTGGCCGTGGGGTCGTAAATTAATATTAAATGCAACGAAAACGGGTATTAATAACAGGCGCTGCTGGTTTCCTGGGCTCTCATTTATGCGACCGTTTTATCGCGGAAGGTTACCATGTCATTGGTATGGATAACCTGATCACCGGTGACCTTAAGAATATTGAACATTTATTCAAGCTGGAGCCGTTTGAATTCTATCATTATGATGTAACGAAATTCATTCATATTCCCGGGCAGCTTGATTACATTTTACATTTTGCTTCACCGGCCAGCCCTATCGACTATCTGAAGATACCCATCCAGACATTGAAGGTAGGAGCGATGGGCACCCATAATTGTCTGGGATTAGCGAAAGCAAAAAATGCAAGGATACTGGTGGCCAGCACCAGCGAGGTATACGGGGATCCGCAGGTACATCCGCAAACGGAGGAATACTGGGGCAATGTGAATCCGGTGGGCCCGAGGGGGGTGTATGATGAAGCGAAAAGGTATATGGAGTCGATCACCATGGCCTATCACCACTTTCATGGTGTGGATACGAGGATCGTCAGGATCTTCAATACCTATGGACCCAGGATGCGACTAAATGACGGAAGAGCGTTACCGGCATTTATCGGACAGGCTTTGCGGGGTGAGAACCTGACCGTTTTCGGGGATGGTTCACAAACAAGAAGTTTTTGTTTTGTCGATGATCTTGTCGATGGGGTATACCGTTTATTGCTAAGTAATTATCATATGCCGGTCAATATTGGTAATCCTACCGAGATATCTTTAAAGGAATTCGCGGAAGAAATACTTTCATTGACAGGTAATAAAGTGAAGATCATTTACAAGCCATTACCTGTAGATGACCCCAAACAACGGCAGCCGGATATTTCAAAAGCCCGGACCATCCTGGATTGGGAGCCCAAAATAAAACGAAGCGTAGGGCTGAAAATAACCTATGATTATTTTAAATCATTGCCGGTAGAAGAACTGACAAAACAACCAAAGATGTTTGTAAGTATTATGTAGCGGCGGATGCCGTTGACCCTTAACATTTATCCGTTACACGTTAAAGAATAATCAGCAGATGTACCATGAATTAGTCGATAAGAAAGCAAAATTGGCTGTCATAGGATTAGGCTATGTCGGATTGCCGATCGCATTGGAATTTGCGCGGACCCTGTCGGTGATAGGGTTTGATATCAATCCCGGACGCATCCGGATGATGGAACAGGGTATCGATCCCAGTAATGAACTGGAGAAAGAAATGTTTGATGGTTGTGATATACGGTTTACCGATTCACTCGATGTATTACGTGAAGCAAAATTCTTTATTGTCGCTGTGCCCACACCGGTAGATGAACACAATGTACCCGACCTGGTACCCGTACTAAAAGCATCGGAAACGATCGGGAATGTGATCAAGAAGGGCGATTACGTAGTCTTTGAATCCACCGTGTATCCCGGTTGTACAGAAGAGGATTGTTTACCTGTGATCGAACGATTATCCGGGTTAACGAATATCATTGATTTCAAACTGGGCTATTCCCCGGAAAGGATCAACCCGGGTGATAAAACGCATACCCTGAGTAAGATCACAAAAGTTGTTTCCGGTTGCGATGCTGAATCGCTGGAAGAGATCGCTAAAGTTTATGAACTCGTGGTAGCGGCGGGCGTGCATAAAGCATCCTGCATTAAGGTAGCCGAAGCGGCCAAGGTCATCGAGAATACCCAGCGCGACCTGAATATTGCATTGATGAATGAACTCTCCATCATTTTTGATATGATGAACATCAATACGTTTGAAGTGTTGGAAGCAGCCGGTACCAAATGGAATTTTCTGAAGTTTCAGCCCGGTTTGGTGGGCGGGCACTGTATTGGGGTTGATCCTTATTACCTGACCTATAAGGCCAGTGAACTTGGCTATGATGCGGAAGTGATCCTGGCCGGCCGGAATATCAATGATAATATGGCTAACTATGTGGCTAAAAAAGTGGTCCAGCATATTATTAAATATGCGGGGGATGTAAAGTCGTCGAGGGTGCTGGTGAAGGGTGTCACCTTTAAAGAAAATGTCAGTGATATCCGTAATTCAAAAGTTGCGGATGTAATAAAAGCGTTACGATCTTTTTACGTCAATGTAGATGTGGAAGATCCGTATGCCGATTCTGCGGAACTAAAACACGAATATGGTTTTGAACTGACCGCGCAGCTTGCCAGCGATTATGATGCTGTCATTATCACGGTGCCGCACCAGGATTACCTGGAATTGAATGAAGAATATTTTACCGGTATTACCAAACCACATGGTTTGATTGCCGATCTGAAAGGGATCTACCGCCGTCAAATCAATAAAAGAACCTACTGGAGCCTGTAATATGCCATTTCAAACCACTGATATTCCCGGGTTGCTGATATTTGAACCCAAGGTGTTCGAAGACAGCCGTGGTTATTTTTTTGAATCCTATAATGAACAGGTTTTTCAACAGGTAGGTATCCATCTCCGTTTTGTGCAGGACAATCAATCCTCCTCTTTATATGGTGTGATACGCGGTTTGCACTACCAGCTTTCCCCACATGCTCAATTCAAACTGGTTCGGGTGCTGAAAGGAAAGATCCTGGATGTGGTAGTGGATATCCGTAAAGGGTCGCCCTGTTATGGTAAAAGTTTTTGTATCCAATTATCCGGGAAGAACAAAAAACAATTATTCATTCCTCCTGGTTTTGCGCATGGATTTTCTATCCTGAGCAAAGAAGCGGAAGTATTATATAAATGCGACGATTTCTATAACCCGGAGGCTGAAGCCGGAATCATTTATAATGACCCGGCGCTGGGTATTGACTGGCAAATACCACCCGGTGAAGAAGTGATCTCTGAAAAAGACCTCCGGCTCCCCACCCTGGAGCACAGTAAGAATAATTTTGTATATGAAGGCTGATGGTAAAGCAGCATAAAATAATGGTTACCGGTGCCAACGGACAGTTGGGTAAAGAATTAAAGCGGGCGGCCCCTTCTTTTCCCCGGTTTGATTTTATGTTTTTATCAAAAGGAGATCTCTCCATCGACGATTATGAAAAGGTGACCGGTTTTTTGAAAACAAACCAGCCTCAGTATTGTATCAATTGCGCGGCCTATACAGCCGTTGACAAAGCGGAAGAAGAAAAGGCAGAAGCATTCGGGGTAAATGGATTAGCCGTTGGTATCCTGGCGACAGTTTGCAAAACTTATCATACAAAGCTTATCCAAATCTCCACAGATTATATTTTTGACGGAACCAGTACGGTTCCTTATAAAGAAGAGGCAGCAACGCATCCTCAAAATGTGTATGGGGATTCCAAACTGCTGGGGGAGCAGCTGGCCCTGATGGAAAACCCGGAGGTGATCATTATCCGTACTTCATGGATCTATTCTGAATTCGGAAAGAATTTTGTTAAGACCATGCTGAAGCTGATGAATGAAAAAGACGAGATCAATGTGGTCAATGATCAAATGGGTTCGCCAACCTATGCCGCCGATCTTGCCAACATGATCCTGACCATCATTGCCAATTGTCATCCCGACAGTGATCGGGAATCAAATATCAATTGGACACCCGGTATTTATCATTATTGTAATGAAGGCGCCATCAGCTGGTATGATTTTGCCATGGCCATAAAGGAATTGTCAGGTTACCAGGGAAGAATAAACCCTGTTTCCACATTACAATATCCCACCGCTGCGGCCCGGCCGCCTTATAGTGTTTTGGATACAGGTAAGATTCGCCACATATTTCATGTGAAGACGATCCCATGGAAAGAAAGTCTTGCCGCCTGTTTAGCCCGCATCAGGATGAATCATTCCTGACCCTCGTGGATAATTGCGTTTCCATTCGATTTGAAAGGATGCAGTTTGTTAGCCACCAGGTCAGTCACTCCACCCTGGATGAACATGCCGATAAATCGCTTAAAAATATTTTTTGAACCGCCTACAAATATTTTCTTTCCAAGTATACCCGCCCCGATACCGGCGGCTGTATTGATCAACGTGCGTTTGATCTCAGGTCCGGTGACAAGTTCTTTTAACCCGCTCTTTAACAGGTTCATGGGTTTAAGACTGTCATAGGTGGTTAATGCGGCCTGTCGTAATGTATTTCTTTGTACGATCTCCTTTTCTTTCAGGATTTTTATTTTGAGTTGTAACCCGGCGGTATTGGTTATATCATGTTCCATATAATTATTTTAAAAACTTTTGAATGAGAAGGTTCGCTATCGGTTGTTTAAACCATTTTTTCCGGAAAGCATAGCACAGCAGGCCCGCCAATGCATACACACCGGCCACCAGGAAGAACCCGATATACATTTGCCCCAGCCACTGTCCTGCCAGGATACTAATACCGATGCTTAGAATAAGAAAGAAAAAGAATCCGGCCAGCAGTAATACAAAGCCTGACGCCATAGATGAAACAGCATCAGAGATCTTATCAATAGCCTGGTATTTAATCAGTTCTGACTTTGTCTCCACATAATCACCCGTTGCTGATATCAGGTTCTCGATATGTTCTGATGCTGTTTGCATGTTATTAGTTTTAAATGATAAAAAACCAGATGTGAAAATACGGTAATGCCCAATTTTCGATTTTTGAACCACATAGGATATGGCAAACATAGAGGCCACATAGGGTACTATGTTTGTATTTCTAAGTGCCTATGTTCCTATGTGGTTCAAAACCGGACACATCCTAAAAAATGGCTGTCAGGATAAAGCATTTTTCGCGTCCTGTTTCAGGGTATTCATTTTTGATTTCCCTTTTTCAAATGCTTCTTCACCTTCTTCTTTTGCAGATGAGTACATACTCTTCGCGCTGTCAATAAATTCGTTAAATGATTCCTTGAGTGAATCACCCAGGTCTTCTCCTTTTTTCAGGATCTTTCTGCGGGTGGATGACCCTTTATCCGGTGCAAAAAGGATACCTGCAATTGCTCCTACCGCCGCCCCGGCCAGGAAACCCAATACTGCTTTTGAATTACTCATAAAAATTGATTTTTAAAATTGATTAAAAAAGTTCAGGTTATTAGCGTAAATAATCTTGCCAGAAATAAGGTGCCTATATTATTCTCAGGAAATGTGAATAAAATAAGTTGTTATTGATAGTGTATTTATCAGATTCCTGTTAATACCAAACCGAAGCGGGAAAATGATTCCCCGGTTTGTAGAACTTTACTTATCGGCAGTTTTGGAAAACCGTAGTTAAAGCCCGGATTTCGCCTGTCTCCTCTGGCATGTTTTTCGGCAATTACCATTCCGAAACACAGTTTAAAAAATCCTTTTAATGGATCATTATTTATTAAATTAATTTTTATGAAGCCTAACATCGGAATTTCAGTAAAAAATTTAAAGGCCGTTACTTCCATTCTTTCTTCAGGGCTGGCCAATGCCGTTCTCCTTTATACCAAGACCCGTAAATTCCATTGGAATGTATCCGGTCAGAGTTTTATGGAACTGCATAAACTTTTTGAAGGTCAGTACAAACAATTGGAAGAAGCAATTGATGAACTGGCAGAACGGATCAATAAACTGGGGGCCGATGCACCGGGTACCATGGCGGAGTTTATCAACCTGGCTGGTTTGAAAGAAAGTCCCGGGAAATACCCGGCTCAAAAAGAAATGCTAAAGGAACTGCTTGCCGATCATGAAACTGTTATTGTAAATCTGCGTATAGCAATAGAGGATTGTGCTGAAAAATATAATGATTCAGGGACCGCTGACTTTCTTACGGGATTGATGGAGGGTCATGAAACTATGGCCTGGACCTTACGCAGGTATTTAAGTTGAAAGCGAGACCTGTACAGCCCGGTACCATCCCGAATTTGCAAAAACACCGTGGCTATTTTTTAGAATGCCTTTCTTCTGCAGGAAGACATGCAAACCATTGCTCTTTTTCAGGGTGATCCATTGCAACTAATTACCTTTATTTACGTACTGTTTGGATATGTCTGATAGAGTCCGGAGTAAGAAAAACAGAACGGGATAATAAATGTAGAACAGGCCCGCGGCCAGGTGAAGTTATTACCGGTGGGAATGACACCAACTCCGGTACTCCGACATGCTGTTGACGATCGTTAAATCCGAACAATAAAATTTGCGGAGTGAAAATTATTTTCGCTAAATCGGGAAAAGTAAACGGGGTTAAAATCGGATACCTGGCGGCCTTCATATTAGTGCTGCTCTCCTTCTTCATTACGTTATTTGCAAACCACCAATTGCTGAAGAGAGCCCGGATGGTGGATCATACGAACAATGTCCTCGGTCATCTTGAATTATTGTTATCAAATGTAAAAGATGGTGAAACCGGATACCGCGGTTACCTGGCCTCAAAAGACCGTGTTTACTTAGATCCCTATTATAGCAGCCGGTCACAGGTAGATTCCATTTATCATTTATTAAAAGGAGAAATGGCTGATAATCATTCACAGGAACAACGGCTTGCCCTTACCTACCAGTTGATTGATTCTAAATTTCAACACATAAAGTCCGGTATGCAATTATTTGCCGATCATGCTTATGAAATGTCTGATACCTTGCTACATGATCTGCTGATTGGCAAGCAAGTGATGGGTAGTGTCCGTTTTGCGGTATTAGGAATGCAATTGGAAGAAACCCGGTTAGCAAAAGAAAGAGCCGGAAAAGTGGATGCCACCGGTAAAGCGCTTTCCATTATCACCATCACTTCCCTGGTCATAGCATTTTATATGTTGATTTTTGGGTTACTGTCTTATATGAAGGAAAACCGGGCGCGGCTGAAGGCCGATAGTAAAGTCCGGGAATCACAACAGCTACTGGAATGGCGGATCGGGGAGCTGGACAAAGCAAACAAAGAGTTGGTGCAGATGCGAAGCCTGGAAAAATTTACGGCTTCAGGCCGGATGGCAAGAACCATTGCGCATGAGATCAGGAACCCATTGACAAATATCAACCTGGCGCTCGAACAGTTGAGAAATGACCGGCCGCACAAGGATGAAGATATGGACCTGCTTTTTGATATGGTGGAAAGAAACAGCAGCCGCATCAACCAGTTGATAAACGAATTGCTGGCTTCCACGAAGTTTGCCGAATTGAATTATAACCAGGTTTTCGTTAATGAATTGCTGGATGGCGCCCTTGATATGGCAAAGGACAGGATCCAATTGAATAATATTACTGTCATAAAAAAATACGACAATCATATCGGTAAAGTATCTGCCGACAGGGAAAAAATGAAGATTGCTTTTCTAAACCTTATTGTGAATGCTATTGAAGCGATGGAACCGGGATCAGGAAAACTGGTCATCGAAACAAAATCGGAAAATAATAAATGTGTAATAGAGATCACTGATAATGGGACAGGCATTGATAAAGAATCCATGGCAAAATTATTTGAGCCTTATTTTACCAGTAAGCCAAATGGCAATGGCCTGGGACTCACCAATACCCAGAATATCATTCTCAATCATAAAGGAACGATCAGCGTGGAAAGTGAAGAGGGAAAAGGAAGCAGGTTTCGTGTGGAGCTGGATTTTGCTCATTAACCCGGTTGTATGCCAAACGGACGAAAAAGGATTTCGGAATAGTAAAGTCAGTAGGAATATTAATTTAGCGGATTTCCCATTTACCCGTTTTTTAAGTAAGTACGATTGCCTGATTTGGGGAAATGGGGAAAATAATACTCAATTTGTAGAAAAAAAAGCTTAACTTACTGTAGGGTCTTAAGTGAAAGATCCAATAATTCATTGATCTGTAGATGGGAAAAAGGCTTGGCCAGGAAATAGTCAACCCCATTTTCAAAGGATTTTTTCCTGTCTTCAGGAGTATCATGCGCTGTTATCATGACGATTTTTATACCGGGATATTTTGTTCTTACGTAAGGAATAAAATCAATTCCCTGACCATCGGGTAAATGATTATCAAGGAATAAGACAGAAGGCAATTCATTTCTCAGGGCCGCATCCACCTCGGATAGACAGTTTACATAATTAGCGCGAATGCTTTTTTGCTTCAGGATATGGCTTAGTAAAAAGCAAATATCAAGTTCATCTTCGACGATGAGAACTTTTAATTTTTTTTCGGGAGTCGTGTTAATATTTTTCAAAGGTATACGGGTTACCAGGCTAAATAATTTATTTATGGATTAGTGTCCGTGACTAATCAATCAATTTTTTTGCCATAAGAAGACCATTTTTTACCCCATTAACCCGGTTTTTATAAAACGGGCATAGTTTTACTTATTGTGTAGCGTAATAGCAACACAAATTTTGAAAGGAGTACATTAAAATCTTTGTTATGAAAAAAATTCTGATCATTGATGACGATATGGATATGTGCAGTCTGCTGGCCCGGTTTCTTCAGCGTAAAGGTTTTGAAACGGATGTGGCTTATAATGGTAATAAGGGGATCGCCAAATTCCAGGAACAGTCTTTTGACCTGGTGCTTTGCGATTTCAGGCTGGGAGATAAAGAGGGAAGGGCCGTGTTGAAAGAAATCAAAGCCATGGATCCCCAGGCTATCGTCATTATCATCACCGGTTATTCAGATATTAAAATGGCAGTTGAAGTAATAAAGTATGGCGCCTATGATTATATCACCAAACCCCTGGTGCCGGAAGAAGTACTGAATTTGATCAATAACGCATTGCAACAACCTCCGTTAACAGGTTCCCGTTTAGCGCAATTGCCAATGAATCCTGCCCCGGCTAAAAAAGCAGGTTCCCTGAACAACAAAGAATTTGTAACAGGTGAATCTAATTCTACGAAAGAATTATACCGCCAGATTGAATTAATTGCTCCTACCAATTACAGCGTAATTATTTATGGTGAAAGTGGCACGGGAAAAGAAGTAATTGCGAAAGCTATTCACGAAGGCAGCCGCCGGAAAGACAAACCTTTTGTGGCACTGGATTGTGGTACAATATCCAAAGAATTAGCTGGTAGCGAACTTTTTGGACATATGAAAGGCGCTTTTACCGGTGCACAGGCAGATAAGGAAGGATTATTTGAAATTGCGTATGGCGGCACCCTGTTCCTGGATGAGATCGCGAACCTTTCACCGGATATACAGGCCGCCCTGTTGCGGGTGATACAGGAACGGAAATTCAAAAGGGTCGGTGGAACAAAAGAGATCGAAGCGGATGTCCGGGTAATTGTGGCATCGAACGAAAACCTGCAGGATGCTTATCGAAAAGGAAAATTCAGGGAAGATCTTTATCACCGTTTTAATGAATTTTCCGTCAACATCCCTTCCTTAAGGGATCGTCGTGAGGATATCCCGTTATTTGCTTCTTTCTTTTTGCAAAAAGCCTGTAGCGAATTAAATAAGGAATTGGATGGATTTGAAGATGAGGTCATGCAAATGTTCATCAATTATTCCTGGCCCGGTAATTTAAGAGAATTTAAAAATGTGGTCCGCCGTGCCGCTTTACTTACGGCTTCCGGGCTGATCAACAGTAATGTGTTGCCTTGGGAGATGTTAACTGCCCCGACCACCTTGCCTGGGGATGCCTCCTCTCTTCAAACTGTTCCGCGTATGGCAGGAAACGATACCAACCTAAAAAGCGCGGCTTCGCACGCAGAATATGAAACGATCATGAATGTTTTAAAGCAGGTAAGGTTCAATAAAACAAAGGCGGCTGATATACTTAAAATTGACAGGAAAACCCTTTATAATAAACTTCGGGCGTATGAAGAAATGCAACAACAGGCCTCACAGTAGTTTTCTTTATCTGAAATGTTCTTCTTGAAATGTAAACTATGCATTCGAGATAATAGATAATAGATAATAGTGAATAGTGTCCTCAGCAGAAAAGACCTTACAGATTTGAGAAAGTATCAAAGCTGTAAGGTCTTTTCGAATTTGAGAACTATTATCTATTAACTTTTAACTTTTATCTATCTTTATTCTTTCCTACTACTCCATTTTAAAAAACCGTTTTATGGATCGCAAGACCTTTGTTAAGCAGACCAGCGGTGCGATGGCTGGTGTGCTGCTGGCAGATTCTCTACTGGCTCATTCCCGTTTTTACAATAAGCAACGGATCGCTATGGTGGGAACGGGGCATCGTGGCACCAGCATGTGGGGTATACCGGTGCTGGAAGAATTTAAGGATAAGGTGGAATTCGTTGGACTTTGCGATATTAATCCGGGCAGGGTGGAAACGGCAAAAAAAATGCTGAAAGTCACCTGTCCCGTGTTTACCGACTTTGATAAAATGATGAAGGAGGTCAAACCGGACCGGCTCATCGTTACCACGGTAGATGGTACCCACAATCAATTTACTGTGAAAGGAATGGAATATGGCGCCGATATCATTTCCGAAAAACCAATGACAACCGATGAATTCAAATGCCAGGAAATACTGGATGCGGAACAAAGAACGGGTAAAAAAATAACGGTCACATTCAATTACCGTTATTCGCCGCATCGCCAGAAGCTTTATGAATTGCTTCGTAGCGGGGTGATCGGCACGATTACTTCGGCCGATTTTCACTGGTATCTTGATATTCATCATGGGGCCGACTATTTCCGGCGCTGGCACCGCCTCAGGAAAAACAGCGGCTCTTTGCTGGTACACAAAGCCTCGCATCATTTTGATCTGCTCAACTGGTGGCTTGATAGCGAACCGGAAGAAGTGTTTGGTTATGGAGCGTTGGATTTTTATGGGAGAAATAATTCTTTTCGCCATACGGATTGCCGGAGCTGCCCTTATACCAAAGAGTGTAAGTTTTACTGGGATATCACAAAAGACCAGCGCCTGGTTGATCTGTATGTAAAGAACTACGAGTATGATCACTACCTGCGGGATGGCTGCGTATGGAAAGAGGATATCGACATCTTTGATAAGATGGCAGTGCAGATAAAGTATGCAAACAAAGTCCAGGTGAGTTATTCACTTTTTGCTTATTCGCCTTACGAAGGATACCGGATCGCTTTTAATGGCACTAAGGGCAGGTTGGAGGCCTGGATCAAGGAAATGGAGCCCTGGGAGGAAGATCATTTTGATGAGATCCAACTCACCACCAGTTTTGGAAAAAGAGAGATCATTCGCATAGATAATTCCGAAGCTGGTCATGGTGGCGGTGATGTACGTTTGCGCAAGCATGTTTTTGATCCCGACGGAAATGATCCCTGGAAACAGGCCGCGGGTAGCCGTGATGGTGCCATGTCATGCCTTATCGGTATCGCGGCAAGGAACAGTATTGACACAGGAAAACCGGTAAGGATCGAAAATCTCGTTTCCCTGAAACCACAAGCGAAAAAAGCCTAGTATGATTTTAGAAAAGGATGGCGTAAACTCCTGAAACTGTTGGCAGCACCAAATGCAGGCTGCAAATAGTACAGATATCAATGTTTCATAACCCAGATTCGACGGTTCCTTTGAGTCGATGGCCTGAATAAAAGTAAGTCCCACTCATCATACCCTATTTTTATAGGGACAATATTACACGCTACGCAGAAACATACACAGAGCTTTGATTATCAAAGTGCATTCCCTATTTATTCCCCTATTTTGCATGATGTTTCATCAAACTGAAACAGAGCCGGATTATTGAAATAAAAAGGGGGTTTAATCGTTGTTTAAGTACCCGAAAGGCTGGTAATTTATTGGTCAAACCCTGGCACTATAAAATAATTTTTGCAATTAATTAAATTAAACGCTTAAATATTGGTCAATAATTTTACAGGCTGTTTTTCCTTGAAAACTAAATGAATAAGCTGCTCCAACCCAATATGGCTAATAAACTGGTGACATTCCTGCTGAGCTGTGCAGCTGCTCTTTTTTTCTCACCCGTTTATTCTCAAATACAGGCATGTCCGGTCAATATCAATTTTTCTACCGGTAATCTATTTCTCTGGTCAGCTAAAACAGGGTTAATTAGCGGGGCAAATCAATCATACCCCGCACCAAATAACGGGGTTTCTGTTATTCCGG
>JADGPW010000169.1 GCA_017882265.1 Chitinophagaceae bacterium | reverse complement strand
CCGGTATCTATTTCTTCCAATTGGTGAATAGTAAAGTAAAATTTGATCAAACCATCACCATTCAATAAAAGATACTGAACCCATGAATAATTAAGAATGAATAAACTGAAAAAATATATAAAAACATTTTTCATTGGGGCGTTAAGCCTGGTATCCCTGCATGCTTTTGCGCAGATTTCCCCCACGGATAGTTTACCGGGAGATCCGGGAAATATATCTGTGTATACGGTGCAGAATATGCATTTCGGTGCCTTTACCCAGGGCGCTATCGGGGGTTCGGTGATCTTATCTGCTACAGGTATGCGTTCCGTTACCGGAGATGTGATACAGCTCAATATGGGCGTTACTTATTTCCAGGCCATATTTGAAGTAGAAGCGGTGGTCGGTACGGTCATTTCCATTATGAACGGACCCAATGCGACACTTACAGGGAGCAACGGGGGAAGTATGTCCATGACGATAGGGGGGTCATCCCCAGGCTCGCCGTTCATTTCATCGCAGCAGCCGCCGAACCGGACCACGGTAAATATCGGGGGCACATTATCAGTAGGAAGCCCGGTATCCAATCCACCGGGAACCTACTCAGGTACTTTTTATATAACCTTTAACCAGGAATAAACAGGAACCGAATTAAACAATGACTAGTACCCATCCATATCCCACTAACAGGCAGGGGTCTTGTCCTGTGGTAAACGGCCGGAAAATAATATACTTGTCATTATTTTTATTCCTCTTCCTGTTTTTAACTTTTAACTCATCGGCTCAGCTTTCCGCGCCTTATAATAAGATCCCCGATACTTCTTACGGGGTATCGAAACATGAACCTATCAGTAATGAATATGATGAGATACTGATCACCCTGAATGTGCCCCGCATAGGCAGTATTGAGATCCCTGCAGTGATCTATGGGGAGACTTCTTATCTCCCGGTAAAAGAACTTTTTGATTTCCTGAAGATCAGGAATGTTGTTGCAGCCGATCTTCAGTCGGTGGAAGGTTTTTTTATTGATCCCCGGGCCACCTATAACATCAATAAGTCCAGTAACGAGATCATTTATGATGGGAAGAAATATGAACTCCAGCCTTCTGATATCATCATTACGGAATCAGGCTTCTACCTTAAATCTGTTTACTTTGGACAGGTGTTTGGACTTGACTGCCAGTTTAGCTTTCGGAGTCTTTCCGTCACCCTGATCACTTCAATTGAGTTACCTGCTATCCGTGAGATGAAGCTGGAAACCATGCACAGGAATTTAAGCCAGCTCAAAGGAGAGAAAAAAGCGGACACCACGATCAAAAGAACGTTTTCTCTTTTGCGCCTGGGAATGCTTGACTGGTCTGTCATATCTACCCAGGAAACAAATGTTCAAAGTAGTACGCGGGTATCCCTTGGCGTGGGGGCCACCATTGTCGGAGGGGAAGCGGATATGTTCCTGAATTATTTTAATGACCAGCCGTTTAAATTAAAGGACCAATACTATTTCTGGAGATATGTCAATAATGATAATACTGTTTTAAGGCAGGTAACCTTGGGAAAGATACTGGCTAATCCATCCTCCACGGTCTATGAGGGTATTAATGGCATACAGATAAATAATACACCCACTACCTACCGGCGCTCCTTTGGCACCTATACGTTAAGCGATAAGACCGAGCCGGGGTGGCTGGTTGAACTCTATGTGAACAATGTACTTGTCAACTATACCAAAGCGGATGCTTCCGGCTTTTTTACTTTCGAAGTGCCCATGGTATATGGGAATACAACGGTAAAGTTGCGTTTTTACGGGCCCTGGGGTGAAGAGCGTACCAAAGAACAAAACATTGCGATACCCTTCAATTTCCTGCCACAACATCAGTTTGAATACAATGTAAGCGCAGGAATTGTAGAAGATAACCTGAAAAGTAAATTTTCACGCGCCCAGTTCAATTACGGGTTAAGCAAACGCATCACCTTTGGTGGAGGCATGGAGTACCTTTCCTCCGTTTCTAAAAAAATAATGCCCTTTATCAATGCTTCCTTCCGGGTGGGATCCAATATGTTTGTCAACGGCGAACATATCCAGGGCGTGAGGACCACAGGTCTTATCACGTATAAGCTCCCTTCCAATATTAGGTTGGAATTGGACTACCTGCGGTATGATAAAAATCAAACAGCTATAAAGATCAATTATCTCGAGGAAAAAAAACTGGCTATAACAAAGCCATTTCACGGAGCTAAATATTCTGTTTTTTCCCGCCTGACTCTTGACGAGTTCACGCTCTCCTCCATGCCGAAGAGATCAAAATATACTTCTGGTGAATGGCTGATTTCCGCAGTAGCGTTTGGTGTAAGTGCCAACCTAACCAGTTACGCTATATTTAAACAAACCGGTGTTCCCCTGGCCTATACTAATCTTTCCATGACATTTCATCTTAAGCACGGGATCAATATATTACCCCAGGCTCAATATGAATATACCCTGCATAAATTGAGCCTGGTGAAAGCAGAAGTTGAAAAATCGCTGTTTAACCGGGGTTATTTGAATGTATCTTATGAAAAAGATTTGAAAAATAATATTTATATCGCCGGGATCGGGTTGCGCTATAATTTTTCTTTTACTCAGGCGGCTGTTTCAACACGGCGCAGTAATCAAAGCACCACCACCACAGAATCCGCCCGGGGAAGCATCGTGTATGATGACAAAACAAATTATATCGGGCTCAATAATCAGAACAATGTTGGCAAAGGCGGCCTGATCGTGTCTCCCTACCTTGACCTGAATTGTAATGGTAAGCGCGATCCGGGTGAACCGGCAGCACCGGGGTTGAAATTAAAGATCAATGGGGGCCGTATCCAGCGAAATGAAAAGGATACTACTATCCGTGTCACTGGGCTTGATGCCTATACCAACTATTATGTGGAACTCGATAAAAATAGTTTTGATAATATCGCCTGGCAGATCCGTAAGGCCACGATCGGTATCACGGTTGACCCCAATCATTATACCCACCTCGAAGTACCGGTTGCGGTACTAGGCGAAGTGACGGGTACGGTATATTTAGATGCCATCAATGGCAAGAACGGACTCGGGCGTATTATCGTGAACATTTACAGCAACGACACGGTACTGGTGGCAAGGACCATTACCGAGGCAGACGGGTACTTTAGCTATTTAGGACTGCCGCCCGGAAACTTTACCGTGAAAATTGACCCGGAGCAGTTAATGAAATTAAATATAAAATGTTCACCCGGTTTTTTACCTGTGATTTTGCGAAAGACCAGGGAGGGAGATGCCGCAAACGGCCTCGTATTTATACTAAGCGGTCATGATAAAAACAACGAATAAAATAATAAAAGAAAAGGATGCATTCATGTATTATAAAAAAAATATTGTAAATGACGATTTTCATAAAAGACTTACCCGATATGGACCTGGTAAGAAAAAACACCTATTATTTTTTAAATAAATACAATTAATTAATTGAGTTCACGTTCCTATTTAACAATTATTAATAATTAAATCCTAACAAATGAAAACAATTTCGAAATTAATCGGGTCTGTTATTACGTTATGCGCAATGACGGCCGGCGTAAACGCGCAATCAACTGCGACAGCCAGTACCACTGCTGTCCTCGTAACTCCTATTTCGATTGCCAAAACAACAGACATGCACTTCGGTACGGTTGCCGCATCCGGAACTGCAGGTACAGTTGTATTGGACTATGCCGATGGACGTACGACCACTGGCGGGGTTACTTTACCATCAGGAAGTACTTTGCAAAAGACGGCAGTATTTACCGTTACAGGGGAAGGAAACAGTGGGTTCTCCATATCAATCCCTTCTTCACCGATCACATTGACAGGTTCTGTCAGCGGATCGATGACGGTAAGTAATTTCGCTGACGATCTTGGTGCATCTGGTACACTGGTTTCAGGTTCCAAAACAATTAAGGTAAAAGCTACCTTGAATGTGGGAGTTGGCCAGGTGGCAGGTACTTATACAAATGCAAGTGATCTTGCTGTAACTGTCAACTACAATTAAAGGTTGACTGGTTCAGGATACCTGTAAGAATTAAATTGTAAGAGATAGGGTAAGGTGGGAAATGGAAGGAATGCAACACATTCAGTTCTTCTCATCTTACTTATCTCCTGCAAAAAGAATTCAGGACCCAAATTATATCAAAATTAATTCCAATGAAAAACAGTACACAAATAAAGGATCGGGAAAAGCGATCTTTTCCTGGTTTTATTTGCCTGGCTTTTTTAGTGGTAGGCTCATTATACTCAGCCACCTCCATGGCGCAGGGCGATCTGCTTATTTATCCGAAGCGGATCCTGTTCGAAGGATCTAAAAGATCGCAGGAAATTAATCTTGCCAATTCGGGAAAGGATACTGCGCGGTTCATACTTTCCGTCGTACAGATCAGGATGAAAGAAGATGGCGCATTTGAACAGATCGCCGAACCTGATCCGGGGCAGAACTTTGCAGATAAATATTTCCGGATATTTCCACGTAGCGTGGTGTTAGCACCCAATGAAGCGCAAACTGTAAAGATCCAGCTTAGCAATACCGGTGAACTACAGCCGGGTGAATACCGCTCGCATCTTTATATCCGGGCCGAGGCTGAAAAAAGACCCTTAGGTGAAAGGGAATCATTAAACGATTCAAATACAATCTCGGTGAAATTAGTGGCGGTGTTTGGAATATCCATTCCTGTGATCATTCGTTCAGGAGAAAATAATGCTGCGGTCAGTTTATCCGATGCATCATTCCGACAAGCAAAAGATACACTACCTACTGTGAAATTTACTTTTAACCGCACCGGGAATATGTCGGTGTACGGCGATGTGGCTGTGGATTATATTTCACCCGAGGGAAAGACTATCCGCGTTGGTTCGGCCAAAGGTCTGGCGGTGTATACCCCCACACTCAAAAGAAACTTCAATCTCGAACTTATCCAGGCGCCCGGTGTGGATTTTCATAAGGGCACCCTTCATCTTACTTATAGTTATGATGCGGCAAAGAACGAAAAGCTTGCTGAAGAAAGGATCGTTTTGCGATAACCGGTAGAAATAACGCAGGTGTTTTCTATTCTGTTTAATGAATCATCACGATCCGCTACTGATCAGCAAAGCCTGCCTGTCTGTTAATCAGTTAATAAGGACTAATTATCCCTGAAGAAAAGATGGGTTATCTCCATAACGGTTTCCGAAGAGAAATTGCTCACATTCTCACGTCTCATTATTAATCCGTTGGCTCTTTCAAACTCAATCAGCAATATAAATATATTTTGCCGGAGCAGCCGTTAGGCGATGATCTTATCAATGTGACGACAAACCTGCGAAGTGATGTGATCAATATCAGCGAAAAAAAGTAAATGTACTTGGGAGTAGAAAAAAGGCTACGTATTTTTCGCCAATTATAAGTAAGATTCCAGCCCTTATTTTTTTATAAGGGTAAACTCTCAAAAAATACCAACCTGCCTGCAATTAATCTACCTGGTGCCCGTTTATAACATGTTAATTCAAGTAAAATCCATATTAGTGAAACTTATTAATAAATTAATGGCGACAACTTTGGTATTGGCAGCATTCCTGGGCAGCGCTAACGCGCAATCAACAACTACAGCCGGCACCACAGCTATATTAGTAACGCCCATTTCTATAGCAAAAACAGCAGACATGCATTTTGGTACTGTGGCCGCATCCGGGACTTCCGGTACTGTTGTATTAGACTATGCAGATGGACGTACAACAACAGGTGGAGTTACTTTACCATCAGGAAGCACCCTGCAAAAAACAGCCGTATTTACCGTGACGGGTGAAGGAACCAGTGGGTTTTCCATCACTATCCCTTCTTCTCCTATCACCTTGACAGGTTCGGTCAGCGGATCGATGACGGTAGGCAATTTCGTAGCGGACCTTGGTACATCAAGCACATTAGTTGGAGGTTCCAAAACGATCAAGGTAAAAGCAACCTTAAATGTTGGGGTAGGTCAGGTAGCAGGAATATATACAAATGCAAGTGGCTTATTTGTAACGGTTAACTATAATTAAAGTTCACCGGACAAGATTGCAGATAACAATAATTTATCTGGATGGCGGTACAGGGGAACAAATAGTTGAATCTGCTGACTTGCCCTCATATCTATCCCTAATCATATTTTTTATCACAAACTTACATACCGGCAGGAAGGTTATTGCTCAGATTTTTCTCATCAGTTAGAATCTGCGTCTTTGGGAAACAATACTCTGAGCAATCCGTGTTTAAAATCTGGCTGAGGAAATCTCAATTAATTAAAATTGATCGTCACTGCATAAGGTTTGGGGGAACTATAATATCCCGGCATCTGGAATGCGCTGATAAGGAGTTTGGCATCGATTAAAAATTGGTCAGACCCTCCTTGCTCCATTTTCTTCTCATGTACGGGTATAACATTAATAGTTTTAATACGTATCGTTTCATTCATTGCACCCTGGTTAATGATCAAAGGATCGTAAGCAAGGCTTATGGAATAATTAGTATCACCGGCCAACACATGAAAGGAAGGAATCCCCGGTTCATTGTCTAACCCAATGTTGACTTCGCGGCTCATTAAATTACTATTCAGTTCCGCGGTGGCAGTCGTCCTGCGCGGGTAGAATCTCCCCGCTAATATACTCCCTGAATTCACAGTACCCACCGGTGAAATGATAATAGCTGAAGCAGATGCTGTGGCAATCGAATATAATTGTGCGCACACGTGTATTTTAGACAGCAGTACGCACATTAGAAGGCAAAGGTTCCTGATCATGGCAATCAAATTGTTTACACTATCATTTACTATACAAGCCCTGATCTTTAAAAGTTATTGGTTGCCCGACAGGCGGAATCATAGCGAATTCAAAGGAATGGATGATCGTACAATGATCGAAGGGTATTCAGGGGATAGAATGGGGCGGGACAGATCAGGTTAAAAATAAACAGAGTATTTTATAAATGCAAATCAATCTGGAATATAGCCTCCGCATTAGCGGAAACGGTATAAAGACCTTTATAGAACAGTAGAGACAGGTCATGCGTAGAGGCAGGGAATGCCCTGTCTCTACAATACGGTGTACCCATGTTACCGAAGTTTATCCAGTGTTTTAATCAGTTTCTCATCGCGGCGAATATCCCGGAAAGCCATAAAATAGCCAATAAGAATGGCAAAAGGAAGTATACAATACAGGGCCAGGGTGGCATTAATGAGGTTTCTTGTCTGCAGGATATAAATGGCAATGATAATTAAGGATAGCAAAATGCCTAACAGGCATAATCTTACCTGTTGTTTCCTGTTCTTAAATAAAAAAATTATCACGGTTGACAGGATAAGTGAGCCAGAAGTGAGGATGACCAGGAAAAAGTTGCCGCCTGCAATGACTTCTTCTTTTTCCACCAATCTGGTTGTCTTCATTTCTTTGCCGGTAGCAAATGGGAACATAAAACTTAATACAGCGGCTATAGTTGCAAATAATAACCAAAGGGATTGCCTGCGTTGTATCATAACGAGAGTATTTGTTATTCTAAATATCGGTTGTGCCGGTTTGTAATTTGAAGTAGCACTCTTTTGTGGCACAGATAAAAACTAATAGTGAATAGATAATAGTGTTTCCAACCCGTAACCGCCTTCCCGATCTGTACTCAACTATTATCTGTTATATATTAGCTCTTGACTTACATTGCCAAATATCGGAAAATTTAGGTCTTATCACAACTCTGGGTATAAAGGGAATTGTTGCATAAACGTATTTACTTCTCCCTTTACACCTTCGATCATTTTTTTATCATCTGCTTTCATCAGCACTTTGTCAATCATGGCTACCACCGTTTCCATGTGTTCTTCTTTCATTCCCCGGGTGGTCACGGCAGGCACACCCAACCGGATCCCGGAAGTCACAAAGGGTGATTTATCGTCAAAAGGCACTGCATTTTTATTGAGGGTGATATGCGCTTTGTCAAGAGTTTCCTGGGCTTTTTTACCGGTTAGGTTCTTATTCCTCAGGTCGATCAGCATCAAATGATTATCCGTGCCATTACTGATCAGGTTATAACCACGGTTTACAAATGCCCTGGCCATTGCCTGCGCATTATTGATGATCTGTTTACCATATGCAAGAAAAGATTCGTCCAGTATTTCATTAAAAGAAACGGCTTTGGCGGCAATGATGTGTTCCAGCGGCCCTCCCTGCATACCAGGGAACACGGCCAGGTCAAGCAGTGAACTCATGAGACGGATATTTCCTTTAGGATCCCTGATCCCATACGGGTTCTCAAAATCATGCCGCAACATAATGATTCCTCCACGGGGTCCGCGAAGGGTTTTATGCGTGGTGGAAGTGATGATATGACAATGATCAAAAGGATCTTTCAGCAGTCCCTTGGCGATCAATCCCGCCGGGTGAGCAATATCGGCCATGACGATAGCGCCGACTTCATCTGCAACAGCACGAATACGTTGATAATCCCAGTCACGGCTATAAGCCGAAGCGCCGCAAATGATCAATTTGGGTCTTTCTTTTTTGGCGTTTGCCTCAAGGTGATCATAATCTACAAGACCCGAATCTTTATTCACTCCATAAAAATGTGCCTGGTAATTTTTGCCGCTGAAATTGGCCGGGCTCCCATGGGTGAGATGGCCACCCATACTCAGATCAAGACCAAGTATTTTATCACCTGGTTTTAAACAGGCTAAGTAAACGGCAAGATTGGCCTGGGCCCCGCTATGAGGTTGCACATTCGCCCAACTGGCATTGAATATTTTCTTTAAGCGTTCAATCGCGAGTGTTTCAATTTCATCTACTACCTCGCAACCGCCATAATATCGTTTACCCGGGTATCCTTCTGCGTATTTATTGGTAGGCACGGTACCCATGGCCTGCAGGACCTGGAAAGAGGTAAAATTCTCTGAAGCGATCAATTCAATTCCCTGGCGTTGCCGTTCCAGTTCTTTTCCGATTAGATCAAAGACCAAACTATCTTTTTGCATAGGCAAAAATAGGTGAGAAGGGGAATGAATAACCGTAATGCAATCAATATTTTGTTTATTCCAAAAGTCTTACTTTCGCCGGCTATGCTCCTTGTCCCCCTAAAAGGGAAACCCAGGAGGAAGATTTTTTTTGTATTTGCAAGTGTTTTAAAGAGGAATACTAACAACATTTATTAATCATAACATTCACTTGAGGAAGAACGATATTTCTTTAATGAATGTTCTCAAGCCCCTTTAGGGGTTTGGGGCAACGGTTTGGGCATGAAGGCAATCATACCAGTAGCAGGCGTGGGCACCAAACTGCGTCCACAAAGTTACACGCAACCAAAAGCGCTCATTCCGCTGGCAGGAAAGACGGTTATCAGTATTATTATTGACCAACTGCGCGAGGCCGGCATCAACGAGATCATCTTTATCATTGGCTACTTAGGAGAAAAGATCCGGGATCATGTAAAAAGTAAATACCCCGACCTGAAAGCACATTATGTACACCAGGTAGACCGGCAGGGGGTAGGGCATGCCATCAGGCTGACCAAAACCATTGTCAACCAGGATGAAGTGTTCGTGGTACTGGGAGATACGATTTGCGAATATGATGTTAAGGAAGTCGTGAATAGTCCTTATTCAATGATCGGGGTGAGAAAAGTGGATGACCCGAGGGATTTTGGCGTAGCGGAAATTGACGAGGAAGGTTTTATCCACCATGTTGTAGAAAAACCCCAGATACCAAAAAGCAATATGGCGCTGGTGGGTGTTTATAAGATACGGGAAAGCGAACAGATGTTTCAGTGCCTGGAAAATAATATCCGGCAGGGGCTCCGGAGCCATGGCGAATACAGCCTGACAGACGCCCTGGATTGTATGATTCAATTGGGCGTCAAATTTCAATCGTTTAAAGTAGAAAACTGGTTTGATTGCGGGCGTAAGGAGACCATGCTGGAATCAAATGCCACCCTACTCAGGAAATTCGCGCCTCCCACGGAAATTATTTACGGGTTTGAGAACACGGTCATTGTGCAGCCGGTTAGTATTGGTGCGGGTTGTGTCATTAAAAATTCTATCATTGGTCCTAATGTGGCTATCGGAGAAAATACCAACATCGATTATTCCATCGTGAAGAATTCCATTATCGGTTCTTTTTCCAACCTTTTTGATATTGTACTGGATTCCTCCGTGATCGGCAGCGATACCAATCTTCGCGGTGAAACAAGGTCCCTGAATATCGGG
Source organism: Chitinophagaceae bacterium (assembly GCA_017882265.1). Taxonomy (GTDB): domain Bacteria; phylum Bacteroidota; class Bacteroidia; order Chitinophagales; family Chitinophagaceae; genus JADGPW01. The sequence continues at coordinate 5,634 of JADGPW010000169.1, read as the reverse complement.
GATAATACGAGTATTGATCTGGGATAGATAACCCCCAGCCCCTAAAGGGGAGTATAGCAGCTTTCATTTATTTATCTTGCATTCATTTATTGCTAACGTATTTTTTTTCCGGAGTTATTTAACTAAGGGCCTTAATCTATAAACAGCAAACAGTACAAATAATTAAAGTATGACTGATCTAAGTTCCCCCTTTAGGGGGACAGGGGGGTTCAATCGTATCACCCAACTATTCAACACCGACTATCCCATCATCCAGGCAGGCATGATATGGGCCAGTGGCTGGCGCCTGGCAAGCGCAGTGAGTAATGCGGGTGGGTTAGGACTTATAGGCAGCGGATCGATGTACCCGGATGTCTTAAAAGAACATATAAAGAAATGCCGATCCGCTACCTCCCGTCCATTTGGTGTAAACGTACCCTTGCTTTACCCGGATATTGACAAACATATACAGATCATCATCGATGAAGGAGTAAAAATTGTTTTTACATCGGCCGGAAACCCGAAAACATGGACACCTGTTCTAAAAGAAAAAGGCATTACTGTAGTCCAGGTGGTCAGCAGCAGCAAATTTGCATTAAAGGCAGAAGAAACAGGATGTGACGCGGTAGTAGCGGAAGGATTTGAAGCAGGAGGCCACAACGGGAGAGAGGAAACAACCAGCATGGTTCTTATTCCTGCAGTAGTTCATGCTGTAAAGATACCCGTGATCGCTGCCGGTGGAATAGCCTCCGGTCGTCAGATGCTGGCGGCAATGGTGATGGGAGCGGAGGGCGTGCAAATGGGCAGCCGTTTTGTTGCCAGTGAAGAAGCTTCTTCACACATGAACTTTAAGAACAGGGTGATCAATACGAAAGAAGGAGACACTGTGCTGACCATGAAACAGCTGGTGCCGGTACGGTTGATCAAAAATGAATTTTACAACCGGGTTCAGGAAGCCGAGTGGAAAGGAGCCAGCACGGATGAATTAAAGGAATTGTTGGGGAGAGCAAGGGCAAAAAAAGGAATGTTTGAAGGGGACCTGGTAGAAGGCGAACTCGAAATAGGACAGGTAAGCGCCTTAGTGGACCGTATTCTTCCCGCCGGGGAGATCGTAAAAAATGTGTGGAATGAGTTTGAGAAGGCTTTATCAAATCCGGTGAAAAAGCTATAATTTTATATTCACCATCGAAACCAGGAATAGTGCTGAAAGGTTATTTTAAAACCATTCAAAACAAATAAGATGAAATCAAAGATTGTCATGATGGCGATTTCCCTGCTGGGTTTTGTTCTGGCCAAAGCCAACGACGGTGGCCCCGGAGAAGGGAAAAAAGATGACCTGAACGGAACGGTCATTCATTCGGATACAAAGAAACCATTGAAGGACGTAACCGTGACGGCTTACCTTGTTTCTAAAAAAGAAAAGGTGGAGATCACGGATGAGGACGGCAGTTTTGCTTTTGATGAATTAAAACCCGGCACCTATAAACTCGTATTTGAGAAAGCAGGTTTCAAAAAGATCACCAAAGAAAAAGTGATCATTAAGACCGATGAGGCTTTCCAGCTTAATATAGAGATGATCGAGAGCAGTGAATTCGAGATCATGCCATCTCCCTTCCATTTTGCCGGTCTGAAATGACCTTATTAGATAAAGAAATTGATTTAATATCATATCCTTACCAGCCCCCGGTTTAAGTCGGGGGCTGGTGTTTTGAAAGGAGACGTGGCAATAAGTCGATAGATCCCCAAAGTAATTTTTAAGAGAAATACTTCCTGACGAAAATGATTTGCTTTAAACTTCCCGCTCCAGCCTCCTGTTTATAGCATCGATGCCGCAAAGGACAGTTTGGCTCCATCGGAGCCTCTATGATGAGGAGAAGATTGTTTTATACACTTTAATTAACAGGGGCTGGAGCCTGGTACATGTATTATTCTGTTTGCTATAAACAGGAGGCTATTGCATCTTGATTTATCAGTTAGCAATAATTTGTTCACAAGACTTTCCTATAAGGACTCCTTTGGGGAAAACATGGCCTTGATTTTTGAGCATTATCCGATAAAAGAACAGTCCCGCAAATTCGGGACTGTTTGTTTTTCAAGGCCTGTTCTGGCAAACACATAATTAATCATCCAGATCGATATTAAAATCATCCTTCTCTTTTTTAATTCTGAATTTTTTATGCTTTTCAAGAAAACTGCGGTACTTACTATATATTTCAGCTGATACATTTTTCCCGTTTACGGTCAGTTCGCCATCTTTATGGATGATCGAATAGTCTTCCTTTTTGTTGATCAGGCCGTCGTTTTCAAGACCATCTACAAATGCCTTATATTCTTTCAATTCCACTTTCGCCTTTTCGACATCCACTTTTGCTTTCTCTATTTCTTTTTTAAGTTCGGGTCTCATCTTCTCTATTTCTTCATTTACTTTTTTCATTTCTGTCTCCATCTTACTCATATCGATCTTTTTGACCTCGTCCATTTCGGTCTTAATTTTTTCCCAATCCACCCTGGCCAGGGAAGCATCCACTTCCTGTATGATCTTTGCCGCATCCACTTCCTTTAACGCCTGGGCCATTTCATTTTTCACTTTATCGTAATCCACATCCGACATTGCTTTTTCGATTTCTTTTTTGACCTGGTCCATATCCACTTTTGACAGGGAAGCTTCCACTTCCTTTTTGATCTTGTCGAGATCAATTTCCTTTACCGCGATATCTACTTCTCTTTTTATCTTTTCCATATCGACGTTCTTCATGGCCTGGTCTATCTCTTTCTGTATTTTTTCCATGTCGATCTTCATTTCTGCATTATTCAGTTCGTCCAGTGCTTCATCCAGGTCACGGATCTTTTTTTCTTTCTCTATTGATTTTGTTTTAGGCACTGTATCATTGGCCGATTGTTTGTATCGACCCGGGGATTGTTTAAAATCCCAGGATACAAGACCGATCGTGAGACCAGTTACGATTAAAGTAATTACGCCAGCGCCAAGACTTCGGCGCATAAACAGCAAACGTCCGGTTTCGGGGGTTGTTGGTTTCATACATTCAGTTTTAAATTGATTAGTGTAAAAGCTATTCACGAACTTCTTCGTATCAAATATACGATTGATTTCGTATTGTGTTACAACCGGGGATGCTTAATGAAAATTTTAACATTCGGCTATAGATTATTTTTGTTTCTATCGGATTGAAATTCAGACAATTTGGTTATCATTAAAAATTATGTTTCAGTTAAATTAATAATAATCAGTTATTTATATGTAGGGTATACGTGGTTAGAGTAGCAGGAGAGCGGCAAAACAGTATCATTTATGCGGGTAGATAGCGGGGGGAATGCGGTGGGAATGTATGGGGAACATAGGCCGGACGTAAGGGGAACATATTGTGAACACAGTCATCATGCTTCCATCTGGCGGTGATCTAGCGGGCAGGGTACGGTCAGGGTGTAATGGGATTCCGGCAGGAATATAAGACTGAAACTAGGCCGGTTTTTGATGACCCTTCTCCCTTAAAGGGCTATACCCTCTATCCAGTTAGTCCACTAGGTAGTGGACTAACTGGATAGAGGTAGTGGACTAACTCGGGAGAGGGTTTTTATTTGTTGATCCCTGAATTAGGCCAGGGGGTCCCTCGTTTCTGGAATCCGGGAAACTCAAATTGCAGAGCGGGATGACAAGTTTGGCAAAAGTTTCATTAAGGTCTCAGTAAGGTTTCAGTAGGGTAAAAGCATTCAGGATAAGTGTATTTGGGAAAAAAACAGGTTCGGAGAACCAGGTACCTAATCCCCAATCCCTAATTCCAGGTTCCTTATTAAAATCAATTCTTCCTAAACGCCCACTTTATCATCTCCTTCCAGCTTGGCTTCTTGCCATACATTAAAATACCGGTGCGGTAGATCTTGCCGGCAAACCAGACCGTAAATACAAATCCTATAATGAGTAAGCCCATGGAAAGACCTAATTGCCACCAGGGAACTGTATTGGGAACCCCGAATGGTATCCTCGCCATCATCACAATAGGTGAACTGAAGGGGATGATACTGGCCCATACCGCTATCGGACTTGTTGGGTTAGCAATCGCGCTACTCATCAATGCAATCGAGATTATGACAAGCATTGTGATTGGGAAAGCCAGGGACTGCGCTTCCCGCATATCTTCATTCACAGCACTACCAATGGCTCCATACAGGGAGGCATAGAAAAAGAAGCCCGCCAGGAAATAAAAAGCAAAACAAAATAGTATCATTGGCACATTCACACTGGAAAACAATTTCTGCACATTGCCAACCATGGTTGTGGCCGCGCCTCCGCTGCCACTGGAAAATTTGCCCACGTTATATACAATGAATACAAAAGCCACCCATAAAAGAAACTGCGTCAGGGCCACCAGACCGATGCCCAGGATCTTACCCAGCATCATCTGGAAAGGTTTTACAGATGAAACAATGATCTCAGCGATACGGTTAGTTTTTTCTTCCATCACTCCCATCATCACCTGCGAACCATAGATGAGCAATATGAAATAAATAAGAAAACCACAGGCATACCCGATACCGGTTGCTGTTGCAGCGTTTGCTTTTTCATCTTTGATATTGTGGGAAGATAGACTGAGCCGGCTATAGCTGAGTATTTCTCTTTTGGAAGAATCAATACCTAATTTTTCATTCTTGATCTCATCCCAGGAATGATTCAGTTTGGCTTCCACTACTACAGTAGAACCAACGCCATAGGATTTGTTGGAATTAAACAAAATAGTATTTGTTTTTGGGGCATTCCAGTTTATTGCCGGGATCACAATATACCCGTCATATCCCGCGGCTTTATAATCGTTTATTACTTTACCCGGATTGTCTTTTACCAGGGTCAGGGTGGAGCTGTTATCTAAAGTATTTTGCCTGGCCAGTAAGGTCTCCGTAAAATAACCCGAAGAATCAATGACGGCCACATGTAGGTTCAGCTTGCTTTTTTCTGCTATATAACCCATGCCAAAGATCAGGCCCAGGTAAAGTAAGGGGAACAGCAGGGTGGAAATGATAAAAGTGCGTTTGCGAACCCGGGTGAGGTATTCTCTTTTTATGATGAGTCGTATTTTACGCATGAACAGTGGTTTTATTGGTAATGAATGATGCCTATATGGCTTGCCCGGCAAATTCTTTAGGGAGAAACTGCCGCGTGACCGAAGTCCCTTCCACCAGTTTGATGAATATATCATTCAGCGAGGGAAGGATCTCATTGAATGAATGAATATGAACACCCTGTTGAAGCAGGTACTGCAATACATCATTTGGTTTATTGCCTTCTTTGATCCTGACCACATAGGCATGATTACTGGTGCCCAGCATTTCAAACGGCGGATGGCCGGGTAAAAGTTCCGGGATACTCTCAGTTCCGACACTGAAAAGATTTTCCTTGAAATCCTGCTTGACCTGCTTAACCGTAACATCCAGTATTTTAGTACCCTTATTCACCAGGACAATATGATCACAGATCTCTTCCACCTGTTCCATCCGATGGGTGCTGAACAGGATGGTCGTGCCGTTTTTGGCCAGTTGGAATATTTCATCCTTAATAAGATTGGTATTGACCGGGTCAAGACCGCTGAAAGGTTCATCCAGGATGATGAGTTTGGGTTCATGTAATACGGTGGTGACAAACTG
>JADGPW010000168.1 GCA_017882265.1 Chitinophagaceae bacterium | reverse complement strand
TTTCATTTAGCCCATTCATCTATATAAAAAATAAAGTCATGAAAAAACAAATCATTACCGCCTGGCTATTGTTATTTGTAATCCTTACAAACGCTCAGGAACCGCCAAAACCACCCAGTATAGAAGAAAGGTTGAAAAAAACAAATGAACTATTACTGAAAGAAGTCCAGTTAAATGATGGCCAGTTAAACCAGGTAGAAACTGTATTCAAAAATTTCTTTGAGGCTATGGATAAGTTGCGCAAGGATAACCCGCCGCCACCACCTCCTCCTCCTGATCCTAAAGTAAAAGAGGCCATGGATAAACTGGTAAAGGAAAGAGATGAAAAGATCAAACAGGTATTAACGGAAGATCAATTCAAAAAATTTAAAGAGGCAGAAAAGAAATTACATCCGCCCAAACCAGGAGAAGAGAAAAGACCGGGCGAACCTGCAAAGCCACAACTTTAACCTTCCGGTTACAATTAGAAACATTCCACCGAACACAATAACCTTATATTGCCAGTTATGAAGTCAGCTTATTTTTTATCAGCCATCCTGTTTATGGCATTTTCCTGTAAGAAAAACGACACTACTCCGGCCAATAGTGCCAGCATCACGGGATTAGCTTGTGGAAGCGGTTCATTTTCACTGCCAGCTTATATAAATGTTGCTTATTCTGCCACTGCCACGATACCCTACATGGGTGGAAATTCCGCTTCCTATGCAGTGGGTGCGGCTATCGCTTCTACAGGCGTGACAGGTTTAACTGCGGTATTACAGGCAGGAACATTAACGAATAGTACAGGCAATTTATCTTATACCGTTTCAGGCACACCATCCTCTTCAGGCACGGCCCTATTTGCGATAAGTTTTGGAGGCCAGACCTGTAGTATATCTTTAACGGTGAACAGCGCGGGTGGGCCTGTATTACCCGCAGTGTACAATAAGATTTATGGCGCCACCAGCATCACATTCGATGGTACTTTTGTCACAATCAAATGCAATGCCCTGCCCGATCATAAAAGCGCTTACTACCCGGCAGGCAACCCATTTCATGAAGCCTTTAGCGGTACCACTTTTGGTGGCGGTACATTTACCCAGAATCCCAATTCAATTTCCACACAAACTATAACATTGAAAATCCCTGTAAACCCTGCTTTGAATGCAGCCCATGCCAGCACGCCAATGGGTGTGATCGGGGTGGCATTGAACGGGGTTCCTTTTTTTAATCAATATGCAGCCGGGGGTTCACCCTTAACCGGCGAGATCAACAGTTTTGATCAATATTGGGGACACCCGCAAATGACAGGGATGTACCATTATCACGTAGAGCCACTTTACCTGACCACGGTAAAAGCAACCAAATCATCATTAATGGGATTCCTGCTGGATGGATTCCCGGTATATGGACCCCAGGAAAGTGATGGGTCGCTGGCGACAGGATTGGATATTTATCACGGGCATACACATGCCACGGCTGATTACCCCGGGGGTATTTATCATTATCATTTTACTACCGCGGCTCCTTACCTGAACGGTAATGGTTTTTATGGTACGCCCGGTACCGTGACGCAATAGGGTTATGAAAACTTTTTTTTCTGACTTGAGAAGTCTCACCACAATGTTATACAGCCGGGAAGAACGGGGAGGACGGGAAGCCAGATTGTCTTCTTACCGCCCTTCCCGTCCTTCCCGGCAAACAAACCAACAAAAGAAAATTTACAAATTAATCTCAACAGTCCTGTTATTGTCTTTTGTTCTGTTCAACATTATTTCATGCACCCATAAAAAAAACAGCAATACAACGGAACTAAAGATCCCAAAAACAGTTCCCCCGAATTATATAAATGTCAATGACAGCGGATTTGTAAAGCACCAGGATACTGTTTATTACCGGGATAAATATTTTACGGGATACCAGTTCTCTTTATATCCAACCGGCGACACAGCATTTATAGGATCATATTTTAACGGAGTGGAAGAAGGGATACAAAGAAAATGGTACGCCAATAAACAATTAGCCGAAGAAAGATTTTATATCAATGGGAAAAAAGAAGGCACTCACCAGGGCTGGTGGCCGGATGGAAAACAGAAGTTCATGTTTGAAGTCAATAATAATGAATATAATGGAGAGTTTAAGGAATGGTATTCTTCAGGACTTTTGGGCAAACAGTTTCATTATAGCAATGGACAGGAAAATGGGAGTGAGCGGTTATGGTGGGATAATGGGACAGTAAGAGCCAATTATGTGATCAGGAACGGCAGAAAATATGGCCTCATTGGATTAAAAACATGTATAAATCCTTATGATTCGATCCTTAAAAAATAAGGCTTTCATTTTATTATTAATAGCAGCTGGTTGTAAAAATAAACCAGCTGAATCGTATTTGCCATTTATTAGTAAGCCGGATTTTACGCCGGAGTGGATTGGCAGGAAAGACCCTGCCTATTCGTCTATTCACCGCATTCCCGCCTTTTCGTTCACTGACCAGGATGGTAAGACCATAACAGAAAAAACGGTAGAAGGAAAGATCTATGTCGCCGATTTCTTTTTTACACGCTGCGGCAGTATTTGTCCTAAAATGGCAAGCAATATGGGCATCTTACAAGAAAAGTTCAAAAACAATGATGCCGTATTATTGCTTTCCCACTCGGTGACACCCGAAATGGATAGTGTGCCTGTACTGAAAAAGTATGTCATCAGCAAAGGCGTTATCAGTGGCAAATGGCATTTGCTTACCGGTAATAAAGACGAGATCTATACACTTGCCAAAAAGCAATATTATGCGGGCGACACGATCGGCTATTATCAAACTGGCGACGAATTCTTACATACCGAAAATTTTATTTTAGTAGATAAACTCAGGAGAATAAGAGGTGTTTACAATGGTACGCTGCCGCTGGAAATGGATAGGCTGGCCGAGGATATTACTACTCTTTTGAAAGAAGAAGAGTGATAGATAAAAGAGAATAGTGAATAGATAATAGTTCTCAAATTCGAAAAGACGGACGGGGTTCGGCGAGGTGGCGGTATGTGAAAATCGTCAGCTAGTAACTGCTGCTGAACAAAGCTACAAAAGATGATGGTATGAACTACAGCCTGGTGTTATTCGCCGGCTGGATCTGAAGCCGAAAAGCTATTAAAAAAGTTGAATTTATTCGTCGCCTCGCCATATTACAAAACCACATATTGTATGCCGTACATCTTCATCAGTAGTTAGCTCTTAATTTTAACTGTTTAAATTTTTTTAAATACTTTTTATGGGTTAACACCATAACTATTGTTCCATCTAGCGCTGACCGACCATAGATAGCTGTACTCGCTGGGTCATTAGGATTTAAGATATTTACACTCTTGATATATTCTTTGGATAAAATTTTTGTCAAATCAAATATTTTGGATATTTCAGTTTTATTGTCAATTATCATTGGAGAGCCCCCGATAATTATCATTGGTTTAGCTTCCCCATAAACTCTGATTCCTATTTGGTCGACAACTCGAATATTGTCAGGATAACTTTGTCTTACAAACACATTTGTGTCTGCAAGCAGTCTGTCTTTTATTGTCAACAGCTGTTGGTCAAGGTGCAATGTTTTCAAACTGTCAAGCCATTTATTATTTTGCTCTCGAGTAAGGATTAAATTTTGTGTCTGGCCAAAAACAGATGAAAAACTTAAGCAAAGTATAAGAATTAGTCTTGAAATATTTATCATAGTGAGAGGTCTGTAATTATGGCATACAACTTACAGCATTGAGAAAGTATCAAATCTGTAAGGACTTTTCAACTGAAGAAACTATTATCTATTCACTTTTAGTTTTTATCTCAAATCATTTCTTCAAACATCCCCGTCTGTTTATTTTTCCGAACATTATCCCAGGTAAAGTACCGACCATTCATAGCAACATATACACCGGCCAGTAAGGTTTGTGCAAATGCTAAGGCGCTGCCAAGATTGAATAAACCATCGCTGCTGCCGAACTTAATAGGGATCATGGCGCCGGTTAAAATGATGGTTTTGCCCTTCACTTTTTCGGCGAGGACCCTGGCCGTTTCTCCCATTGTATCTGTACCATGGGTAATAACGATCTGGTTTTCCTCACATTGATTGCATTGATGTGCGATGAGCTCCCTGTCGTGGTCGTTCATTTCAAGACTGTCGATCATCATCAGGGTCCTGATTTCCACCGGTACTTTGCTGCGGCCCATGGACAGAAGATCATGCAGGTGGGTGTCTTTGAAGAATAACTGACCGCTCAGTTCATTATATTCTTTATCAAAAGTACCGCCGGTAATGAAGATGCGGATAGCCATAGATAAGTATTGAACAGTGAAGGTAATAGACAATAGGCAATAGACAATTGGCAAAGGAACAATACACATAATATCCTATCCTCTTGACAATTGCCTCTTGTCTATTGCAATTGCCCATTGCCTATTGACACCAATGAACATGTGTACAAAAAAAGGTCCTTCCGTAGAAACGGACTGACCTCTAACGATTGCTTGCCATATGAAATTCTTGTTTCTAAGAGTTTATTTGCAGACTCTCCTGGGTACCATTAATTGTAGTAAATTTGCAGCCTGACGACCCGCCTTATTAACGATTGCTGCTATTTGTTCATTTCCCTGCCACGAAAGTAGGGAGCAGCGTATTGTCCTTCAAACAAAATCCGGCATGATTTCATCATGCCTAAATGGAGTGCTTGCCTGCCAAACCCCTTTGGACAGCGGTTCTCTGCAAAAATCCCGTATGATGCCCAACCGTGCTACCGACATATTATTTCAATTGATCAAATCGCTTGAAAAGGCCGAAAAAAGGCATTTTAAGTTATATATTAAACGAAGCTCTGGTAAGGAAGACCTTAAGATCGTGCGTCTTTTTGATGCCCTGGATAAAATAAAAGAATACGATGAAAATGTTTTATTAAAAAAAATGAACGGGGTTACCAAGCCGCAACTGGGCAACCTGAAAGTGCATTTATACAAACAGGTCCTGGCCAGTCTCCGGTTATTGAAAAGTGCGGATAGCCTGGATCTTCAGTTGAATGAGCAATTTGATTATGCCCATATTTTATATAAAAAAGGATTGTTTCTCCAAAGTCTCCGTATTCTTGACAGGGCAAAAGAAACAGCAAGATCAAATCAAAAATTTATTTTTTTACCACAGATCATCGCCCTGGAAAAAAGAATAGAGAACCTTCATATCACCCGGAGCATGAAGGACCGGGCGGAACTTTTATCTGCAGAAGCCACTGAAGTAAACGATCATATCGATATGGTGACACGGCTTTCAAACCTGGCGCTGCAACTGTATAGCTGGTATATTCAACATGGCCATGCAAGGAATGAGGAAGACGAAAAAGGGATAAAGGCATTTATGAAGGAAAGCCTGCCATCAGGGGCAGGGGAGCAAACCGGGTTTTATGAACGGTTATATTTCTGCCAAAGCTTTGCCTGGTATGCTTTTATTCGACAGGATTTTTTGCAGTATTACCGTTATGCCAAAAAATGGGTGGACCTGTTTGCTGAACAACCCCTGATGATAAGAGTGGAAACGGGCCATTATATCAAGGGGCTGCATAATTTACTCAATGCGCATTTTGACCTTCGCAATTACAGGCAATTTGAAAAGACCTTGCGCCAGTTTTCAGCTTTTGCCCAAACCGATCGGGTAAAAAACCATGATAATTTTCGCATCCAGGCTTTTATATACATCAGTATTGCCCGCATCAACCAGCATTTCATGCTGGGAACTTTTAAACAAGGGCTTCAATTAGTGTTCGTGATAGAAGAAAAGCTGGTGAATGATTATCTTTTTATTGACCGTCACAGGGTATTGGTTCTCAATTACAAGATCGCTATGCTTTATTTTGGCTGTGACGACTATACTACCTGTATTGATTACCTGCACAAGATCATCAATGAAAGATCTGATCTGCGTTATGATCTGCAATGTTATGCCCGCCTGCTTCACCTGATGGCGCATTACGAACTGGGCAATGATATGCTGATGGAATCGTTAAGTAAGTCCGTGTATCGCTTTATGGCTAAAATGAAAAATCTAACGGTTATTGAGGAGGCCATGTTCCGTTTTTTGCGGCAATCCATTCCACTATCACCCCGTCAATTGAAACCAGAGCTTGAAAAATTCCTGCACACAATAAAGCACCTGGAAAAAAATCGCTTTGAAACCCGTTCCTTTGCTTATCTCGATATCATTTCCTGGGTGGAAAGCAAAGTGTATGGGAAACCGATGAGTACAGTTATTCATGAGAAATATTTGCAGAGTAAGAGGAGGAAATAAAACTTCTTCTTATCTCTTTTTCCTCTGGGCGGGGTTTTTTGTCGCGCAGATTAAAAAGAAAGAAAGAGGGCTAATAATGGAGATAAAACCTTATTTGCGATTGAAAATGAATTAGTTAACTATTAAAAATGTCTGGCTTCTACAAAACAGGTCATAAACCGGGTCGGGACCTCTACGTGTCCGCTACACAAATTGAGTTTAAAACGGGTTCATTTCAGGGGAAATCCGGTAGCGGACCCGTAGAGGAGGCGTAGAGGGTATAGCTTATGTTTCTCCCAGTCCTCTCCCAGTCTGCTCCCCGTAAAGCCGCTACAGTAAAGACAATTTAAGGCGCGGAGTGGGAGAGGGTAAGGAGAGGAGTGGGAGCAGGTAAGGAGGAAAAGGTGATTCCGGGAAATTCGAATACAAAGTACCCAACTAGAATAACCAGTATACCCGAACCTGTTCTGTGAGGTAAGG
>JADGPW010000167.1 GCA_017882265.1 Chitinophagaceae bacterium | reverse complement strand
GATCTACATAAGTGGTTCGGTTACCTTGCCAGTCAATCCTGGAGATGCGGCTTCCTGTATCACTTCCTTTGTAAGGGCCAACCGGTGGCGGGGCCTGCAAACAACCGGTAGAAAAGTTTTTTCCACCAATGCCGCCTTCTGCTACATACAAATTTCCATCAGGCCCAAACTTAAGACCCCTCGGATTATTTAATCCTGTAGCAATAACTTTGCTAGTTGCAACTATAACGTTATTGCCCTCACAATTGGGAACTCCGTTTTTTTTACAGCCTGTGAAGAAAAAAAAGAACGCTGCGATGACAGTAAAAAGTAATAGAAATTTTTGTTTCATAATTATCCTCCTTTATTTTTTGGTTAAAAATTTAAATTTTTAGAAGTGTGAGTAATAAACAGGGGGATTTATTTCATTAGTTCTATTTTTTCTTGTATTTCTTTCAGCAAGTTGACACCTTCAAATTAATATTAGTCAATGCATTTATAATTCATTTATTTTTTTCTATTGTACTTATGATGAAACAGCCAGCTTATAATTGCCTTCCAAAAAATTCCAATTAATATTGCCATGAATAAGAGCAGTATAGCCAAAAAGAAATCCATTATTTAAAAATACAGCACGGGAAAGGAGTTTGAAACTGCCATTGAGTGAATAGCGATAAAAATCGTTTAAATCAGGTATTTGATTTATTAAACGAATCAGAAGTGGACCTGACTTTTCGTTTTATTCGTACAGTTACATTTGTGCCAATAGAATTTTTTTCATCATTGTACAGATCAAAAAATTCAATTGGCGGAAAGGAGTCATCTTCATTAAAATCAATTAATCTTTTTCGTGTAATATCTATTGCTTTAGATTGATGCAACAGTGTAGATGTATTTTTCCATTCTTCTGCCTTCACTCTGCCAATGCCGTTATCAGTTATATCGCAAACCAACCAGTTATCATTTGCACTAACTGTAATTTTTATTTCCTTTTCACCTTCTTTATGGCTCAAGCCATGCCATAAAGCATTTTCAACAAAAGGTTGCAAAATAAGGGGCGGTATCTTTTCAAACTCCCGAACTATATTTTCAGGGGCTATTACTTTAAACTGTAGCAGCATATCAAGTCTGAGTGTCTCAAGTTGAACATAGAGTCCGATTGTTTCAAGTTCTTTATCCAGGCTAATAACATTGTTTTCTGAATTATCCAATACCTGCCGGAGTAATCTTGAAAATGAACCTATATAATGGATGCCTTCCATCTTCTTATCATCGGCGAATAAAGCCTGGATTGAATTAAGCGCATTATAAATAAAATGCGGATTCATTTGCGCTTTAAGAGCTTTCATCTCCAGCTCTTTCAGTTGATTTCTTATTAAAGAATCATTTTTTATTTTTTTTATTCTCGCCCCGAAAATGCTGATAATTATGAATGAAGCAATAGCAACAACAATTAATCGAAACCACCACCTATGCCAGAAGGGTGGTGTAATGGCAAACCGGAAAACAGCAGGACTGCTCCAGGCAGATGCCCGGTCTTTTGCCCTTACCATAAATTGGTATTTTCCGGCAGGCAATTGTGCAAACGATACAGATTTTATTTTATCAGGAATACTCCATGATGTGTCCAGAGGGAATAATTTATAAGAATATTCAGGACTGGAAGAGGAAAGATCAATGGCATCAAAAGAAATGCCCAGCGAATTCTGGCTGTAATTCAATACTGGATTTAAAGGCAATTGATGGTAACCGTATAAAGAATCAGCTAATTTACTCCAGTCTGTTTCTTTAAAGGCAAGAGATACTTTTTCAATGATAATATGGGGCGCTTCCTTATGAAGGTTAATGTCAGCCGTGCTAAATTTTATTATTTTAGTAGGAGCGGAAAGCCAGACATTGCCTTGTGTATCACATACAAGTTTCTTATCCTCGACGGTACCTTCTGCGAAATCCCCGGACACAGCGTAATTAAACACTTCCCAACTGCCGGCTTTATTTTTTTGCAATATATCTAATCCTGCACTCGTTAGTATCCAAAGCCTGTTCTGCCCGTCATTAACCAGGTTGATTATTTTATTGCTTTGCAAACCATCATTTACTGTGAGGTGACTTTTTAGAAAAGGAAGTTTATCTTTTCTAAAACTGTATTCGTACAGGCCCAGGCCGGGAAAGGCTATCCAAAATGAATTATCAGGGGCTTCATAAAAGCAAACGGGCAAATTGTCCCCCTTTTTGCTGCCATCAATGCCCGTTTCCTTGATCAATGAAATATAATTATTTGCTGTGTCAATGCCGTACACTCCCTGCCCTGCAATATATAATAAAATCAAGCCATTTTTGAGTCCATATACCCGTGTCGGCTTAACAATAGGAATACCCGTATTATGCGGAATAAAGGTTGAAAGTGTCGAGGAGGTCCCGTATAATAATGTAGAATCGGCACAAATAAAAGATTGATCCCTGGTTTTTACAAAGTTTAAATCAAAGATATCCTCATGCTTTTTAAGATGTAGCGCACCAGTAAAATCTTCCAGCGTTTTACCGTTAAAATATAAAAATTTATTATGACCTGTTACCATCCAAAGTTTGTTCCCGTCATCGAAAGTATAAGCAGTAACAGGGTCCCAATAATAATTTTCATTACCGGGTGAGCCAGGTGGCAGTATTTGTTTAAATCCATTATTCGCATAAAGCTGTAAACCGGTTTTGGTATCAGATGATAACATCAACCTGTTATCGGGAAGGGCAATGATATTATATATTCCATCCAGCGGAACACCGTTATTTTTATGTATGGTTGTGTACGAGAAATCTTTTACTTTTAGCAGGCCATCTGCTTTGCTAATCCAAATATTATGACTTGCATCTTCAGTCATAAGATAATGATACCCCTTATCATATATTGAGTCAGAAAAATGTTGCCAGTCACCTGGCTTCGATACCTTCAAAAAATTTGCTCCCGCAAGCCAGAGACGCTTTTTTGAATCAACCATAAATGTAAAATAATCACTTACCTCTTTTTTGTACAAAGGAGCAGGATGATGATCCTGGATTATATAGAGGTCCTTGTTTGTGCTTAACCAGATTTGATTATCCTGGAAAGTCAAAAGATTAAAAGTGCCGTAGTCTTTTTCAGATGCGATATGGATCCATTTCCCGTCTTTGTTTCTGCAAACAATATCGTGACGGTAATTACAGTATAACTCTCCGTTTGTTTCCACAATCGCTGTGCAGTCCAGGTTCTCAAAACCGGGATAAAGACGTATTTTGCTCCAAATACTATCTGTAAATTCATAGACGCCTTTAGATGTACAGGCCCATATCCGCTTATCTCTTGTCTCCAAAAAATTTTCAACATCAGAAATATTCAGCCGGTCGTTGGTCGGGTAGTAAATAAACCTGTTATTTTTAAATTGGGCTATACCGCCGTTAGTACCGAACCAAAGCCGGTCGTTACTATCCTGGAAAATTCCATTTGCATAAAGTGATAACAACCCATCTGAAAGGGTGTAGTTTACAAATTGTCTTCCGTCGAAGCGGCTAAGGCCCGCGGTAGTCGCTACCCATAAATACCCGGTCTTATCCTGGTAAGACCTGTATGCAAAGCTGCCCGGTAAACCATCACTCACTGTATAAAGTTTTAAGCCGGCCAGCTGCGCATAAATACTGCCGGGAAGCAACAGCAACAACAGGCTAAATAGATGAGCCGGTAAAATATGGCGGAGCCGGACTTTCACTGCCTTACATTTAAAAGATACAGGAATTCATCTTTATGGGTGCGGGCAAGTTCTATTTCATGCCCGTTACTCATAACAATCTCGCCTCCTTCACCTCTTCGGTACATTTTTACATGCGCTAAATTAATAAGGTAGGAACGATGCGCCCGGAAAAAGGATTGTGGAGTTAATATTTCATCGTACTG
>JADGPW010000166.1 GCA_017882265.1 Chitinophagaceae bacterium | reverse complement strand
ATATTACCCATAGTCCGTGCAACTTTGTAGGTTCTTATTTTGGTGACAAGGGCACCATTGGCGTTAAGACCTGGCTCACTCTCACCTTCGCTCCAGAAGATATCTGTGGAAGCAACGGTTCTGGGCCAGTCAATACCTCTCAGCCATGCCGTATTTTGCCCTGTCACGCCATGAGGGTTATGCTCAACGACGACACCGGGATTTAATGATTTAATGAATTTTCGCAAATTAAGATAATGATCACTGAGCTTTTGGCACCTGAAATCAATCCATTCCTGAAAAAGAGGATCTATTATTGATTGAGGTGTTCCCATATACTTTGGTGGCATAATATAACTCATATCGGAAAAACCAAACCGATCCTTAAGTTGTTGTGAGTTGTACTTATTTTTC
Organism: Chitinophagaceae bacterium; assembly: GCA_017882265.1. Lineage (GTDB taxonomy): Bacteria > Bacteroidota > Bacteroidia > Chitinophagales > Chitinophagaceae > JADGPW01. The sequence goes on along the minus strand of JADGPW010000166.1, from coordinate 2,519 downwards.
AAATAATCTCTGAATTGTTCGATGGCTAATGGATGTTGAAAATTTTCCGGAAGAGCCTGACTGCAGGAATTGTCAAAGTGAATGAGATCAGCCTTTACCTCATTTACTGCTACTTTGATGACTTCCTTCAAATAATTATAGTAATCAGGGTGACCAATGTAAGGTCGTCGCCGAAAAGTCTGAGAAGCGTTATATTGAACCGGAGCTCCGAAATAATCAGGTACTAACCAGTCTATTGCATCAGGCATTTCCTTTAGAAATGTTTCATAACAGATAGTATCACCAATATAAACTCCGACTTTGATCCCATACTGGTGACAAAGAGCGGCGAATTTTATTGCATCTTCTATATACTCTCTTTCGGCAACCAGTCCAAATCCTTTAAAGAAATGTAAAATGACCAGAGTCACACCTTGCTCTTTCATCTTTTTAACTGTCTCTTCAGTGTGCATCCGATCGTATGTATCCTGGTAATCGGTAGTGATTTCTCCCCATCTTCTCATGATAATTGGAGCAGAATCCCAATTACCTGCCAATACAATGGGTCCCTCATTAAGCCATTCCGGCTTTTTTGCTATTGTTGCATTTTCATCTGTATTTTCATTAGTCTGATTCGTACCACAACTAAAAATAATTAATATTAAGCCACAAATTACTGTCAGAATATAAACCTTTTTACTAAATTTCTTGATCATTTTTTTTATGTATTTTACTTTTATTACTTGAATATATTTTTGAAATTATCTAACCCATATTATTCATAAAAATTTTAAACACAAAGGCTCTCAAAGTATTGCACAAAGGTCCACAAAGTTTATGAATAGGATAAGCTAAAAGACAATTCTTTATCATGTTATACCTGATTTCATCATTATGAGTTAGAATAAAGTTAAACCTTAATTTTGAAATTTAAAGCGCATAATTATTGTTACTTTTACTGGAATGTGAGATTTTCCTGATTTATCCTGCTTATTCAATTATTTCTTTCATTGGTATTCTTATCCGGATTTATTTGATTTTCATTATTTTGTCTTCCCGTGAAAAAAAAAATTTAATTTTGGAAAATTCAATTATATGTAATAATATTGTTTTGGGAATGGATGTTAATTGCATTTCAAAATACCCCTAACCTGGTATTTAAGAAACATTTTTCCCTGTTTTGATCAACCCGATCCAGTTCTGTGAGGCTAATAATTTCATATTAGGGGTTTTATATTTGATTGTCTTATTGTAATGATAGTGAGATGAATATAAAGTTTTTTTTCTTACCAGACATTTTAAAAACAGCTAAAGCATCGTTAGTCCCGGAAGTGAGAAAGTACTTTCATTTAAAAAATACGATACCAACCAATCTATTGTTCTAAAATCCACACCACCCTATCCCTCAAGTGGGATGGGTTAAAAAAATCAGGGAAAGGGAAAGAGGCCTGCTTGCCCAGCCTACAGGCAGTCAGGTGGCAGGCAGGGATGAGGTTGATTGATATAGAAAAGGAGGCGAGGGGATGTTTGCAAATCACAAACAAGCTTAAGAATTTAGCGAAGCTTAATATTTACTAACTTTACAAATACAAAAAAAATCAAAATGACAAAAAGAAGAGAATTTATCAGGAAAAGCGTAATGGGAACTGCAGGCATAGCCATTGGTGGTATGGGGTTCAGTTCGAAATCTTATGCTTCAATTATTGGTGCCAATGAACGCATTAATATTGCAGTTACCGGCATAAACGGACGCGGTGCTTCCCATTTAACCGCTTTTGGCGGCATGAAAGACAGCCATAATGTATACTTGACAACCATCTGTGAAGTCGATGAAAAGTTTTGGGCAGATGGGGCTAAAGTAGTTGAAGGAAAGATGGGCATAAAACCTAAATTTGAATGGGACATGCGTAAAGTATTTGATAATAAGGATATCCATGCTGTCTCATTTGCTATCCCGAATCACTGGCATGCTCTGGCCACTATATGGGCTTGCCAGGCAGGTAAGCATGTTTACGTTGAAAAACCGATCTGTCATAATATTTCGGAAGGAAGGAAAATGATTGAGGCCGGCAAAAAATATAAGGTACATATTTCGACCGGATTCGGTTCAACAACCAATGAGGCTATGAAATTTCTGCACGATGGTGGTATCGGCGAAGTTTATATGGCCAGGGGTCTTTGCATCAAACCGCGTGATTCATTTGGCATTGCAAAAGACGGTACACCACCTGCCACACTTCATTAGGATATGTGGGTAGGACCTGCTCCTATGCGCCCATATAACGAAAAAAGAGTCCATTACAACTGGAACTGGTTCTGGGATACCGGGAACGGGGATACGGGGAACCAGGGATCACATCAGCTCAATGCTGCCCGTGTGGGGCTCAATAAAAATGAGCACCCTGTCTCAGTCTCTTCTGATGGCGGCATTTATAACCTTGATCCCAAAGAGTGTGCCCAGGAGACCCCGAATACACAATGCAGCGTTTTAAAATATGCTGACGGGAAAATGATCGTATTCGATACCCGAGGAATGTATT
>JADGPW010000165.1 GCA_017882265.1 Chitinophagaceae bacterium | reverse complement strand
CTTTATAGTTAAAAGTGAATAGTTAATAGATAATAGTGGCCATCATTCATGAATTTTGGAATTTCACTTCGAGAAGCAGGAAAGCATTTTAAGAAATAACCCGACAACGTTAGGACCACTATTATCTATCTATTAACTATTCACTTTTATCTATTTCTATCTATCTATATTTTGAGCAATTTAGACGCATGCGTCCATTGATTCCGTAGCATTCCCGGAATACACCAAAGCATACAAAGTGGTTCAATAGCGCAGGCAGCTTCCATTTTACCCATATCCTCCGTTTCCCAGCCAAACGCAGTAAGAATTTCGGTGACAGCTTTTTTAGCTTCATCATCATTGCCACAAATAAACATCGTTGGAGGGCCCCCTGGGAAATTGGGTTTGTACATAAAGGCATTACCGGCACTATTGAAAGCCTTCACCAGTTTGGCATCTGGAATAGTCTTTTGGATCTGTTCCATCAGGGATTCATCAAGGGTAGTAAAGAATTTCAACACGCCGTTTACCGGCGGAGCCGCGGCAATCGGATTCGTGGCATCTATTACTACTTTGTTTGAGAAATGTTCAATGCCAGCCAATTGAATGGCTTCCATGATAACACTGCCGCCGGTGGCCAGCACCAGCAACTCCCCGAATTTTGCTGTTTCTTTAAATGTCCCGCTAAAGCCCATGCCATTTTCCGCACGCCATTTTACCACTTCTTCTTTTGTGAGATCGCGGGTGCCGAGCATTACATCATGACCTTCTTTTAAAAAAGCAGTCGCCAGCACCTAGCCCACGATCCCTGATCCGATAATACCGATTTTCATAACAAACCATTTTTATTGATTAATAATTAGCTTTACAAATATTACAAAAAAAAGTTCATGGTTAACCCCAACCTTGGTCCTGATAAAGATAGCCTGACCGCCGCCGATAAGGAATTTGAAAACAATATCCGCCCTTCGCAGATCGCTGATTTTGCCGGGCAGGAGCAGATCATCGAGAACCTGCGCGTATTTATCAAAGCCGCGAAGATCCGGGGAGAAGCGCTGGATCATGTTTTATTTCATGGCCCGCCCGGGTTGGGCAAAACCACCCTGTCGAGAATTGTGGCCAATGAACTGGGTGTTAATATCAGGGAAACTTCCGGGCCCGTTATTGAAAAAGCAGGGGATCTTGCCGGTCTGCTGACCAATCTCCAGCCCAATGATGTGTTGTTCATTGATGAAATACACCGCCTGAGCGCCGTGGTGGAGGAATATTTATATGCGGCTATGGAAGACTACCGAATCGATATTATGATCGACAGTGGCCCCAATGCCAGGAGTATCCAGATCAATCTCAACCCCTTTACGCTGATCGGCGCCACCACCCGGAGTGGTTTGCTGACCGCGCCTTTGCTTTCACGGTTTGCCATCAAATCAAGACTGGAATATTATACGACAGAGATCCTGAATAAGATCATTCACCGTTCGGCTGCCATCCTGGGGGTATCCATATCTGACGATGCGGTAGAAGAGATCGGGAGAAGAAGCCGGGGTACACCCCGTATCGCCAATGGCTTGCTCCGTCGGGTCAGGGATTTTGCACAGGTACTGAACGACGGGGATATTGACCTGGGCATTACCCAACATTCCCTGAAGGCATTGAATGTGGATGAGTATGGCCTGGATGATATGGATAATAAGATCCTGCTTACGATCATTGATAAATTCAAAGGGGGGCCGGTGGGTATTACCACGATTGCCACGGCTGTCGGGGAAGAAACAGGTACGATCGAAGAAGTATACGAACCATTTTTGATCCAGCAGGGGTTTTTACAACGGACGCCCAGAGGGAGAGAGGCCACCGCAAAAGCCTATGAACATTTGGGGAAGAAACCACCCATACGGGGAGCTTCCGGAACATTATTTGAAGCCTGATTTTAGCGGATAAGCTTTAGAACAATTTTCGGTATATTTATAGGCGTTGTCCATATGCTCCTCTGAAATTCCATTTCATACCGTTAACCAATAAATGAAAATTTATGAAATGGATAAGACGTTGTTGTTTATTAAGCGCGGTAATGATCTCTGCATTTTCTTCGTTTGCCCAGACTTATGCCTATTATTTTAATGGAAATTTTAATGAGGCCAGTGCCGGTCCGGCCCTTTCAGAGGTACTCTCCTGCGGGGCTGTCACTGGAAGTTTTACCACACAAATTATCAGCACCACAGCAGGTTCCTGCTCCGCGCTGGCACAGCCCGTTTTTGCATTTAATGCCGGCGGCGGCCTATCCTTTCCCAATAACAGTACTATTGGGGGGACCTACACGATCCATATGTTTTTTAAGTTCAATGCACTCGGCGGTTACCAGCGTATTATTGATTTCCTGGATGGCATTACGGATGCGGGTTTGTATACCTTGGGTAATTGTTTGAATTTTTATCCAAATGGTAATGTGGGCACCTGTTCTTTTATGGCCAACACATTTTTTTTGCTAACACTGGTAAGAGACGGAGTCACTAATGTTATTACGATCTATTTAAACGGAGCTTCATTTGGCACTTTTAATGACGCTGCCAGCACCTATGTCCCTGCTACCAGCACCACCCCTATTGTTTTTTTCAGGGATAATATTGGTGCGAGCCCCGCACAATGTGAGGATCAGTCAGGAAGCATCAAATATCTTTCTGTTTCACCTACTCTCTCTACCCCTGCGGATGTGTACAATACCTGGACGAGTATCTGCTCCATCGCCCTTCCTTTGCAAATAACTTCATTTGCGGGCCACAAAGAAAATAATACAGTGCTGTTGAGCTGGCAAACGCAGAATGAAATGAATGTAAGTCATTTTGAAATTGAACGTAGTATCAACGGAAATAGTTTCCAGGTAATCAATAATGTCCAGGCGGCTAATTCACCGCTGCCCAATTCTTATTATTTCACGGACCCGTATCCCATGCCCGGCGTATCCTATTACAGGATCAAAATGGTTGACCGGGATGGACAGTTCAGGTATACTTCGACTATTAAAATTAATTTTTTGGGTATAACTGTTATGCAGGTATATCCAAATCCCGCCAAAGATGAAATAGTTATTGCAGGAATTAACAGCAATGGGATGATAAAACTACTGAGCCCGGATGGCAGGGTTTTGTTACAACAATCAGCTGCAGGGCAGAGTATGACCTTATCTATATCCGGGTTACCACAGGGAGTTTATATTGTGGAATATAATGACGGTAAGAATACCCAGCGTCAAAAGCTGATAAAAAATTAAACTCGGTTCAGATCGAGAGTTATGTTTATTCGTTAGGGATACTTTCCCTTGAACATTGATCATTGAGTATTGAATATTGAGCGTTTACTTTTTAAGAATATTCAATACTCAATATTCAATACTCAATGATCAATTATTCCGATACCACCAACCTGAATCCATTACCATGAATATTCACGATCTCGAGCTTTTCATCGTCTTTCAGGTATTTGCGCAGCTTGGCAATATACACGTCCATGCTTCTTCCGTTAAAATAAGTATCACTGCCCCAGATCTTT
>JADGPW010000164.1 GCA_017882265.1 Chitinophagaceae bacterium | reverse complement strand
CCGGTAAAATCCAATTGTTTAATTTGTGTCATGGTTACTGTTTTAAGGTAATTATTAAGTCTGTTCAACTTAAAGTTACGCTTGACAGTAACCATCTCATACATGAGACCTCTGCGATTCAAATTCACCCACTACCAGGTTAAAGGTAAATGGAAGTCCTGCTGCGGTTTTATTTATCTTTAGCCCGTGATAAAAGCCGCCATTATTGATGATGAGTTAAGCGCCGCCAATGTACTCCGGCTTATGTTGCAGCGACATGTTCCCGAGATCACGGAGATTGTGATCGAAACAAAACCCGCTAAAGCCATTTCCTTTTTGCAGGAATATAAACCCGATCTCGTTTTCCTAGATATTATCATGCCTTCCCTGACGGGCTTTGATCTGCTGAACCAATATGATGAAATACCTTTTGATGTTATTTTCACGACGGCGCATGATGAATATGCTATCCAGGCCATCCGGTTCAGCGCGGTGGATTATCTTTTAAAGCCGATCGATGCCGATGAATTAAAAGAAGCGGTAAAAAGAGTGATCAAAAAAAAGCAATCCGGTCATTCAGGTAAACAAATACTGGCTAACCTGGTTCATAACCTGCGGGCAAAAGAGGAGGAGGACCTGCGGCTCACGGTACCCACAAGCTCCGGGGTTGTATTTTTTAAAATGAATGAAATTATACGGCTGGAAGGGGAAGGTAATTATTCCAGGATCATCCTTACCGGGAACAGGCAATTCGTCAGTGCCAAAACATTAAAGGATTTTTCGGAATTACTGCCAGGTGATGTGTTTGTTCGTATTCACAAATCCTATATCGTTAATAAGAATTTCATTATAAACTTTTTAAAAAAAGGAGTCGTAGTGCTCAGTGATAATTCCAAATTCCCGGTATCGCGGCGTAAAAAATCCGAAGTATCTAATATGTTATTGAAAAGACCGGGGTGAACTATACAGCCGGCGCTCTGGTCAACAGAGTCATAGAATCCAACAAAAAGAGGCATAGAACATAAAAAGGTTCTGATAATTCAGAACCTTTTTTGTGGAGGTTACCGGAGTCGAACCGGTGACCTTCCCGAAAGCCATCGGGACGCTCTAGCCATGCGAGCTAAACTTTGTATAAATGAAAAAGAGGCAGTCCCAAAGGGATAGCCTCCTTTTTGTGGAGGTTACCGGAGTCGAACCGGTGACCTTTTGCATGCCATGCAAACGCTCTAGCCAGCTGAGCTAAACCCCCTTTTGTCAGCGGGGACGCAAAAATAGGGGTTTAGATGTTCCCTGCAAACTCGCGTAGACGATGGTAGTTACATTATTTTACTTCCTTCCCATCTACAGTAACCTTTGCATTCGTTAGCAGTAATTTATTTTCACCTTCCTTAGTTATTATTTTGCAATTCACCAGCTGAACGTTTTCGGCAAAGTAAACACCGAAGGGGTTATCTGCAGTGATGTTTACATTTTTCAACAGGATATTAGATACCACAGCTTCAGGTAATCCCCAGATCAAACCAGCTCGTTTCCCTTTTGAAGTAGTTGCAGAAATGTTCTGGAAACTAATGTTGCGATAGATAGGTGTAAGGGCGCTGGTATCCGCCGAAGGATAGGTGCCGGCATCCTCAGGCGTTAATTTTTGCAAATTCCGGTACTTACTGTCTTTGGCGTTATAGCTGGCATAGATCAGGATTGGCATATCAACATTGGTCATCACCAGGTTCCGGTAGGTTAAATTCTGAACTATCCCACCCCGGTCGCGGTCTGATTTGATTCGGATGCCAAATTCTGTATTGGCAAAAGTGCAATTTTCAACAGTAATATTTGATACGCCACCCCTGATCGGACTACCAATAGATACTCCATGTCCATAACCATAAGTACATCCGGTGATCAATACATCTGAAGTATTGCCACCACAGGTAAAGTCATCGTCGCCAACACTAATATCGCAATGCTGTACCAATATTTTTGATCCGCTCACATCGCAGGCATCGGTATTATGACTTGGGTTCACCGGATCGGTAGAGGCAGGCGCCCGGATGATCACGTTCCGCACCGTTACGTTTGATGATTTGCCACCCACGGTTATATGGAACATAGGCGAGTTGATCATTTTCACGTCCTCAATTAAAACTCTTTCGCAATCCCTGAAGGCGATCATGCGGGGGCGTTTTGCGTTTTCTGTTTTTGCAAACGGCCACCAGGAGCTTCCTTGTCCATCGATCATTCCTTTACCGGATATAGCAATATCGTGCAGTTTTAAGCCGGTGATAAAAGCAGTTCCTTCCACGGTGCCGCCAGGATATTTATCTATTGGCAACATTCTCAGAATGGCATCAGCATCAATATGCAGGTCCAGGTTATTGGTAAACTGGAACGGGCCGGATAAGTATATGCCGGATGGTATAACCACTTTACCGCCACCTGCATTGGCTGCCGCATTTATGGCATCCTGTATGGCTTTGCTATTATCCGTTATGCTATCGCCAATTGCGCCATAATCCTTAATATTAAATGTTTTATCAGGAATGGTTGGAAGTGTCGGCGCCACAAAGGCTGATTGTGCCTGGATGGTGGCGTAATTTGTAACAGTTAATGAAAGGAAAATGAATACAAATTGAGAAATAGTCCGATGTGATTTCATTGGAATAAGTAGCATTATTTAATTTAAAAGTATGCAATGTTTATGCTTTGGCAAGTTTATCATTTTCGGGTTGAAAAATAGCCGGGAAGGACGGGAAGACGGGAAGAATGCAGAACACATGAACCCCGTTGTATTACGGGGTTCATGTGTTCGATATTCTTTTCCTTCCCGTCTTCCCGCCCTTCCCGGCAAAAAAAACACTCATTTTACATCAATATTCTGTGAGAGCACAAAATCATCTTCTATACGATTTGTATTACTATGCACCGCCACGGAGAAAATGCCTGAAATAAGAAAACGGCCCGCTTTGGACTTAACAAAAGGTAATTTGAAAACCGCTTTTGTTAAGTCAATAACCCCGTCGGTTTTTGTAAGTATGGGTTTTGGATAAGTAACCCCCGCCGGCGCCGGTGTTTTAGCTGCGAATTTAAAAGCGTAATTCATATCATTACTATACCCGTTTTTGGTAACCAGGCTGATCTCGATATAATTCTGGACCCCCGCTTTATACACACCATGAGTTATTATTTCGGCAGTAAAATAAGGTGTATCCTTCTTTGGGGATTGTGCAGCTGAAGTAAAATAAGCAACTAAAAAAAAACAATAAAAATAAAAACAGGTTTATCTTTTTCATCTTGTTTGAATATTGAAGAGTTATAAAGTTGATAATAATATATGGTTTTGCAAAAGATGTTTGCCGGGAAGGCCGGGAAGACGGGAAGAAATAATCTCTTCCCGTCTTCCCGCCCTTCCCGGCTATTTTCAATTAAATGATCTCATTTTAAAAAATATTCGATAGTGGTCATTGGCAAGAACTCAATCGTAATGGAAGCGGCATTTAGCAATATGAATTTCATCATTTACAATCCGGTAAATCAACCGATGTTCTTCATCAATCCGTCTTAACCAGAACCCTGAATACTTAAACTTTAAAGGTTCTGGTTTCCCGATGCCTTCAAACGGGTGCTGGGCGATATCTTTCAGCAATTCATTGATTCGTTTTAGTTTTTGTTTGTCTGTTTTTTGCCAATAGAGATAGTCTCCCCACGACTCTTCAACAAATACATACTTCATTACTCAATTAGTTTTCTTTTGGTTCCTGAACCTGATTTGAGTTTTTCAATAGCCGAATCTAATCGCCTTTCATTCTTTTTAGAAGACAGCTCATGCTGTGTAGCTTTTAAAGAATTATATTCTTCAAGGGAAATAACCACCACACCTGTATCCTTACCCCTGTTAATAATTAATGTTTCAAAACTTTGGGTAACCTTATCCAGGTAACTCTTAATGTCTTTGCGAAAATCGGAAAGGGTAGTTGTAAGTATATAAAATGTACTTTATTATGTACAAAATTATGTACATATTTCCAATTCCCCAAATACAAAAGACTATCGATTCATCCTATAACCTTTCAAAGAACGCCGTGTCCCCCTTAGTTTTCCTTGAATTGATAATTGCTGGAAGCCGGGGGAGACACGGCTGGGAAGAACGCCATGTCCCCCTTAGTTTTCCTTGAATTGAAAGTTGCTGGAGGCCGGGGGAGACACGGCTGGGAAGAACGCCATGTCCCCCTTAGTTTTCCTTGAATAGAAAGTTGCTGGAGGCCGGGGGAGACACGGCTGGGAAGAGTGAAAGTTGCGCCTGGGATGACGCCTTATATCTTTTTATTGCCACCGGCTTTCTTGACCCAGCAATACAATACACCGGCATTTCCTCATACCGGGAAGCGACAAGGATGGTGGTGGTGCCTGCATGTTTGCGAAATAATTTTTCAACTAGTTTGGGAGAGTTATTATTCTTTGATAAATGCGAAAGGATCAAATGACTCAACTGCTCATTCCGGTGGTTGATAAATAATTCGAGGGCCTGGGCATTGGATAAATGTCCCTGGTCACTGCGGATACGTTCTTTCAAGTGATAAGGATAATGGCCGTTGGTCAGCATGTCTTCACAATAATTAGCTTCGAGGAAAGCGGCATGACATTCCTTAAAATGACGGATCACCCGCTTACAGCTAAATCCAATATCCGTGAACACTCCTATATTGACCTGGTGATCTGAAACCATAAAGCTATGCGGGTCAGAAGCATCATGCGATTTTTTGAAAGGCAGTACAGAAATACTTCCAACCTTCACTGATTTATTGGCTTTAAAAGGAAAGATCAAATGTTTGTCAATGGGGATATGGCTATGCCGATGGGTGGCATCTGTAATGTAAACAGGTATCTGGTATTTTTTGGAAATTCGTGGAATGCCCGTAATATGATCAGCATGCTCATGCGAAACAAAGATCGCTTTGACCGTTGACATCGAAAGACCCAGCCGGCTCATCCTCCTTTCTGTTTCCCTGCAGGAAATGCCCGCGTCAATAATAACCGCTTCATTATTGTTACCGATATAATAGCAATTCCCATTGCTCCCGGAATTCAGCGAAGTAATAAATAATGCCATAAGGATCAAAAATAATAAATAAAGAAAGCCCATACTAGTCTTTAACAAGTAAATAAATTCCCGTTGTGACCTTCGTGGTTCGTTGTGTTCTTTGTGCCCCTACATTTGGGATCACAAAGGACACAAAGAATTACACAAAGGGCACAAAGTTAAACAAGGTGCTTATAAGCGGGTAGTCAATTAAGTTTTTATCTTTACAGGTATGGGCGTCTGGAAACAAATATCTGAATATCTCTATTTAAAAAAGAAAGATCCAAACCGCCCAAAAGATAAATGGATCGGTTATATGCATGGCATCAACCGGATCAGCCTGTTTGTGTTTATTCTCTGCCTTATTATTCTTGCGATTAAGCTCCTGACCTGAGGAAATTGATGATTGACATAGCTGCTTTTGCTGATGCATGGCCTCCTTGATCAAGGAGTTTTTTCAGTTCAGAATAATCTTTTTGAAGCGCTGACCTTCTTTCTTCATTCAAAAGCAAATCTTCTAATTCTTTTTTCAGGTTCTCAACCGTCAGCTCATTTTGTATCAATTCTTTAACCACCAGTCTATCCATGATCAGGTTAACAAGGGAAATGTATTTTACGTTTACCAGGCGTTTTCCGATCTGGTAAGAGAAAAACGATCCCTTATAACAAACCACTTCAGGAACTCCAAAGAGTGCTGTTTCCAATGTGGCCGTACCTGATGTAACTAATGCAGCTTTGGCTTGTAACAAAAGCTCATAGGTTTTATTTTTTACGGCGCTTACATTAGCATAGGGCTGTGTGAAAGTGTTGTAAAATGACTCATCCACGGAGGGGGCCTCTGCTACGATGAACCGGTAACCCGGAAAAGATTTACTTACTTCCAGCATGACCGGTAATTTTTTCGCTATCTCTTGTTTCCGGCTTCCCGGTAATAAGGCAACAATCGGCCCCTCGGCTACGCTCGGGATGACAATGCCGTCCCGATTGCTGACTGTCGACTGCTGCCCCTCGGCTACGCTCGGGGTGACAATGGCGCCCTGATTACTGACTGTCGATTGCTGACTGCCTACTGCCGACTGCCAACTGTCAACTACTTCTACCAGCGGATGCCCGACATACTCAACCTCCCAGTCCCATTTATTTTTGAAGTATTCTTTTTCAAACGGAAGTATGACCAGCATCTTATCGATACATTGCTTCATTAGTTTTACCCGGTTCGGTTTCCAGGCCCATACCTGTGGGGAGATATAAAAGATGATCTTTTTTCCGGAACGGGTAAATAACTCCTGCTGTTTTGCCCATTTAGCTATGCGTAGGTTAAAGCCAGGGTAATCAATTAAAATGAGGGCATCCGGTTTATATTGAAGAATATCTTTTTTACAAAACGCCAGGTTTTTAAAGATGGTGCGCAGGTTCATCAATACTTCCGAAAAACCCATAAATGCAAGTTCCCGGTAATGCTTTACCAGTTCACCACCGGCTGCCTCTATCTTATCACCACCCCAGCAACGAAAGTTAGCAGCAGCATCAATTTTCTTCAGTTCCCTGATGAGATTGCTGCCATGCAGGTCCCCGGAAGCCTCACCGGCAATAATATAGTACTTCATAATCCCTGATCGGATATTAAAGATAGGAGATAAGAGATAAAAGTGAAAAGTGAATAGATAAAAGTGCATTAAAGTTGAAAAGATCTTACAACTTTGATACTTTCTCAAACCTGAAATGTCTTAACTATTGAGGACAATATTATCTGCTCTGTATTGTTACCAGTTTCCAATGAAATATGTCCCAGAGGGACATTTCGTGGGTAGCTACCAAGAGGTTAATTCGGTAAACGTTCCGTAGGAACGTTTCGTGCAAACATCCATTTGAAAATTGGCACGAGGTGTTCCTCCGGAACACTTTCTACCCGGATGAATCTTTTCTACCCACGATGTGTTCCGCTGGAACACAGATTGCATTCCCAAATTTTATATAACTAAAATGATCAACTGGTTTTCCCTGGCAAAGATCTAAGTTATCTAGACGGTGATGGAAGCTGAGTTTTCGTTTATTATTCTCCAAAGGAGTCCTTCGGACAATAAATATTTTTTCTAAACCGATTAATTAAAAACTTTCAACACCAAAATACAAATACCATAAATAAGCGTGACCAGGAAAATTCCCTTGGCCGTATGATCACGGTGAGTATTGACATAAATAGTAAAGAGTATCACGTTGGCCAGTAAGGAAAGCGAGCCGATTGAAGTCAATAAAGAATTCGTATTGATGAACAGGTCAAAGAATTCAGAAAAAGATATGCCCCGGAATTCAGGCTTAACAAACTTAATGATGACGAGGCCTGCTAAGGGAGCGAACAATCCCAATACCAGTCCAAGTTTTAGGTTGTCCTTTTTGAATAGATTCATTTCCAGAGTTTTTCCAATTTCGTTTTTAAAACGTAATTGGTCAGGTCAAATTGTACCGGCACCACACTTACGAAATTATGATCCAGGGCCCAAACATCCGTGTCTTTTCCCTTGTCGAAGTTCACAAACTCACCGGTAAGCCAGTAGTAATGACGACCCGTGGGGTCATTGCGTTCAATAAAATCTTCTTCATATTTGGCATAAGCCTGCCGGCAAACCTTTAAGCCCTTGATCAGGTCAACTGATATGGCCGGAATATTTACATTCAGCACAGTATGTTTATCCAGTTTTAGTTTCAGCATTTTTTCCACTACTATTCTTGCATATTTCTTTGCCCCGGTAAAATCAGCATCGATCCGGTAATCGAGTAAGGAAAAACCTACAGAAGGTATGCTTTCGATCGCGGCTTCAACGGCCGCGGACATCGTACCCGAGTAAATGACATTGATACTGTGATTAGCGCCATGGTTGATACCGCTCAAACAAATATCAGGTTTGCGACGCAATACCTTATCCACTGCCAGCTTTACGCAGTCAACCGGAGTGCCGGTACAGGACCATGTTTCCACATTGTCAATAGCATTTATCTTGTGCAATCGCAAGGGTTGCCCGATCGTAATGGCATGACCCATTCCTGACTGTGGCCTGTCCGGAGCCACGACCACTATTTTTCCCAGGTCCTTTATAGCTTCCACAAGATTCAGTATCCCGGGTGCGGTAACGCCATCGTCATTGGTGATTAGAATGACCGGTTTTTCATTTTCGGAGCGAACAGAAGCTTTTTTGGTTTTGCTTTTAGGGGGAACAGTTTTTCCGATAGGAGGTGGCGGAGCAAGTTTCTTTTTAGCCATATACCCTACAAAAATCTTTGTTTTTTCCGTCCTAACCAAAACAGGATAGATTAAGAAGTTCGCAAAATTTAACCGCGGAGGCGCAGAGACGGGGAGGTTCGCAGAGGGATTCTTCAATATTTACTAAGCGTCTCTCTGCGACTTTGCGTCTCTGCGGTTGAAAATTCATTAGGACCCAACCAGAATTTTATTTTGATTATCTAAATAAATTAGTATTTTGCAGCTAAATAAATTAGGTTCCTATGGCAATCTCCAATCAAAACCTGAAATACCTGCGCAAACTCCGTGGCTGGACACAGGAAGAATTTGCTCAAAAGCTTCGTATCAAACGTTCCCTCCTGGGAGCATATGAAGAAGAAAGGGCTGAGCCCCGCATTGACGTACTTGAAGTGGCTTGCGATATATTTAAGCTTACTCTTGATGAGATCCTTCGTAAAGATCTTAGTGATAATAAAACGAATTACCTGGCCAAGCGCCGGGCCCTCAAACTGGCTGCCGGCCGGCCTGATATTCCCTTTGTCCCGGTAAAGGCTGCGGCGGGCTATTTAGCCGGCTTTGCTGATCCGGAGTTTGTGGATGAGCTGAATACCTTTACATTGCCTATGTTGACCGGTGGTAATTACAGGGCTTTCGAGATCATTGGCGATTCCATGTTGCCAACACCCAGCGGCTCAGTTATCGTAGGAGAAAAACTGGACAACCTTGATGATATTAAAAATAATATGGCCTGTATCGTGGTTTCCCGTAATGAAGGTATCGTTTATAAAAGGGTGCAAAAAAATGGAAGGACAAAGAATAAACTCACCCTGGTGAGTGATAATCCTTCTTTTCATCCTTATACGGTCAATGCTGATGAGATCATGGAAATGTGGCAGGCACAGGTAGTTATCTCCAAAACAAATACCCAGCAAAGATGGGATATGAACCAATTGACCAATATTGTTTCTGACCTCCAGGAACAGGTGATTTCCCTGAAAAAAAGGATGAACTGAGCCAGGATCACCGTGTTTTTACTGTCGCGGATATATTTATGCAGGCAATCTTCCTGCCTTCGTGACCAACTTCTATATTTGCCGCGTAATCACGGACATGAAGTTCAAAAGGTATATCTGCATACCCTTGTTATTGTTTTGTGGGCAACTTTTTTCCCAGGAAAAAACACTCCACGCCTTCAAGATCACCACGCAGGCCCCAAAAATAGACGGCAACCTGGATGATGCCGCATGGGCAAATGTGCCGGTGCTTAAAGATTTCGTTCAGAATTTCCCAACATATGGGTTACCCGTCTCCCGGCGAACCGAAGTAAAAATTGTCTATGACAACAGCGCGATCTATGTGGGCGCTTATCTATATGATGATCCGAAATTGATCAGGAAACAGATAACCCCAAGGGATGGAGAACAACAGACCGATGTGGATTATTTCTCTATTTTTTTTGATACCTATCATGATCATCAAAATGGTTTCCAGTTCCTCGTTACCACCGCTAACGTGCAATCAGATGCCAGGCTGGGTCCAAATCTCGCTGGTGATTTCAATTCATTCGGGGATAAATCATGGGATGCTGTATGGGAAAGTAAAGTAAGTATGAAATCCGATGGCTGGACCGTGGAGATGCGGATACCGTATATATCCCTTCGTTTTGCAAAAAAAGATGTACAGGATTGGGGTCTCCAGTTATTACGATTTATCCGGCGCAATAATGAAAGCAGTTTCTGGAACCCGGTCAACCCGCAGGTAACTGGTTTTGTCAACCAGTTTGGCAATTTCAAAGGGCTGGAGAATATTGAGCCGCCTTTGCGGTTAAGTTTCTCTCCCTATGTAAGTACAGGGTTCAGAAGATCCCCGGTAGGTACAGGCTTCCTGAATGAATGGTTAAGGAATGGCGGAATGGATGTCAAGTACGGTGTGAATGAAAGTTTTACACTGGATGCCACATTGATCCCTGATTTCGGGCAGGTGGTTTCTGATAACGTCGTCAATAATCTTACACCTTATGAGATAAAATTCCAGGAGAACCGTCCCTTTTTTACGGAAGGCACAGAACTCTTTAATAAATCCGGCTTGTTTTATTCCAGGCGTGTAGGGGCCATCCCAACCGGCTATGCTGCAATAATAGACTCAGCCGATGCGGATCCCAATATTGAAATCATAAAGAATCCGACCAGTACGCAATTGTACAATGCCATAAAGTTTTCAGGACGTACGCAGAAAAAACTTGGTATCGGTCTGTTCAATGCGGTTACGGCACCTATGCATGCCATTATACGGGATAAAACAACCGGTAAGCAGACCACCATAGAGACTGAACCGCTGGCCAATTATAATATCCTGGTCCTTGATCAGGCATTTCAGGGAAGATCCTATCTAACCTTTACCAATACCGATGTAATGCGAAGTGGTAATGGCAGAGATGCGAATGTAACGGCACTTGATCTTGCCCTGTATGATAACAAAAATAAATATGGTGTAAATGGAACTGTACGATACAGCAAAATATGGGGGATGAACCCTTATGATGGATTTAACACCACCCTGCGGGCAGGAAAAGTAAGCGGTAACTGGCAATACAATGTGACCGGCAATGTGGAATCAGACAAATATGACCCTAATGATCTTGGAATCCTGTCTGCACCAAACGAGGTCAGTTGCAGTGGTAATATCACTTATCGTCAGTTTATGCCCACCAACAATTTTATAACTTATAGTTATAGTCTTAACGCAAAAGTTCAGAACATGTATAAGCCTAATGCTTATAATAAAGTAGATATTAATGGTTCGGCATTTTGGGTATTCAATAATTTCTGGGATGTGACATTATTCGCCGACATAACACCGGGTTGGGATCATGATTATTTTGAATTAAGAACGGATGGCCGCTATCTCAGTTATCCCACTAATTATGTCTTTACCATAAGCGGCAGTACCGATAGTCGGAAAAAATGCTTTGTAAGGTATGGCGCTGGGTATGCGCGGTCGCCCAAATTTGATAATACCTATACCAGCCTTAGCCTGGGGATGCGGTATCGTTTCAGTAATCAATTTTCTCTTGACCTGCAGACGGATTCACATTATGAAGGAAACCAGCTGGGATATGCATTTGTACGTGAAACAAATAATGACCCGATCGTGGGTTTTCGTGACAACCGGGACTTTACTGCTGTATTATCGGGCATTTATAATTTCACGTCTCGTTTGAATATTACACTCCGGGCAAGACATTACTGGAATAAGGTCATTTATTCAAGTTTTCATGACGTCAATGCCAGCGGTTACCTCCTGCCAAGAGCATTTATCAGCGGCAAGAATGAAAATGTTAATGTCTTTAACCTGGACGCTTTCCTTACCTGGGATTTCCGGCTGGGTAGTAGCCTGGTGCTTGGTTATAAGAACTGGTTGGGTGATAATGAAATCGTAAATCTATCCGGAAAAAATACTTATTTCCGCAACCTGGACGATGTGTTCGATCTTCATCATGGCAATGAACTCACCGTTCGGTTTATTTATTTTCTTGATTATAACCAGCTAAGGAAAAAGAGATAATAGATAAAAGTGAATAGATAAAAGTTTCTTCAGCAGAAAAGACCTTACAGATTTGGGAAAATATCAAAATTGTAAGGTCTTTTCGGATTTGAGAACTTTTATCTATTCACTTTTATCTTTTATCTATTATCACAACTTGCAAATACTTTATAATTTAACCAGCCTGTCTTCCACGATCGCAAATACAGTATCGTCTTTTTCCGGGTCTACTATATAGGTACCGGTAAAGCGGCTGAAAGCGGGCAATACACAATATTCTTTTGCAAAATAAAAGCAGGGGAAACGAAGCGATTGTTTTCCACTCCCTTTTATACTGATACCCGGATGCAGGTGCCCGGTAAAAGCATAGAGATCCATTTCATTTACAGCCAGTTTTTTTTTCGATTTCAGATCATGTAAAAAGATAAAGGGGGGGATGACCAGTTTCCATTCGAGACGTTTTATATCGGCTTCTTCGTACCAGCTGTCCTGTAAAATATCATGATTGCCAGTGACGAGGTCAATATGCAATAAAGAGAAATCCTTTCTCCACCTGATAAAAAGGTCGAGCTCTTTGTTTTCGGTGCTGTGAGTAAGATCCCCGACTATAATTAACCTGTCAACCTTAAAAAGATAGAGTTGCGCCATGAGCCGCTGCAGGTCAGCTTTATAAATGCCTTGTGGCACTGCAATCCCTGCTTTGCGGAAATGACCGCTTTTTCCCAGGTGCAGATCGGCAACAATGAGGGTGTTTTCTTCTTCCCAGAACAGGCATCGTTCCGGTGAGACCCAAAAAGAATTATGATGAAGGGTATAGAGTATAGGGTTTTGCATTAAAGGTGTTAAGTGTTAGGTGTAAGTGTGTAGTTTTATTTTAAAAGCAGAAAATTATTGACCGGCCGATTTCTTCAAAATTAAATACAAGTTTGCATTTATCATTTAACACCTAACACTTAAAACTTAACCCTTAAAACTTAACACTTAAAATTATTCCACTAATTGCTTTTGCATCTTTCGGACACGGTCCTCTAATTTTTCGGAAGAAAGATCTTCCCGCATACTGTCCACTTTAATGGGAAAACAGAAAGGAGTAAGTTGTTGTGGAAAACGTATTACGATATTTGAATGTTGGATACGGTTCAGCATATCTCTTAACCGGACCTCCTCCATTTGCTGGTCCAGCACTTCCTGGTAAGCCTGACGTAGCAACACATTATGGGGATCATATTCGCTGAACACATTAAAAAGAAGAGAAGCCGATGCCTGTAAATGCCTTGCTTTTTTTTGTTCACCTGGAAAACCCTGGAAAATAAGACCACCGATGACGGCAATATCCCGGAACTTTCTCCTGGCCATTTCTGTACTGTTCACACTGCGTTGAATATCGTTGAGCAGGTCATCAGGCGTAAATAGTTCATAAACATTGGTATCATCCACGGGTATGGGCTGATCACTCAGCAGTTCAAAACCATAATCATTCATAGCAAAGGAGAATGTGATCGGGTGGATCCGGCTGATGCGAAAGGCAAGTATGGCAGCCATCGCTTCATGTACCAGCCGGCCTTCAAAAGGATAAACAAAAAGGTGGAACCCATCCTTTGTTTCAATTTGTTCTATCAGCAATTCATTTTCTTTGGGCACATGAGAAAGTTCTTCCTGAAGATCAAAAAGGGGCCTCAGGATTTCCAGCTCGGGATGTTTTGTGAGTGGTGAATGGTGAATGGTGAGTGGCGAAGAACCAATGATTTGCTGACTGCCGTCCCGATAGCTATCGGGAGCCGACTGCCGCCCCTCGGCTACGCTCGGGGTGACGATGCTGACTGTTGACTGCCTACTGCCTACTGCCGACTGGCTTACACTATCCAAAGTGGCCCGCAACATCTTCCCCAAATTAGCACTCAATGGCATGCGGCCTCCCTGCCAACTTGGGACAATGGATTTCTTTGCATTACTTTTTCTCACCAGGGCGGTCATGTCTTTGATCATCACAAATTCAAGATGTCGGCCTGCCAATGTGAAAACATCCCCCGGTTCAAGCCTTGAAATAAAGTATTCTTCGATCACACCGATGTAACCGCCGGTCATAAATTTTACTTTCATCATGGTATCACTCACAATGGTACCGATATGCATTCGGTGCCGCATCGCTACTTTACGGCTTGTGATCCTGTATATTCCATCTTCTATTTCGATTTTCCTGAACTCATCATATTGTTGCAGCGCCTGCCCGCCTTGTGTAATAAAATAAAGGATCATTCTCCATTCTTCCTGGCTCAGGTCTTTATAACAATGTGTGGAAACAATTTCATCATAAGTTGATTCCGGTACAAAACCATCGGAAATAGCCAACGTATTCAGGTATTGCAGTAGTACATCATAACAAAGCATCATGGGCTGACGACTTTCCACGACATCTTGCGCCATTGCATTTTTCAGGGCCGCGGCTTCAACTAATTCCAATGAATGCGTAGGCAGAAACCATATTTTACTTATGGCATCATGGCTATGGCCGCTACGGCCGGCACGTTGTAAAAAGCGGGCCACTCCCTTTGGCGAGCCAACCTGTATCACTGTTTCAACCGGGCGGAAATCAACTCCCAGGTCAAGGCTTGAAGTACAAACAACTGCTTTAAGGGTTCCCTTATGCAGGTTCTCTTCAATCCAGGTACGTAATTCCATATCTATTGAACCATGGTGCAGGGCAATCGAACCTGCCAGCTCAGGACATACATTCAATAAAGTTTGATACCAGGTCTCACTCATCCCTCTTGTATTAATAAAGATGAGAGTGGTCTTGCTTTCCAGGATAATCGGGATGAGTTTATATGCCAGTTTGATCCCTAAATGTCCCGCCCATGGGTATTTTTCTATTTCATCGGGCAGGATGGATTCAACTTCTATTTGCTTATTCATGTCTGCTTTTACTATTTGGCTGGCCTCACCCCCAACCCCTCTCCTGGCGGAGAGGGGAGCTATCAACACACTTGTCGCTTCTTCCAGATTTCCTATTGTAGCTGAAATCCCCCAAACCATCGGATACATTCTGCTTTCGGAAATGCAACTCCCCCTCTCCGCCAGGAGAGGGGGTTGGGGGGTGAGGCCCACAATTCTTGATATGGCTAACTCCACCTGTACTCCTCTCTTTGTTCCCAGCAATTCATGCCATTCATCTACTGCAATCAAATGGAGCGACCGGAAGAATTCAGCATGACCTTTTTGGGCCAGCAACAGGTGCAGGCTTTCAGGTGTAATGATCAGTACTTCCGGCATTTGTTTTTTTTGCCGGTTTCTTTCCGCAATATCCGTATCTCCGTTCCTGATCCCTATTTTCCATCCCATTCCTAATTCCCCGATAACCTCTTCCATGGCCCTGCCGATATCCTTTGCCAATGCCCTTAAAGGGGTGATCCATAAAAGTTTCAGCCCGATCTTTTTCTGAATTTGATAATCATCGGGGTGTTTATTGATGAAGTCAATGAGTGCGCCGAGAAAAACAGAGAAAGTTTTGCCACATCCTGTGGGGGCATTCACTAATCCACTTTCACCATTAATGATATGCTGCCAGGTTCCTGACTGGAAGGTAAATGGCTCCCTGTTCTTTTGTAATAGCCATTGTTTAATGATGTTAAAGCCCTGAGTGCCCTCCAATAATTGCATAGCAGGTAAAATTAGGAATTTGGAATTGAGGATTAGGAATTAGGGCTCACCTGTCGGCTAACTGACTCATCAACCGATAATTAATAAACTCCTTTGATCACTCCATCTTGCCATTTCAGGAAATAAAGCTTCTTGTTCTCAAAATAATCAAGTGTCATGTTTGGTTTGCCAAATACAGGCTGGATATCGAAATCGGTGAATACCCTGATCTGTTTATTGGCCAGGTTAGAAGAAATTTCAGGTCCATATTGCAGTAGGAGTTTGGCATATCGCCAGGCTACTTCATAGCCTTTGAATACCATATCGCTGGGACGTGCAAACATGATCGTATTAAAATGCGTATTTATGCTTTGACTTATTTTGTCCATTTTGGGATTGTAATAAGGTGTGCTGTAAATGATCTCGATGCCTTTATATTCAGGCTTGTTGAATTCCTTGATGCCATCCCAGGTAGGCATGCCTATTATTGTTGCAGGATATAGCTTATTAACAGAAGCCAGTTGCCTGGTTAATTTTTTTCCAAAATTCTCATCCAGGCTACCCGCAATGCATAAGGTATGACTGGTTGAATCGAGATGTTCCGTCAGCTGGGTAACGGTAAAACTATCCGTTAAATCAACATATTTCAAATGCAAGGGAATTGACATGGTGTTTTTACCGAAATCATCAAAATAAAATTTGATCCGGTCTTCCAGTTGACCTTTTTTTCGAAAAACAATAACCGGATCAAGGGCATAATATTTCTGAATATACCTGTAGATCCCTTCACATTGTGTTCTGAGGGTTGAATTGAGGACTACGAAAAAAGGATTCGCGGTCACCCCCCCATCATTCGGCAGGTTGACATTAATGACGGGTATATTATTTTTTAAACCTGCATCTGCAAAAAACTTTACTTCCCCGGCGCTGCAATGAGCAATGATTAACTCTACACTGTCCCTCGCGGCTTCATCCAGTTGCTGGGTTAACGATGTTGTCGCCGAACGGGTATCAAAAACAAAAATTTCCAGGGGGGCTTTTTCTTTATTCAGGGAATCCAGGGCCAGTTGCACACCTTCATAAAATTCCAGTCCCGGGTTGATGAATTTTGGAAAAACATTTTTAGCATAACGGTACTCATTATCAAAATCAAATGCGGAATCCAGGTAGAGTGGTGCAAAAACGGCGATCCTGTG
>JADGPW010000163.1 GCA_017882265.1 Chitinophagaceae bacterium | reverse complement strand
TGGATTATCTTTATTCCCGCTTCACTATTAATAAATCAATTTTATGCTGAATAAAAATTTAGGTTCACAGGGTCTCACGGCATCCCAATTAGGTTTAGGTTGTATGGGCATGAGTGAATTTTATGGCGCTACCAATGACGCGGAAAGTTTACAAACATTACACCGTGCCCTGGAACTCGGTATCAGCTTCTGGGATACCGCCGATGTGTATGGCCCCCATACCAATGAGATACTGGTGGGTAAAGCATTAAAAGGAATACGTGAAAAAATCACCCTGGCCACCAAGTTTGGTATTCTTCGTGACCCCGCCAATCCTCAGGCAAGGGGTTTGAACGGCAAACCTGATTATGCCCGGTCATCCTGTGAAGCCAGTTTAAAAAGACTGGATACGGATCATATCGATCTTTACTATCTCCACCGGGTGGACCCTGCCACACCTATAGAAGAAACGGTGGAGGCTATGGGCGCATTGGTAAAAGCAGGTAAGGTTCGTGGCATTGGTTTATCAGAAGCATCCCTTGCCACCATCCGTAAGGCACATGCAGTGTTTCCGTTATCAGCTATACAAAGTGAGTATTCTCTATGGACCCGTGACCCGGAAGAGGGAGTATTGCAAACCTGTAAGGAATTGGGAATTGCCTTTGTAGCATATAGTCCATTGGGAAGAGGATTCCTGACCGGGCAGTTCAAAAAGTTTGACGACTTTGCCCCTGATGATTACCGCCGGTTCTCGCCCCGTTTCCAGGGAGAGAATTTTCAGAAGAACCTGGATCTTGTTCATCAGCTGGAGCAATTAGCTATTCAAAAAGGCTGCACGGCATCCCAATTGGCGCTGGCCTGGGTGTTGGCGCAGGGAGATCATATTTTCCCAATACCCGGTACTAAAAAGGTCAAATACCTGGAAGAAAACGCCGGTGCAATCAAGCTTAACTTAACAAAAGAAGAATTAGCCGCGATTGATCTGATCGTTCCGAAAAACGCAGCGGCGGGTTTGCGATACCCGGAAGCAATGATGCGGTCGGTAAATGGTTGAGTTTTTACTTAGGTAATGATTTCTTTTGTACTGTCAGCATAATAGTAATAAATAATACAATTATCAGGCTCTTAAAAACCCCCTTAGTAAATTAATATTCTGCGGTGTTTTCAACCGGCCGATCGCCTTATCCCTTATTTGCCTCACCCTTTCTACAGTCAGATCATATTTACGGGCAATATCTTCCAGGCTCAAGGGGCGTTCTATTCCTATTCCAAAGAAATAGCATAATGTTTCCCTCTGTTTATCAGGCAGTGTTCGCAGGGTACGGGTAATTTCTTTTTTCAATGAATCGGCATGCATCAGGTCAGCATCGGCAAAAGCTGCCGAGGTATTTTCCATCACATCCAGCAGGCTCCCTTCATCATCCCCTATCACCGGTGCATCCAGGCTCACATGGCGGTCACTTAGCCCCATCCCGAATTCTACTTCTTTTACTTCTATATTCAGGGCTTCGGCCACCTCATCTGTGGAAGGTTGCCTGTCCAGTTGCTGCTCGAGTTTAGAATTTGCTTTCCGTATGCGGCTGCCCAACAAAACTTTATTCATGGGTAACCTGACCAGCCTTGCACTGATAGCCAGTGCTTCAAGTATGCTCTGGCGGATCCACCATACGGCAAAAGAGATGAATTTAAACCCACGCGTATCGTCAAACCGCCCGGCTGCTTTTATCAGTCCAATATTGCCTTCATTGATAAGATCCGACAAGGGAAGACCCTGTCCCTGGAATTGTTTGGCTACAGAAACAACAAAACGGAGGTTGGCTTTGGTCAATTGATCAAGCGCGACTTTATCTCCTTTCTTAATCAATCGGGTAAGTTCAGATTCTTCCTCACCGGATAGCATATCTACTTTACTTATTTCCTGGAGGTATTTCTCCAGGCTTGGTGATTCACGGTTGGTGATCGTTTTCGAGATCTTTAACTGGCGCATGCCCATGGGTTTCGATTTTACTGGTTAAAAAAACATTTCTTATTCTTCTATTGGAACCCAAAGTGACGGGAAGTAAAGAATTTGAAAAATAGGATATTAACTTATTCTGTGTAGTAGGATCAGGAGGCGTTTGTAGAGTTTTAGTTACAACGAGTTAAGTATAATCGCTGAATTCAGGCTGATAACCGGGTAAAACCCCTGTCCCATACGTAAAAGCCCTCGCATTTATACGTAAATATATGATTCCGCTTTACCACGTGCTTATCAGGCCGTGTTGTCTGTCTCACGCATCACCCCAGGTATAACGAAAGTTATATTAATGGCCGTACTGGATACAAATATCTTTATTACAAGGCAAAAGTAGAATGACAAATACATAGGCTTTGAACATGGTATTGTCCATTGTTCATTATAATATGATCCGGGCCCCGGGAAAAATTATCTTATGGCCCTGCCATCTGCAAAAGATCTCAGTAGCCATCTTTTCTTTATGAGGCCATTCTTACTAATCAGAATAAATAACTTAAAAGAAGAAACCATGAAAAAGTTATTTCCATTAATCTTATTATTCCTGAGTCCCTATTACATCAATGCCCAGAGTCCTCAGGACAATCCATGTGGTGCGATCACAATTCCTGTTATTGAAAGTGCAGATCCCTGTATTCCCGTGCGTGATCCATTTACAGGCATTACCTATGTGGCCTATAGTATCATAGGGACAAATACCTGTAGCCCAAGTTTTGCCACTGACCCTGATGTATGGTATAAATTTACAGCTACCTATACTTCCGTTAAATTACAGATCCTTCCAACTGAGGGAGTGGGGCCCCCCTGTGGGTTCTTTTCTACTGGTTCAGTTGAATTTGTTGTATTAACAGGGAATTGTAACGGCCCGTTTACCTATGTCCAATGTGGCAGAAGTGATGAAGACAATACACTAACACTAAACAACCTTACCCTGGGGACTGTTTATTATATAAAAATAACAGCAGGCTTAAATGACTGTGGTAGCCTTGGATGTTGTGTCTATACTAATGTACCTCCTTCAACCAGCAAAGTCGGAATAAACACCAAATTGCCTTCCGCTAACCTGGATGTAGCCGGAGATGTTGTTTTCAGAAATAATGTAACACTTTCCGCTAACCTGGATGTAGCCGGAGATGTTGTTATCAGAAATAATGTAACACTTATGGATACAATCAATTTCAGCAAACCCATCAGTTTTGGATCTTCTTCGAACGGGAATAAAATTTCTTTATTTGGTGGATTATCCGGCAACCATTTTGGCCTGGGCATCCAGCCCTCGCATTTACAGTTGTATACGGACTATGCAACCTCTGATATAATCTTTGGGTATGGCAACAGTAACAGTTTTACTGAAAGAGCACATATCATCAACTTTGGACAAGATGGGATGATATTAAATGGAAGACTTACATTAAGAAACGGAACAACCGATATTAATAATGGCGCCGGTATTTGGTTATACAAGCCGGATAATAGCTCCCAGCTTGGTTTTATAGGTGTGCAGAATAATACCAACATCGGCATTTTCGGCGGGCCCACTATCTGGGGATTTATCTATAATACAGCCAATGGAAGAATCGGCATCAATAACAATACTCCTGACGCGCAACTCGCTTTTAGTCCCACTTTGGAAAAGAAGATCACCCTTTACCCCGGTGGCACCGGCGACGCGGGCATGTCGGTTGCCGGTAATGATTTCCGCTTATACTGTGATAATGTAAATGCCAGGATATCTTTTGGATATGATGATAATAGCGGCGGTTTTACCTCAAGGGCCTATGTACCTGCCAGCGGTACCACGGCCATGGTGGTCCAGGGAAATTTATCTGTGAATGGCACTACTTATACTTCGGATAGCCGTTTCAAAAAAGACATTACAACCCTGGCCAACCCCCTGCAAAAATTGATGCAGTTAAGAGGGGTTACTTATCATATGAGAACCGATGCATTCCCCGCTATGCAGTTTGACAGTGGAAACCAGGTTGGACTGATCGCCCAGGAAGTGGAAAAAATAATACCGGAGGTGGTAAGCACGAACAGCGAGGGCTATAAAAGTGTGGATTATGCCAAACTGGTTCCTTTATTGATCGAAGCAATAAAAGAACAGCAAAAAGAAATAGATCAATTAAAAAAGACGCAAAGAAAATAAATATTGGCGGCAAATAAAATGAAATATTTTTTTGGACTGGGTTGCATATCTCTATATAGCCTATCCTCAATCAGCATCCTTGAGAATCAACCCTCTACGCCCCTCTTCGGGTACTACAATGGGAGTTTTTTAAGAGGAGCCGGGGGCTTGTCCGGAACTTTTTAGACAAATAGCCAATGGCTTGTCAATATGCCGCCAATGGAAAGTCAATATCGAGTCAATGGACAGTCAATGCCAGGTCAATATCCCCCAATGACGGGGCAATGATTGGGCAATGATTGGGCAATATTGCGGCAATGCCAAGGCAATGCGGAGTCAATATCGGGTCAATCCTTAACCAATTATAGACCAATAGTCAGGCAAGCCTTTGGCAATAGTTAGCCAATATGCAGGCAATGCGTCAATCGGGCAGTTGCAGGCCGCTCGGGTCCTCAGCCCCTGTAAGCCAGGTCTTCGGGTGGTATCAGATGGGTCTTTATTATCATGTCAGGCAATCGAAACGTATTCGTTAAACATAGTAAAAGCATTCATAGAGCATTTAACCACAGATTACAGTTTGGCGAAGACTCCGCACTTCTAGACCCCCAAGTCAGAGAAGGTCCGAAAATTGGAAGGAATGATCCTTGTCCTTGTGGCAATGGGAAGAAATACAAATATTGTCACGGAAAATTAAATTCTCAAGAATAACTATTCCCTTCCTCTTTCCCTTCCCCCCATTACCCTTACACTATACTCTCCATCTCCCAACCCGGTAAACAAATGTCACCTCCGCCTTTAGTGACCCACTTCCCAGTTATAAGCAACCCCGCCAAAAAATCAGTAATTTTACTCAATGAACAAACCCATTTTTGATAAACGCATCTTCTGGGATGTGAATTTTGAGGCCCTGGATTATGATGCCAAAGCTTCTTTTGTGATAGAAAGAGTATTTGAGCGGGGCGATGTGGAAGATATACGGCAATGCAGGAGGTATTATGGAGATGAGAATATCCGTACTACATTAACAAAAGCCCGGTGGCTCTCTCTTGCTACTATCTGCCTGGCCAGCGCTTTATTCAATAATGAATTAACGGATTACAAATGCTACAATACAGCGCAGTTGAACCCCGCACATTGGATGTATTAAAAGGCCTCATGCAAATTCCGGCATTGAAGCATTTTAACCTGGTGGGTGGAACGGCATTGGCATTATATTTAGGCCACCGGATGTCAGTAGATCTCGACTTGTTTTCATCAATTGAATTCAATAGCGAATCTTTGGTCTCCCCACTGGAATCAGCTTTCCCCGGTTTTAGCTATCGGAATACCCATAATCCAATAGGTTTGTTTGGCTATATTGATGGCATTAAAGTTGATTTTGTAAAACACCACTATCATCCACTCATAGAGCAACCACTGACGGAAGATGGGATAAGACTTCTCGCCATCCCTGATCTGATGGCCATGAAAATTGCTGCTATTATGAAAAGAGGGGTAAAGAAAGATTTTTGGGACATTGCCGAATTGCTGAAACGGTATTCAGTAAAAGATTTCATCAGCTACTATACGAAAAAGTATCCGAGCCAGCAATTGCTGGTCTCTGTTCCTTTCGCTCTTACCTATTTTATTGATGCTGAAGAAACCGAAGACCCCGTCAGCTTGAAAGGCCAAACCTGGAAAAGCGTTAAGAAATTCATTCAGCAAAAAGTAAATGATTACCTGCGTTAATCAGAGCAACTTCTGGTTTCTTCCTAATCCCCAATTCCCAATCCCCAATTCCCTTTTCACCCTTTCACCCTTCCCCAGCCTCAGTCCTTTCCTTACCTTTGTCCCATGCTCTCCATCTCCCAACGTGGCAAACAAATGCCGCCTTCACCCATACGGAAACTGGTGCCTTATGCCGAGGCGGCCAAAAAAAAAGGTATTAAAGTATTCCACCTGAATATCGGGCAACCGGATATTGAAACGCCCCCGGCTATCCTGGATGCTGTTCGTAATGCCGATATAAAAGTGCTGGAGTATAGTCATAGCGCCGGCAATGAAAGTTATCGCCGCAAACTGGTGGAGTATTATAAAAAAGTGGGGATCGACATCAATTATGACCAGATCATCATCACCACCGGTGGCAGCGAAGCGATCATATTTGGGTTCTTCACCTGCCTGAACCCCGGTGATGAAGTGATCATTCCCGAACCTTTTTATGCTAACTACAATGGCTTCGCCTGTGCAGCGGGTGTACAGGTGGTTCCCGTCACTTCCCGAATCGATACCGGTTTCGCACTCCCTCCTATGTCTGATTTTGAAAAAGTGATCAGTGATAAAACAAAAGCCATTATCATCTGCAGTCCTAATAATCCTACCGGCTATTTATATAGCCGGAAAGAAATGGAAGCGCTAAAAGAATTTTGTATCAAACATAATTTATATCTCCTCAGTGATGAAGCCTATAGAGAATTCTGTTACCCGGCTGACGATACAAAGGATGCTGTAAATGGGCAAAATAATAGTGGTTATGTCAGCGCTATGCATTTGAGTGGACTGGATCAACATGTCATTCTGATGGATACCATCAGCAAAAGGTACAGCGCCTGTGGCGCGAGGATCGGCGCTTTTGTTACGAAGAATAAAGCGGTCTATGATTCGGCAATGAAATTCGCACAGGCAAGATTGAGTCCACCGGGGCTTGCCCAGATCCTGGGAGAAGCGGCGGTGGATCTGCCGGACAATTATTTTGATGCCCCAAAAGCTGAATACCTCAGCCGGAGAAATTTAATGGTAAGACGTTTGAACGAAATGCCAGGCGTTTTTTGTCCGAACCCCGGCGGTGCTTTTTATGCGATCGCAAAATTACCGATCGATGACAGCGATAAATTCTGCCAATGGTTACTGGAAGAATTTTCTTATAATAAACAAACGGTGATGCTGGCGCCTGCCACGGGTTTTTATAGTACCCCGGGATTGGGTAAGAATGAA
This sequence comes from Chitinophagaceae bacterium, assembly GCA_017882265.1. GTDB lineage: Bacteria > Bacteroidota > Bacteroidia > Chitinophagales > Chitinophagaceae > JADGPW01. The sequence continues at coordinate 4,382 of JADGPW010000163.1, read as the reverse complement.
GTAAGGCTGGCCTATGTGCTGAACCTGGATGCATTACAAGCGGCAATGGATTGCCTGGAAAAAGCGCTGGAAGTATACCCGGGAAGGGTGGCCACTGAAAAAAATGCTGCTGTCGCAGCTAAATGAGAACCTGTTTTGCTGAATGAATACAAGAACACGGATAACATGGACGTATAGACCCGGATAGGAAGCTGCTGACGCAGCTTTTTTTGTTGGCCACGAATTGACACGAAAAATACAGTCCTGTAAATTAAACTGTACTCATAGCTTTAAGTCTTTACAAATTAGGAAAACTATTTAGTGTGCATTTGTGTGATTTCGTGGCCACCCTGTATTCATCCTTTATCTTTTTTGCAACGAATTCACACGAATTGACATGAAAAATACAGGCCTTAAAATTAAACTGTACTCATAGCTTTAAGTCTTTACAAATTAGGAAAACTATTTAGTGTGCATTCGTGTGATTTCGTGGCCACCCTATATTCATCCGTGTAATCTTTTTTTCATCTGTGAAATCCGTGATTTAATTCGTGGCCACCATCCATTTATCCGTGAAATCTTTTTATCCTGTGAAATCCGTGATTTATTTTTGCATCATCTTTAACCCAAAACTAAAACTATGAGAAAGGCGATCTTTTTATTCATCTCCTTTCTATTTACCAGAGCCCTTGTCTTTGCACAACAAACCATCACCGGTAAAGTAGTTGACACAAATGGCCTGCCACTGGCAGGCGTATCCGTAAAATCCAAAAAAACAGGTAAGGGAGTTGAAACAGCTTCCGACGGAACATTAAGGTTACAGGCCAGTGCCGGCGAAATGTTGGAAATAAGTTCGGTGGGGTATATTGACCAAACCATTGCAGCCAGCACCGGGGGGATAATGAATGTTACTATGGCCCTTTCCATTTCGGAACTGAACCAGGTTGTGCTGGTGGGTACCCGTCGCTAGGGTCGTGTAAAAACAGAAACGACAGCGCCTGTGGATGTGATCAATGTGGCCCAGGCCAGTATGCCTGCGGCAAGAATGGAACTGACCTCGGTGTTTAATTATGCCGCGCCTTCTTTCAATTATAATAAACAAAGCGGCAGTAACGGCGCCGATCATATTGACCTGGCTACTTTGCGGGGCCTGGGCCCCGATTACCGGCAATTACATTTTGTTCCGGTGATAAGGAAAATTTATTGATCAAAAGAAGTGAACCGATATATTATTCTGCAAAGCCATTTCCATGGATGGAAGTTTTACATATTTATCATTTTTATTTTTTCCCTAAACAAAGCAGGTAAAAAATCTTTATTTAAATCTGCAAATCTAACAGGCGCTTCCGGCTCATTCCCATAATCGTTAATGGATAATTTCCACCAGCCTACATTCTTCCATTTACCCAGTTTATATCCAACTTTTTCATAGGTGGCAAAATGGGAAAAGCCGCAACGCTCATGAAAGGTCACACTTTTTTCATTGGGTAAATTGATCACCGCATACACATTCCTGAATCCCTGTTTTTTTAAAATGTCAAACAGAGCGGTATATAATGCCCGGGCTATGCCGGCCCTTTGATAGTCATCATGTATATATACCGAACTTTCGGTACACCATTGGTAAGCCGTTCGTTCCCGGTGGCGGGTGGCATAGGCATAACCGGCAATTGTGCCGTCAATTTCGCAAACCAGCCAGGGCCAGTTTTGCAAATTACTGCGGATCCTTTCGGCAAATGCTGTCACGGCAGGGGTCTCTGTTTCAAATGTGAAAGAAGTCTGTTCTATATAAGGGGTATATATTTCCAAAATCCCTTTCGCGTCTCCGGGAATGGCAAGTTTTATAGAGATCATTAAATTTTATTTAATAATAGTGTTTTTACTTTAGTTGAAATGTCTATAAAAATAATAAAAAAATACCTGGGATATCAGCCGGCAAATGGCCCCTGCCAAAAAAAACAAGCCGGATATTGATCAGGACAAAAAATGCAATTAATAAGGGAAAAGATAATTTTATTATTATAAACTAATCAAATAGATTAAATAGTTTTTTCTTTTTAGTTTTTGACCATCCTGGTCATATATGAAATACCATTCACAGTTGTTTTCAATATATACATACCCGATGCCAAATGGGGCAGATCATTCAATACCGTAATCGTGGCCCCTTGTCTGTTAATTTCTTTTTGATAGAGAAACCCAGGCTGCTTATTTAATCATTATACTAGCCCTGATATGTAACCATGAACGATTTTATCCTATCATGCTTTAAATGCCGCAAAATATTTAAGGAGAATTAAGCTGTCGGGAAGCAGGTTAATAAGCTTTCATTCCGGTTGAAGAGGATTTGCTACCCTTTATAAATGTAAAAAAAACTATTATTCCCTTCCTTTAAAGTCGTTCATGGTTTTATAAATACCTATCCATTTGCCCACAATTATATCAAACCATCTCACCGGTAAAATACCTTTTATAAAAAGCAGTGTGTATATAATGCCCGGCATTCTTACAAAGAGTTTATTTTTTTCAACCCCCTTAATAATTTTTTTTGCAGCAACTTCCGGATCAACAATAGGTAGTAATACACTGGCTTTTACTCCTTCAAACATTCCGGTCTTAATATAATAAGGTGTAACGGTGGTAACTTTTACATGACTCTTTAATTTTTCCATTTCCAATCTTAAAGAATCACTCCATCCGATCACGGCCCATTTACTGGCAACGTACACACTCATTTTAGGGTTGCTGACCATTCCGGCGGCTGATGCTACGTTTACAATATGCCCGTTATTATCCGCGATCATATCCGGTAAAAACTCTTTGGTTATATGCATCAAGGCACTGCTGTTAATAATCATTGTTCTGTCAATATCTTTATGCGAATGCTCAGTAAAATGTTTACCGACGACAATACCGGCATTATTGATTAAAATGTCGATCTTACCGGCATCTGTCTTTACCTGTTGAGCAGCGGCGATCACAGCACTGGTATCCATTACATCAACAACATAAGGCAACACCCTGAAACCTTGTTGAATTAATTCGTTGGTGACCGTGTGTAATGAATTTTCGTTCACATCCCAAATTACCAGTGTGTGGAGACCCTTTTGCAGTAACAGTTTTCCCATCCATTTTCCAATACCCGATGCACCACCGGTAATTAACGCTTTTTTATCTTTAATATGGCTCATTATTTTAATCTCACAGAGTTTAAATGGTTGAATTACAAGGCTGCCTTCCGCAGCTCATTTTTTTATAAGATGTTATTTGTTGGATTCGGAAAAATTATATTACTACCGTATTGGTTAGAATTATTTATTGCCATCCCATTTTGACCAAAAGAACTCCCTGAATTATATAATTGATTTTCTTCATTATTGGATAACTCTCTTTTATAGACAAAGACATCATCAAGTTTTCCATTATAGTTTTTGCCACAGTAAATATGAAACTACAATTTGCTTATCCGATTTTAATATCCTGTCTTATAAAACATTCTGTACAATAAAAGTTAACGAATAGCAATTTACCCGAAGAATATTGGGTTATTATTGAGATGTATCATTAAAAAAGATGAAATATATCAGTATTAAATGGGCCGGAAAATATGTACGGGGTTAAGTAAGATCCTTTTTTCGAAACAATCCAAATTGAAAATTTCATTTTCCAGAAAGCCCCGTAATTGGCTAATTCTTCTATTTTATGATGGCCCGATTTTTTAGATGGAGGTCAATAAGACTCAATATTAATTTTAGACTACTTGGTTTGCCAATTTCTTGGAACACGAGAAAATTGCTGCATTTACAACCATTAGGGAGATTAATCATGATGCAACATTTTGTGTTAACCTTTTTGTTAACTGTTATTAAATACTACAACCTTGATAGGGGCATAAAAAAAAGCCCAAAACCTTACTAATAAAGGCTTAGGCTCTTGTACCGGGAACAGGAAAATTATCTAACCAAATTTTGAATGATTTTGTCAGGTTTGCTCTTTTGAAATAATGATGGTAAGCGCTTTAAGATAGCCTTTGAAATATGGCACGTTCAGCGCCCCAAATAGCAGCATCCAGAGTAGCAGTGAGATAGATATATTTCGCTTTTTTCTTTTGTCCATAGTTTGAGTTAAGACCAATTCCGATAAAGTCGCCAATCTTTAAGTCAGCCTTTGTGCCGTGAAAAAACGTCTGAGAAAATGGGCTTTGACTAGGTTCATTCGATTTGTCCTCACTCTTATTTTTTTCCATTATCGAATATTTATGTGTGATTGTTTTTTCGTGTATGTTGGGTTGTCAGTTCCAATGACCGCTAACGTCACGGCTTTGCGCTGCCAGGCATCAAAGCCCGGAAAGCTTGAGCGTATAGCTCATTAAAGTTACTGAAGTTGAGAATATGTTCTATAGC
>JADGPW010000162.1 GCA_017882265.1 Chitinophagaceae bacterium | reverse complement strand
CCTGGCTGCCCTAGCCTGTTTTGTTTTTATTCATTACCCGGGAAGTAATACCTCGCTGGGCTGGCTAAGCAATAACGGCCCGCATGGCTTAACCACGATGTTATATGAATATATATCGTCTGCTGCCGGTAATGGTTCCGGGTTTGAAGGATTGGGTGACAATACGGCTTTCTGGAATCTCACTACTTCGCTTGCTATGTTATGCGGCCGGTTCGTGCCTGTTATAGGCGCATTGATCATAGCGGGTTTGCTGGCAGAGAAGAAATATATCCCTCTTTCACCCGGTTCATTAAAAACCGATTCAATCACGTTTGGCGTTTTTTTATTTATTGTTATAATTTTATTAAATGGGCTTTCTATGTTTATATCTTTGATGCTTGGACCCATCTCTGAGTATTTATTAATCCATTGATATGACTTGTAAATAACAATTGGAATTATCGTATGCCTGACCAAAAAGAAAATAATGCCCAGCATTTCCTTGACCTGATCAAAAAGTCAAGGAAGGGGAAGTTTAAAATTTATATCGGCATGAGCGCCGGTGTGGGCAAAACATTCCGCATGTTGCAGGAGGCCCGCACCCTGCTCCGGAATGGGATCGATGTTAAGATCGGGTATATAGAAACGCATAATCGCAGTGAAACAGCAGAATTACTCGATGGTTTACCGGTCATACCCAGGCGACAACTCTTTTACAAAGGTAAAGAACTGGACGAAATGGACGTGCAGGCTATCGTGAACCTGCGACCGGAAGTGGTGGTGGTGGATGAACTGGCACATACTAATATTGAAGGCAGCAAAAATGAGAAACGATGGCAGGATGTGATGGAGATACTGGATAATGGTATCAATGTGATCAGCGCGGTCAATATCCAGCATATTGAAAGCCTGAACCAGGAAGTGAAAGAGATCACCGGGGTGGAAGTGGCAGAAAGAGTCCCAGACAGTGTATTACGTTTGGCAGATGAAGTGGTCAATATCGATCTTACCGCCGATGAGTTGATAACCCGGCTGAAAGAAGGGAAGATATATGCAGCGGAAAAGATCCAGATAGCATTGACCAATTTTTTCCAGGGGGAGAAGATCCTTCAGTTACGCGAACTGGCCCTGAAAGAAGTGGCCAGCCAGGTGGAGCGGAAAGTGGAGACAGAGATACCCCGCAACATCATGCTGCGCCATGAACGGTTTATGGCCTGTATCAGCAGCAATGAAGAAACAGCAAAGACCGTGATCCGTAAAACCGCCAGGCTGGCCAACTATTACAACAGTAAATGGTATTTATTGTATGTGCAAACACCCAAAGAAGCGGGGGATAAGATCGGCCTGGCGTCGCAACGGCACCTGCTTAATAATTTTAAACTGGCTACTGAATTAGGGGGTGAAGTTATCAGACTCAAAGAATCAAATGTAGCCAAAGGCATTATCCAGGTGGCGGAAGAAAAAAAGATCAGCACGATTTGTATCGGAAAGCCGCACCTGAACCTGTTTAAGATCATTTTGAGTACCGCTATTTTTAACCAGCTTTTGACCAAGTTAAAAACGTATGATATTGATGTTGTGATATTATCCTGATATGCGACTAAAAACAAAACTCGGACTGGCCCTCGGATTCTTATTCCTGGTGATACTCACTTTCGGTATCCTCAGTATCGTGTCCATAACCTACCTGAAAAAGGCTTCAGAACGGGTACTGAAAAACAATTATGAGACCCTGGTATATGGCAATAATATGCTGGATGCGGTGAATGACCTGCCGGCAGACTCAGCTGCGTGGAGATTATTTGTGGTGAATCTAAACGGGCAGGAAAAAAATATTACGGAACCCGGGGAAGCCGAAGCCACCCGTGCATTAAGAAAAAGTTTTGACTTGTTTCAAACCCGACCGGGAGATTCGGCGGCCAGGGCCGGTATATTACAGAATATTCAATTGATCAACCAGCTGAACCAGCAGGCTATTCTGCGAAAAAGTGAATTGGCTAAAAATACAGCCAGGAACGCCACTACCTGGCTTACGATTATATTTTCAGTTTTAACCCTGATCGCCTTTACCCTGGTCGTTAATTTTCCCGCTATCATCAGTGGACCTGTCCGTTCCCTGTCAGAAGGTATTTCAGCTATTGCTGCCAAAGATTATAAGCGTCGTATTCACCTTGAGCAAAAGGATGAATTTGGCGACCTGGCCAATGCTTTTAACAGCATGGCTGAAAAGCTGGATGAATACGAACACAGCAACGTAGCCCAGATAAAATTTGAAAAAAGCCGTATTGAAACGATCATCAACCGGATGAAAGATGCCATTATCGGGCTGGATGAAAAAAAGAATGTCCTTTTTTTAAATGCGGTGGCGGAGGCCCTGTTGAACCTGAAAGAAAAAGAAGTAGTGGGAAAATATGTGGCCGACCTGGCTTTGCATAATGACCTGCTCAGGAACCTGCTGAAGGATGCCGGGAAAAAGGAATTAAAAATTTATGCCGATAACAAGGAAAGTTATTTCACCAAAGAGAATATCCTGGTGAAGAATGAGGAGCAGGTGATCGGTGAAGTGATCGTATTGAGGAACATCACCTCTTTCCATGAACTTGACGAAGCAAAGACCAATTTTATTGCCACGATTTCGCATGAATTGAAAACGCCGTTATCCTCCATTAAAATGGGACTGCAATTACTCGAAAAAAAGGAAACGGGAACTATCAATGAAGAACAAAAACAACTCATTGAAAGTATTAAAGAAGATAGTGACCGGCTCCTGAAGATCACTGGTGAACTGCTGAACCTTTCCCAGGTGGAAACGGGTAATATTCAGTTATCCATACAGCAAAGCAGCCCCTATCAAATTCTTCAATATGCCACAGATGCGGTAAAAGTTCAGGCCGAACAGAAACAGATTGAATTAAAAATTGAAGCAGAAAAAAACCTCCCACCCGTAAAAGCGGATACAGAAAAAACAGCCTGGGTATTAATTAATTTTCTAACGAATGCCATTCGCTATTCTTCTGAAAAAGGCAAGGTGCTGGTCACCATCAAACAGGAAAAGAATACGGTTCGTTTTACTGTTAAGGATGAAGGCAAAGGTATTGAAAGCCGCTACCGGAATAAGATCTTCGATCGTTATTTCCAGGTACCCGGAAGCAGTAAAACGGGTACAGGACTGGGACTCGCGATCAGTAAAGAATTTATAGAAGCTCAGGGCGGAACAATCGGGGTGGAGACTGAGATCGGATCGGGAAGTGAGTTTTACTTTGAATTATTGACCTGAAAAATGTGTAATAGATAAAAGCTGAGCAACAGATTCCAAAGAAGGAAAAGGATTTAGGCCTGGTTACCTGTAAAGAATTTAGGTATGCGCAATAAGGAAAAATCCGTATGGTTGGTGTGTTCGGAACCGGAACGAAATTTGGGTTTGACTTGCCGGTGGCTTACCCTGCAATTAGTTGTTCCTGTTAACGGACAGGTATTTTCCAATACAGCCGTTTACTTGAAAAGGGTTTCCCATAGACAATATATAATCTTTTTTCTCTTTTGTATAAATGAATATTTACTATCAAAAGATAAGTAAACTCCGGGGACAATTTTTTCTGCTCCCTCTTATTATAGCCATCCTTCTTGGTATGGCAGGTGCCGTGCTATCGCATTTGGAAGAGCAGATGCCTTTCCTGAATGCCTGGATACCTTCGTTCCTGTTTCCATCAAAATCAGATCCCGCTGTTGCACAGGTTATTTTGAGTACCATTGCGACGGCCATTATCACGGTTGTTGCGCTTGCTGTTTCCGTTCTTTTACTGACACTTACGTTGGCATCCATACAATTTTCGCCCCGTATTATTATTAACTTCATTGAGGACAAAAAAACCCAATACATTTTGGGTATATTTCTCGGCACTTTTGGCTATTGCCTGACGGCCATGGGGGCCACCCGTTCATTACCGCATCCTTTTGCTCCTATATTCACCGTTACGGTTGGCATGCTGCTGGCCTTTATTTGTATTATTATTTTACTCATGTTTATCAATCATATAGCTCTTGCCATCAGTGCAAATAATATTATTCATCAGCTTGCCAGGCAAACAGAAAAAATGATTGATGAAATGCTCCTGGTTCAAAAAGGGCAGCATCAGATTAATCAATCATTATTCAAAGACACGAATATAAATAAGACCCCTGTCGTATCTGCTGTTTCCGGGTATATCCGGTCTATCAATACAAGCCAATTGCTTCGGGTGGCAGGACGTCATCAAACGAATGTGGAGGTGGTAAGGCATATAGGCCATTTTGTTCCGGCGGGCATTCCCCTTTTGATCCTTTCAAGCCCTGGCCAAATACCAGCTGAAATACATAGCGATTTCCGGTTTGCGTTTGAATTTGGGCCCTCCCGTACGCTTAAACAGGATGTGGAGTTTGGTATTTTGAAAATTGTTGACATTGCCCTGAAAGCAATTTCACCGGCAGTAAATGACCCCAGCACTGCCGTTAACTGCATAGACCAGTTAAGCGCTGTCCTGATTTATTTTTTTTCCCGCAATCCAACTGAAAAAATGTATACCGCTACAGATGGTAAAGTTTTCATTACTATGCCCTGGCTGGATTTTGAAAGACTTATTGATTCCGCATTTGAACAAATAAGAATGTATGGAAAAACTGATGTGGCAGTTAATTTAAGGCTGCTCAGGGCCTTTGGTGATATCGCACAAATAGTACCCGACAAATCTATTCGTAAAGCGCTGGCTGACAAAGGAAGAAAGATACTGGCAAGCTGTGTAAAGTTTCTTGAAGAAGATGAAATCACGGAAATGAAAAGGCGAATGGCTTTTTTGGATGGAATTGCCCGGAATTAATGTTAGATAACAGATAATAGTGAATAGTTAATAGTTCCTTATATCGAATAGAACTTACGGATTTGGAAATGTTTCAAACCTGGAAAACCTTTTCCACTAAAGACACTATTATCTATTCACTATTAACTTTTCACTATTCACTTTTATCTATTATCTACTCCTCCACCCGTTTCAGCTTCAACTTAGTAACCGGGGCTACGATCAGCGGGAATTTTTCTACCGTCACATTGGCGGCATCCAAACCAAAACCTTTTTCCTCGGAAAGGCTGTGTTCTTTGAGCCAGAAATGAATCCTCATGATCACTCTTTCAATAAAGGGCAATTCATTGTCCTGGCTCAGGTATTTCTCCATCACCATGAACTGGAAATCGCCTACCGTATTACTGCTGGCCAGACTCTCATAACGGCTGATAATATTTACTTCCCTGTTAGCGACAAGATCCTCTACCACTTTCCTGAACATAAGGTTGATACGGGGTTCCATCCTGAAACCTAAACGAAAATCAACCCGGATAATATCATTGGGAATGATATGCTCCACCATATATTCGCAGGTGTAGGGATCATCGAGTGTATCTACATGCACAAACCAATAGATATCAGCTCTTTTAGGTTTTCTATTCAGGATCGAATAAATGATCTTATGCTCGATTTCTTTGGGGTTATCGGCGCTGGTCAGGTACACCAGGTGGGTGGCATATTTGGCCACCCCTTTATCATTGCTTAATTCCTGGATCTTGGGAATGTAATGTTCCAGCCTGACAAATTCCACGTACCTGTTCTTGATCTTTCGGGCCCGGTACCAGACATACATGACAAGAAACAACCCGCCTGCGACGATCAGCGTAACAAAACCACCGTGTGGAAACTTTTCAAGAT
>JADGPW010000001.1 GCA_017882265.1 Chitinophagaceae bacterium | reverse complement strand
CTGAAAAATTACACCACAGCCGAAGCGGCATATAAAAAAGCCCTGCAAATTGACCCGGAAATTCCTACCTTATATTATAGTTTAGCCTGTTTGTATGCCAGCTGGGAGAAGCCTGAACTTGCCCTGGAATTCCTTGAACTTTCCTTTAAAAAGGGAGTTAATGATTTTTCCAACATTCAAACAGACCACGATTTGGATAATATCAGGAACACTGCTGCTTTTAAGGCGCTCATAGAAAAATATAAGAAGTAAACCGGGCGAGATCGCAAATACCCTCCGGGAGGTATATGGGGAATACAAATAAATGCGGATATTTGGGTAGAGGCGACTTGAATATCGAACAGATGAACATGGAATTAAGAATGTCGAAGTCCCAACATTCCTATGTTCCTGAATTTCCTCTATGTCCGTGCAGTACTTCATCTGTTCTGAATTCATTGCAGCGCCTGCGGCAAGCCTTCGGCGGGGGAAGGTTCATCTGTTCGACATTCAATCCTTTTTATTGATCCTGAATCAAATGAATAAGATCATCGTTTATCTTTTACTGTTGCTCCTCTCCGCCTCCCCTTCCTTCTCTCAGGATTCTACCCGCGGTATGAAAATAACTGGTATAACCAGTGATGACAGCATCACACGGAACCTGGCCCTCGTCGTAGGTATTTCTTCTTATCCCAATATCAATCGTTTACTCTATGCGGATGATGATGCTATGCTTTTTGCAGATTACCTGGTTAGTGAGAAGATATGCGAAAAAAATAACGTGGTACGGCTTATCGACTCGGTTGCTACCAAGGCCAATTTTTTTAAAGAGCTGAGGCGATTCCTGGACCGCTCACAGTTAGGTGACCGGATCTTTATCTATTTCGCCGGGCATGGGGATGTGGAAACCGATATCGAGAGCGGTTTCTTATTAACCTATAATTGCGAACGAAGCAACTACCCCGCTACAGATGCGATCGATATCTCCATGCTGGAGAAATTTGTCAACGCGTTCGTCAATAAAAAAGTAAAAGTGGTATTGATCACCGATGCCTGCCGTTCCGGTAACCTGGCCGGTGGGATGGCCGGGGCCAACACCACTATGGCATCGGTAACCAATGGGTTTCAGAATGTGATCAAATTATTATCCTGCCAGCCCAACCAGCTCTCCCAAGAAAAGAATTACCCCGGGGGTGGTCATGGTGTATTTACCTATCATTTGGTGGATGGACTAAGCGGGCTCGCCGATAAAAATAATGATGGCCAGATCAGCTTAAGGGAACTGGATATGTACCTGGATGAAGTCAGTACGGAAACCAACCAGGCACAGATACCTAAAGTGGATGGTAACCCGCAAACCAGGATCGCCAGGTTTGATGAAGCATTGAAACTGGCCCTCATCGCAAAGAAAAGTAATAAAACGGATGTGGGGCTGATCAAAACAAGAGGGGGCATGGACAGCACCTGGGCCAATAATCCATTTTTCCAGGCCTTTAATGAACACATGCGCCAATTACGATATACAGAGCCAACAAACAATAATGCTTATTACACGATCCAGGATGCCCGGCAAAAGAAACAACCGGAAGCAATGATCGAGGATATGAAACTGGAACTCGCCGCCGTGCTGGAAGATGAAGCCCAGAAATGGATCAATAAATACCTTCGGGGAGAACTGGAAAACAGGAGAAGTCAGCTCATGACCAACCTGGTCAATGCCAGGAATTACCTGGCTACTATTGAAAATATGATCGGCGATAAAGACCTGCGTTATGCCGAGATCCATGTAAAAAAGATCTTCTTTGATGCCTATATTATTTTCAAAAATGCGGATAAAAAAGAGTACCCGGACGCACTTGCCCAACTGGAGAATGCCAATAAACTATTGCCTAACCAGGCCTGGCTGTATAATGTGATGGGGATCTTCTATTCCGACCAGAACAAAATGACTGAAGCTGAAACGGCTTATAAAAAAGCGATACAGCTAGCTCCGTCCTGGACCTATCCCTGGTGTAATTTATCCGGGCTCTATCTTACCTTAAAGAACTTTCCGGAAGCCGAAAGAGCCAGCAGGAAAGCAATTGAAATCGATTCAACAGATGGAGGCTCCTGGAGTTTCCTGGGTATGGTTTACAGGGATGAAGGTAAATATGCTGAAGCTGAAGTTACCTTTAAGAAAGCCCTTCGTTTAGATTCCCTGAATGCAGATATACTGTTGAAATTGGGTCTTCTTTATGAAATGGAACAAAGATATAATGATGTTGTGAATGTTTACCTGGAGGCAACTCATGTTGATCCGGAACTGGTTTCTGCGTGGTCCGTCTTAGGCGGACTCTATTTCATGCATTCCAAATTCAGCGAAGGGGAAATGGCTTATAAAAAAGCGATTGAATTAGACTCCACTTATGTTGATCCCCTCGTTCTTTTAGGTCTTTATTATCAATTCACGGAAAGATATCCCGAATCGGAAGCATCCTTTAAAAAAGCAATACAGATCGAACCGGCGAATGCTGCCCATTGGGCCAATCTCGGGTATGTCTATGAAAAAATGTCGAAATTCCCTGAGGCAGAAACAGCTATTCAAAAAGCCATTCAATTAGATCCCAATAACGACGATGCCTGGTATAAGCAAGGGCGGATGTACGATGATATGAAAAAATATCCTGAGGCCGAAACAGCTTACAAAAAGGCGATCCTCATCGATTCATCAAAAACTTCATATTGGTCAGATCTGGGATTCCTGTATAATAACGCAATGAACTTACCCGAAAAGGCTATACCCTGTTTTGAGAAGACAGTGATCCTGGATCCTACCCACGAAATGAATTGGAACATTCTCAACCTAATCTTAAATTCAGATGGGAAAAAAGCTAAACAGATCGAATGGCTGTTAAAAAAACAAACCTATTTCCCCGCAGATAAAACGATACCCATCCAGATAGCATATTGTTATATTGATCTTGGTAAATTTGAAAAAGCGCTTCAATACTTCCCCAAACCACAACACCCGGACGATTATTACAATCTGGCCTGTCTTTATGCAGCTTGGGGTAAACCCGCCGATGCTCTTCAACAACTTGAACTGGCCTTTACAAATGGTTTTGCCGATTTTGAAAAAGCAGGAAAGGACAAATACCTGGCCCCCATCAGGGATACTCCGGCTTATATTGCATTGATAAAAAAATACAAAGGCAATTAAGAGATGATAGATAAAAGATAATATATAAAAGTTTCCTGACTGAACCATCAAAAATATTTAGATGGTGATAAAAGCGCAATTCTCGTAAACTATTAGTATTATCTGCTACCTTCTTTCTGCTCTGTATTATTACCATCTTACAATGAAATATGTCCCGGAGGGACATTTCATGGGTAGCTACCGAAAATGTTAAGTTGATAAACGTTCCGTAAGAACGTATCGTGCTAACGTCCATTTGAAAAAAAGCACGAAGTGTTTCTCCGGAACACTTACCATCCTTCTGAATCTTTTCTACCCATGATGTGTTCCGCTGGAACATAGATTGCATTCCCGCTTTTATATAAGAAATAACAATCAATTGGTTTTTCCTGGCAAAGATCTAAGTTATCTAGCCGTTGATAACGGCTGAATTCTTATATACTATTCACTATTAACTTTTATCTATTGATTTCTTCTTAATTTCATTCCTTAATTTTTGTTTTATGCCATTTACACTAATTAAACGACCCCTTCTTCATTCTTTATTTCTTGTTTTTTATTCATTATTCTTCCTGCCATCTTCGTCCCAAACTCCGGCGTTCATTACCGATAGCCTCGATAGTTATATTGAAAGAGGTATGAAACAATGGCAGATACCCGGTCTTTCGATCGCCATCGTAAAGGATGGAAAGGTGGTGCTGATGAAAGGTTATGGTGTACGTGAATTTGGAAAAGACGATAAAGTGGATGAGAACACCCTGTTCCTGATCGCCTCCAACTCCAAATTATTCACCGGAACCTCTTTAGCCAAACTGGATTATGAAAAGAAATTATCATTGAATGACCGGATAACAAAATACATCCCCTGGTTCCGTTTATATGATTCTAATGCCACGAGGATGGTCACAGTAAAAGACGTGCTTTGTCACCGTCTTGGGACCAAAACATTCCAGGGAGATTTTACTTTCTGGGATTCCAATCTCCCCAAAGATTCGATTATCTGGAAAATGCGTTACCTGAAGCCTCCGGGTGAATTCAGGCAGGACTATGGCTATTGTAATTCAGCTTTTTTGGTAGCCGGCCAGGTTCTTGAAAAAGTGACCGGTCAAAGCTGGGAAAACTATGTCCAGGAAAATTTTCTTACCCCGTTGGGAATGACCAATACGTATACTAACACCGCCGGTCTTTCCCAACGGGCAAATATAGCCGTACCACATACCAATCTTTATAGTTCTATCACAAAGACCCCTTTTGACCTGGTCGATAATCTCGCTCCTGCTGCCGGGATGGTGAGTAATGTAAAAGATCTTACAAAATGGTTGATATGTCAGCTGGATAGCGGCAGGTATGAAGGCAGGCAGGTCTTGCCCTGGCAGGTAATTCAAAAAACAAGAGATGCCAATATTCTTACCGGAAGCAGGAAGTCGGCTGCCTTTCCAACACATTTCAGGGCATATGGTTTAGGTCTGTTCATGTCGGACTATGCCGGCCGGCAGGTGTACTGGCATACCGGCGGAGCTTTTGGCGAGGT
>JADGPW010000161.1 GCA_017882265.1 Chitinophagaceae bacterium | reverse complement strand
GGGAATATATGGACGATGATCAACGTTTTGCTTCAAGAAGACCCGATGTCCTGAGCTTCGAAACAGATCCATTGGAAGAAGATCTGACCTTAGCGGGTCCGGTTATTGCCAACCTGAAAGTAAGCATCACAGGAACGGACGCCGATTTTGTTGTCAAGGTAATCGATGTATTTCCTGATGATTTTAAATATCCCGGGGATATAAGCCAGCCAAATCGTGGTATTGGCGGCTCTTATCCGATGGGTGGTTACGAGATGATGGTAAGAGGTGAGATCATGCGGGGCAAATATCGTAATAGTTTTGAGAAACCCGAGGCATTTAAACCCGGTAAGATTGAAACGGTAAAGTTCACGCTGCCGGATGTGGCGCATACATTTAAAAAAGGACATCGGCTGATGATACAGGTGCAAAGCAGTTGGTTCCCGCTGGCAGACAGGAACCCGCAAAAGTTTCTGAATATTTATGAAGCCAGTCCAGGTGATTTTCAGAAGGAAACGATCAGAATTTATCATGATTCACAGAATACATCATCCATTTATTTACCGATACTCAGATAATTCTAATATATGCGTTTACCGATCATTTTAATTTTTCGAAACACACCTGTAAAGCTCGTGGCTTCCATAAGTACTTTCCTATTGATATTATTGAGTAACATTGTTTCTGCTCAGACTATCAATATCATTCCACAACCAGTATCAATAAAACGACCAGCAACAGCTGCTAATTTTATCATTAACCCAGCCACTCAAATTGTATTGGAAGGCAGCAACCTGGATAATGCAGTGAATTTTTTCAATGATTACCTCCAGCAATTTTACCGGTTTAAATTAAAAGTGGTAAAAACCAGTGCCAGCAATAATACGATCCGTTTGAATTATGAGCGATTAGATAATAAATTGCCTGGCGCCTACAGCATGACAATTGATGGCAAAGGAGTCTATATTGCCGGGGATAATGAAGAGGGCGTTTTTTACGGTATCCAAACCCTCATTCAGTTGTTGCCCACCCCAATTCCCATCCCGATAGCTATCGGGACCCAATTCCTAATTCCTTATGTTTCAATCACCGACTACCCCCGTTTCGCCTGGCGAGGACTTCATCTCGATGTCAGCCGCCATTTCTTCCCAGTGGACTTTATTAAAAAATATATTGATTATATCGCCCTGCATAAAATGAATTATTTCCATTGGCATTTAACGGATGACCAGGGCTGGAGAATTGAAATAAAGAAATACCCGAAATTAACCGAAGTAGGAGCCTGGCGGGATGGAACGATCATTGGCCGTTATCCCGGCACTGGCAACGATCATATCCGCTATGGTGGTTTTTATACACAAGAGCAAATAAAGGATATAGTGGCTTATGCTGCTAAAAGATATATCACGGTTATCCCGGAAATAGAAATGCCGGGTCATAGTTTGGCGGCACTGGCAGCATATCCAAATTTGGGCACTACTCCTGACAGTGGTTATACGGTAGCACAAACCTGGGGCATCAATGACAAATACAATAATGTGCTGAATCCATCCGAATACACGTTTAATTTTTTCCAGGATGTATTAGATGAAGTGATGAAATTATTTCCCGCCCCTTATATTCATATCGGTGGTGACGAGTGTAGCAAAATATGGTGGCATCAAAGCGCTTTTTGCCAACAACTGATGAAAGATAAGGGAATTAAAGATGAACATGCGCTGCAGAGTTATTTTATCCAGCGCATAGAAAAATTCGTGAATAGCAAGGGTAAGAAGATCATTGGCTGGGATGAAATACTGGAAGGAGGACTCGCGCCCAATGCCACCGTGATGAGTTGGAGAGGTGAACAGGGAGGAATTGACGCTGCCAGACAAAATCATAATGTGATCATGACTCCCGGCAACCCGGTTTATTTTGATCATTCACAAAGTGAAAATGAGGACAGTGTTACTATCGGTGGCTATAACCCTATCGAAAAGGTATATGTCTATGAACCGATACCAAAAGAATTAAATGATGACCAGGCAAAACATGTATTGGGGGCCCAGGCCAATATGTGGACAGAATACATGGGTAATATTAAAAAAGTGGAGTATATGCTTTTCCCCCGTCTCAGTGCATTGAGCGAGGTGTTATGGAGCCCGAAAGCGGGCAGGAACTGGGATGATTTTCAACAAAGGTTGATGGAGCAATTTAAAAGATATGATCTGTGGAATGCCAATTACAGCAAAGCCTATTTTGATCTGAAAGCAACTGTTTTACCTTCCCCTGACAGTAATGCTGTTTTATGGAAACTGGAAAGTAAGATCAAAGATTCACATATCCTGTATATGAATGAAATATCGCCCATGTTGGAATATGCAAAACCAATCATTATAAAAAAGTCGCATCATTATTCCGCGGCGCTCTACTCGAAGAGCAATCAACAGTTGAGTTCCGTTTCCCAGAAATTCACCTTCAGCAAAGCCACTGGTAAAAAGATCAGCTTAACCACAAAAGCTTCCTCCACCTACCCCGGGGATGGCGCTTTTACATTGGTGAATGGAGTGATCAATGAAAAAGGATATGGCAAGTCAAGTGAATTTTTAGGCTTTAACGGGACCGATTGCGAGGCTGTGATCGATCTTGGCAGCTCACAATTGATCAGCTTTGTGGTGGTTAATGCATTGACCCGGCACTCCAGCTGGATCTATGAACCCTCTTCCGCACAGGTCTTTGGTTCCGGTGACGGACAAAACTGGTATTCCTTATTTCAAACGAATAATTTTTCCGAGACAAAAGATGGGAATGGCAAAGGTACTATGACAATGGCTTTCAGGGCTACCTATGCCCGTTATGTAAAAGTGCTGGTGAAGAATTGGGGCACCATTGCTGATGGTAATCCGGGAGCCGGCAATAAAGCATGGTTGTTTGTTGATGAAATTACGATAGACGGACCGACAGAGGCGGAATTGAATGGGCGGAATTAGAGAAGATAACCGCAGAGAAGCTGAGGCGCAGAGTAGAGACAATGCATGCTTCGCTTCTGCATATCGCGCGTTTCCAAACCTCATCGGTTAAAAATGCATTTACCAGCAAAAAGACGCAGAAACCTTCAGCTCAAATTTTTACCTTTACAGTTCAAACCCGCTAAATGCCAAAAAGAACTGCCTCAGTACATCTCTCTGATAGCTTTGAAAAGATACCCGTACATATTTTCCCTGATCAGAAAGATGGCTCAGCCTTTGTCGCCCAACAGGTAGCTGCTTTTATCCGCGAAAAACAAGCCAACAAAGAGAAATGCGTGTTGGGGCTGGCTACCGGTTCTACCCCAAAAACATTATACGCCGAACTGGTCCGCATGCACAAGGAAGAGAAACTGAGTTTTAAGAATGTGATCAGTTTCAACCTTGACGAATATTACCCGATAGACAATACCGCTTTACAGAGCTATAACCGTTTTATGCGGGTCAACCTTTTTGATCATATAGATATCAAGCCAGGCAATATTCATATCCCAAATGGTGAAGTAAAGAAAGAGAATATCAAGGAACATTGCCGGGATTATGAGCGTATGATAAATGAAGCAGGAGGAATTGACCTGCAGATATTGGGTATAGGTAACAACGGTCATATCGGTTTCAATGAACCAGGCTCCGGTATCTATTCAAAAACAAGGTTGATCACTTTGGACAACTCGACCCGTATTGCCAATGCCTACGAATTTGCCAATATTTCACAGGTTCCCCGTTTAGCCATCACGATGGGTATCAGCACCATCCTGCGATCGAAGAAGATCATTTTAATGGCATGGGGAGGCGCCAAAGCCGTGGTCGTTAAAAAAGCAGTGGAAGATGATGATAGCGAACAGGTACCTGCTTCACTCCTGCAGAATCATGATGATGTGAGCTTTATTGTTGATGAAGGAGCCGCTTCGGAGCTCACAAGAAATAAATCACCCTGGCTTACCGGTGATTGCGAGTGGACCCCCAGGATGATTAAGAAAGCGGTAGTGAATATGGCCCTGAAATTAAAAAAACCCGTGCTTAGTTTAACCAACAGCGATTACAATGAATATGGTTTAAGTGATCTGCTGGTAGAAAAAGGCGATGCCTATGAAATCAACCTGCAGGTATATTATATGTTAAGGGATACCATTACCGGCTGGCCGGCTGGCAAACCTAACTCGGTAATACCCGGTCATCCTGAAAGGTCATCACCTTATCCTAAAAGAGTGGTCATCTTCTCTCCTCATCCTGATGATGATATCATTAGTATGGGAGGCACTTTTCAACGACTGAAGGACCAGGGAAATGAAATACATGTTGGTTATCAAACCAGTGGTAATATTGCGGTTACAGATGAATTTGTCACCCGTTTCCTCGACTTCGCTGTGGGATTTGAAGAAATAGCCGGGATTGATACCAGTAAATCCGGTAAGATTCTGGCAAATGCAAGAAAATTTTTATCCAAGAAAAGATCCAACCAGGTAGATACGCCAAACATCCGCGCCATTAAAGGATTGATCCGGCGCTGTGAGGCACGGGCCACCTGCCACTATGTAGGCATCCCCGATTCGAATGTCCATTTTCTGAATCTTCCTTTTTACGAAACAGGAACCATTGAGAAAAAACCGATCAGTGAAAAAGACATCAGGTTAACTATTGAATTGCTAAGGCAGGTACAACCGCAGCAGGTATTTTGCGCTGCTGATTTTGCCGACCCGCATGGCACCCATATTATCTGTTTCAACATTGTGGTGGAAGCATTAAGAAGGATCCTTCGACAAGCTCAGGACACGGGTGATGATTGGATCAAAGACTGCTGGCTTTGGTTATACAAAGGGGCCTGGCAGGAATGGAATATGGAAGAGATTGAAATGGCGATACCCATGAGTCCTGACCAGGTGTTAAAAAAACGGTTTGGGATATTCATCCACCAATCACAAAAAGATATGGTTCCCTTCCAGGGAAGCGACTCCAGGGAATTCTGGCAGCGCGCTGAGGAGCGGAACAGCGCTACTGCCAATCTCTATGCCGATCTGGGTCTGACACATTATGCTGCGATGGAAGCATTTGTGAGATGGCATTATTAACATTCAGGCGGCTGCATTATAAACATTTATGTTTTTCAACAATTCCCCCAAACATTTTATCTTTATAAAAAATATACCATTATGGCCATTTTCAAATCAAGTAACCCTGCGCTGCAGGAAAAATCATACCAGGGAACGGTACTGGAGGGTATCAGTACCGGGCAGGAAATGACCCTGAAAGGAACGATGAACAAATTCGGCGTTTTAATGATGCTGATGATCGCTTCTACCCTATTTGCCTGGAGTCAGTTTTATAAAGGCAGCGATCCAAAGTCTTTGATGTATATCGGTGTATTCGGAGGTTTAGGTGTTGCGATTATCATGATGATAAAAAAACAATGGGCCTCTTTCCTGGCACCCATCTATGCCATCCTGGAAGGCCTGTTCGTAGGTGCCGTATCAGCCATATACAATTATACTTACCCGGGATTGCCTGTACAGGCAGTTGCCTTGACCTTGTTAGTAACATTGGTCATGTTCCTGATCTACCGGTACCGGATCATTAAGGTCACCAGTAAACTCAGGACGGTTGTGGTAGTAGCTACATCCGCTATCGCCTTATTTTACCTTATCCAATGGATCACCTATGCCGCTTCCGGTTCAGCCGTTGCTTATTCATTGACCAATTCATCCACACCGATCAGCATTGGTTTTTCGATCCTGGTCGTGGGACTGGCCGCATTTAATCTTCTGCTCAATTTTGACATGATAGAAAAAGGAGTGGAACTGAGAGCCGCCAAATATATGGAATGGTACAGCGCTTTTGGACTATTGGTTACCATCGTTTGGTTGTACCTGGAGTTACTTCGTTTACTCTCCAAATTCAGCAGGAACTGATTTATAAAATTTTGTAATATACTGATCCATCCCGCAATTTGCGGGGTGGATTTTTATTATTTCTTTTCACTTGATTCTTTGTGTTCGTCCAGGAGGACTGGTATAATTTCTGTAGATACATCTCCCTTACCCGGAGGAAGCACAACAAATTCATTCATATAAATATTGAATAAAACAATGATATAGTTCACCAATAAAGGCCCGAATACCAACCCGATAAATCCAAATAACCCAAGTCCTACAATGACCCCCAGGACAGTAATAACAGGATGCACACCCCCCATTTTCCTGAGTAACGTGATACGGGCCACGTAATCAATATTTCCGGTAACAATAAGACTAAAAAAAAGTAAACCCGTTGCCTGCCAGGACTGCCCCGAAGTGTAGGTGTACACCACCAGGGGGATCCAGACGATCATCGTACCGACCACTGGAAAGAAAGCGAATACACCCGTCAGGAAGCCCCATAAGGCAAATTCCTTTACACCGAAAATGAAATATCCCAGGGTAGCAGTCAGTCCCTGGATGATTGAAATAAGCGGTATTCCCAATGCATTTGCTTTTACCATTTTTTTTGTTTCCCTGCCCAGCGTGTTGGTGTTCTCATCTTTCAGGGGTATGATGCGGAATAATGTCTTTTCCATTTCTTTCCCATAGTAAAGCATATAGTACAAAATGAATAGCATCACTGCCAGGTTAGTGATCAGGGTAACCGTGCTGTTGATCAGGGTGGGTATAAAGGCCGATAATTTATGGAGCGACGCAGAAAGAGACTCTTCCGATACAAATGTAAAGCCCAGTTTGTCCTGCATTTCTGCCACAGCATGTTTGATCATTTCGATGGAGGCGGTAGGGTCGCTGAGAAAACTATTTATCTTAGGGCTGATCAGCGTAATAGCAATAAAAATAGGTAAGCCCAATAAAAAAAGGTAATAAAGTATATACAATCCCGCTGCCCTCCCCTTTTTCCATTTCCTGTTATAGATCAGTTGAAAATAATTGGCCCGGCTCAGGATATAAAGGGTAATAGCCCCCAGTATCCCCGGGATACAGATAGACAGTTGCCTGATGACAATCCCTATCAATGCGATAAGGATTGCCAGGAGAAGGACTTGTTTGATCCGGTTATTAAAATTGGGGTTCATTGTATTTAAATAATGATGGTTATTAATAAATATCCTGCAAATAGTGGGGAAATAAATCTACACCCTCCATCTACTTTATCATAATATTCAGTTTGCCGGATAAAATAACAATGCGGCTTGCTTATTGAACCTATTAATTTCAATAAACAAGCCACAAAATGAAAGGGACAAGCAGGCGTCCTGTCTTCGTAAAAATTTTATTGCTCTTGCTTATCCTGGTAACTGTCTCCGCCGGCGGAGTCCTTCTATACTGGGAAACTCATAAAAAAAAGATCATTCGTCTTAAAGTCGAACAGGTCATTGAAGGGAAAAGCAATGGACTGTACAAAGTCCATTATGCTGACATGCAACTCGATGAAGTTGGCGGAAATGTATCTTTTTACGATATGTATATCGGGTACGATACGACAGCATACCTTTCGGTAAAGGAAAAAACACCCGTCTTATTAAATATCCATATTCCTTCTATCCATATTTATGGAGTGAAAACACCAAAAGCATTACTGGGCAAAGAAATAATCGGCCACCTGGTTGAAATAAATGACCCATCCATTGAGATCATTTACACCGGCCATTCAACTCCATCAAAAAATCTTCCCTCTAAAGAAGTATATGAAGAGATCCTTGGAAAATTAAAACTCATCAGGATGGATACTTTGTCGATCCATCATGCCCATATTGTAACAAGGCATTTAAACAGGAATGATAGTGTAGTATTCAATAATACGAATATTACCCTGACCCATGTTGCGGTGGACAGCCTGAGTAATGCAGACAGTACCCGAATTCTTTTTGCCCGGGTATTGGATCTCCGGTGCGAAAAAATAAGCTGGACGGAAATGGCAAAACGATATGCCTTTACGATCCGCAATATTTCATTTAATTCGGACACGGCCTATATGCATATCGGGAACATTGATATCATTCCCCAACTTTCCGAAGATGCTTTTGTAAAGAGTATGCCTTTTCAGTCAGACCGGTTCGATATGCATTATACAAATATCAAACTTCTTCATGTGGATTGCCGGGAATTGATGAACGAAGTATTGAAAGCCGATACACTTGAGGTTAACAGCAGTAGCATTAAACTCTATTGTGATCTCATCATTCCTCCGAATAGTAAGAATCCAAAAGATAATTACCCGCAGCAGCAGATAATGAAGATTCCTCTATCCTTTGTGATCCGCCGGGCCCTATTTGACAATACATACATAGACTACCGTGAAAGAAATGATATAACGCGAATGGTATCCGAAACTAAATTCTATGATGGCAATTACAACATTGAAAACCTCGTTAATCAACCTTCCGCGATCCGGGCAAATAATATTTGCCGGGTGAATATCAGCACAAGTTTCCTCCACGTGGCGCCTATAAAAGCAACGCTGGAATTGCCAATAGGCGATCAACAGGGAAAATTTACTTTCAAAGGCTCTGTGGGTGGTGGTGATGCTACCATATTAAACCCGATACTTGAACCCACCTCGCTGGTAAAGATCAGGAAAGGCACGATCAAAAATCTGGATGTTAACTTAAACGGAAACAATACAAGAGCAGACGGAACAGTAACCATTTTATATGATGGGTTAAAGGTTGACGTGCTGAAAATGGGTAAAGACAGTGGCTTCAACAAAAAGGGGTTTACCAGTTTTGTGGGTAACGTCATAATAAAAGATGCTAACCCGAAAAAGGGCGATCCGGTAAGGGTTGCGGAGGTACATCATGTTCGGGGTATGAACCGCTCTATATTCAATTTTATCTGGAAATCAATTTTGGAGGGCGTGAATACCAGTATCAACAATCCAAAGAAGATGAAAAATTTGTAAGGGCAAAGATTGATTCTGCTTGATTAAATTCCAGGGAATACAAGGAAAAATCAATAAGCGATTTTGCCTTATATTTGCAACCCGCTAGCCCCGTTGCTCAATTGAATAGAGCATCCCGACACAGGTCAGGAGGGTTTAAGGTTTAGATAATCGATTATACCGAAACAAGATCTGACGGGTTTTTGAAATAAAAAATATAATGGCCCCGTAGCTCAATTGAATAGAGCACTTGACTACGGATCAAGAGGTTATAGGTTTGAATCCTATCGGGGTCACAAATAAAAAAGGATTCAAAAGATTGATTCCTTTTTTATTTTATTATTATATCACTGTAATAATATATCAGCCATGCACGATCCTATACTTCCTGAACGGTTATTAATAATTCGGATGATAAGTCGGGAAGATGGAAAGTTGGGAGGGAAATTTTCATCATTATAAATCCTGAAAGACCCTGTATAGGGTCTGACTGCCTTCTGACATTGGTTTACCCCGGCTTTACCCCTTCTTAAACCTTAATTAAACCCTAATTAACGTCTCGTAAAGGTCCCGTGAAGGTCTCGTAAAGGTCTCGTGAAGTTTGAACCAATATTTATAAAAAACCAAGTCCAATTATTTTTCATTCTGTTCTTTATTCTTACGTATAAATATAAAAATAATCCGAACAAAAAGCTATAATCCTATAATTTTTCTTTTCCCAAATTTTGATAACTACTGACTGCCGACTGTTGATTGCCGTCTGCCGACTGCTGACTGCTGACTGTCAACTGCCGACTGCTCACCTGTTCCTCCAATTCGGCACATATTTATCAAGCAATGCCTGGAACTCTTTAATATTTTTGAGCCCCGCCAGGTCTGGATCTGATATGAGGTTGTCTACATTCTTATACCCGTGTTCATAAGCCTGCCGCAAGTACTGTATGGCCTGTGTGGGCTGGTTGCTTAAAGCATAGCTGCAGGCCAATGAATAATAATTTTTTCCTTTTGTGGGATCTATACGAATAGCATTCTGCATATACACAATAGCAGAATCGTATCGCTGCATAGTATGATATAATAAACCAAGGTTGAGCGAAGCTCCGAGGGAACCCGGGTCAAGGTTCACTGCCTGGCGCAAATACACCAGGGCAGAGTCATTCATTTCCATACCCATAAATGCAGTACCCGCCTGTACATAGGCCGGTACATTCCGTTTGTCAACCTGAATAACTTTTTTAGCATAAAGCGCAGATGAATCATATACGGTTATCTCATAATAATATCCGGCAATGGCCATCCAGGTCTGCTCATTTGCATCATTGTGGCGGAACAACTGCCGCTTAAAATAATAGCCTGCCGAATCATACTGTTTTAATTGCCTGAATACACCCGCCAGGTTCATCATAAAAACAGGATTATCTGGATCCATCCTGGATGCTTTTTGCATATATACCCTTGCCGAATCATATTGCTTCATTCCCTGCTGCAGCCTTGCCATATTATTATAAAACTGGGGAATAGAAGGATCTTTGTTTATGGCCATCCGGAAATACCATTTAGCAGAATCATATCGTTTCTGGTCCAGGAAGGCCATACCGATATCATTCATATAAAGTGGACTATTAGGATCAAATAACGAGGAACCTTTCAGGTAATTGGTAATGGAGTCTAGCTGGCTCAACTCCCTAAAAATCCGGATAAGATTATTGGCCGCCGGTTTATAATCAGGTTTAACAAACAGGGCTCTCTTGAAATAAGACTTTGCTGAATCATAACTCTTTTCAACCCCATAGAAAATACCCAGGCGATTCAGGATCGCCGGGTTATGCGGTTCCAGTCTTACGGCCTGCTGGAAATAGGTAGAGGTGGAATCAGGCATTTTCAGTTCTTTGAACACCTGCCCCATATTGATAAACGCATAGGCTGAATAAGGATTGGCCACCAGGGCTTTCCGGTAATAATAAGTAGCCGAATCAAATTGTTTCAGATCAAAACTGATGCGGCCGAGGTTATTGTAAGCCTCTTCATAATTAGGATCGATCGTAGTGGCAAGTCGGTAATACAGCTTCGCCGAATCATATTGTTTTAGTTCATTATAAAAATTACCGATGTACACATTCACGATCGACTTATCCTTGTAATTGGCAAATGCTCTGGAATAATATATCCTAGCCGAATCATATTGTTTGGTATCAAAGAAAGTTCTGCTTAATCCATTGTAGGCATTGATAAATTTAGGATCCGCATTAATACTTTGCTTGAAATACGCAATAGACTGGTCATACTTTTTACGATCATGGTACAACCAGCCCAGGTTATTGTTGGCATACACATTATTGGGTTGAATGGCCAATGCTTTTTCAAAATAAACAATAGCCGAATCGGTTTTTGATAATGAATAATAATAGTGCCCGAGATCCACATAAGCATCCGCGTTATCCGGATCAAGTTCCACTGATTTCCGGTAATACTTTATTGCTGAGTCCGGCCGGTTCAACGTTTTGTAACCAAATGCCAGTGTTAAATACGGGTACCGCCAATTGGGAGCCGCCACGATCGCTTTTGTAGCATAATAGATCGAACTGTCTATATTATTATTGTCGAGGTGCAGGGCCGACAGTGTATTCAGGATATAGGCTGCATTTTTATCCGCTGCATACGCGGTATAGGCATACTCGAAAGCAGTCTTGATATCCACCTGTTTCCTGGCCCTTCCAAAATAACCCCTGGCCTTAAAGAAGTACATCCGGCTTAATAATGATTTCGCAAAATCGGGGTCATCGGGCATGATAAAACTAATCGCTTTCTCCAGCATATTACCCACCTCGTAAAATTCCTGCTGGGCTACTTTTTCCATCCTGTCAAGACTGGTATTTATTTCATCTGTTTTTTCATCTGCATCTATCTGTGCCCGCATTTTCTGGATCGTTGAAGCATCTTTACATTCCAGGTAGAGGTTGATCTTGGCTTGCGCGAAATTGATAAATTCAACAGCCAGGGTGGACTGGGCATCAACGGTATAGGGATTACCGGGAAATTTCTTTTCCATCAGGTCATAATAATATTCGGCGGAAGCTGCACCAATAAGCCGGCTGTCCTTGACGGCATTATTAAAAAGATTATAGGTTTCTATCAAAAGGGTGTCTGCAGGACCAAAAGCATGTCCCCTGCCCCGTGGGGCAACATAAGATGTACCACCCCCCCTTACCTGCAGTTTCTTGGTCATCTGCCATTTCCGGAGATAGGCCGTATCAACAATACTTACAACTTTTTCACTGTTCTCAGTACAACAAAAGAAAGGATCCTGTTTTCGTTTGAATTTAGCCTGGGCGATAGCGGGTACGTTTTTATCAACATATTTCTTGATCTCAGACAATGTAACTTTATTATCAACCGTTCCTAAAGAATCTGCCATACCATTTAACCCATCAACCAGGTAATAAGTAAATAAGCCATGACCGTTTCCGATAGAACCATCTTCCAATGATTCCTCCCCGGCACCTGTGGCCAGCATGATGATCTCCCCAGCCTCCTTTTCAGATACTGCAGAATTCAAAAAATTCTGACCGGCCGTACCTCCGGGCAGTTCATTACTCCGGCAGGCATCCATGATAAAATAAGCGTCAACTCCTTTGGCGGTTTCTTTCGCGATCTTTTTCTTCAGGTTGTACAACTGAACATTTCCCCCGGCGAGATAATTGTTCTTATCTCCTGCCGGGTCGCAATCGTAAGTAATAAAGAAGAATTCGTCCTCATCAATGGCGTCACCATGACCGGCCAGGTAAAAGAAAAGCCTGTCTCCTTTCTGAAGTTTCTTAGCATCCAGCCATTTAAATCCTTTTGCCCAGAAGTTGGACGAGGTAGCCTCGTCATTCAGCAAACAATAAATATTATCATCGCTTAATCTGCCTCCGGCAGGGGATTTAAGAAAATCCCGGAACATTTCGGCATCCTTATCTGCATAGGTAAGAGGACGGACGTACTTGTAAGTCGAAATACCCATGATCATGGCAAATGTTTGCGGTCCCTGGATCGTGGAATCTCTGGGTTTGGGTGGCGCCTGCCCGGCCGCTCCTGGCGATGATACCAGAAATAAGAAGCAAACAACCGGTATGAGAAGATAATTTCGCATAAATTCGACCTACTAAAATACGGATTTACAGGGGAATGACAGCTTTATTAGCTCCCAAATTAGCCGGGATCCGGAGGCACAGCTTGAAGAGGTAGAGTTAAAATCCCCAAAAGCTGCAACCATGTCTTTCATTAGGAAATCATTATAAATATAAAAAACGGCCAGCCAGCACCAACGAATTTTCATGAAGAAGCCACTGCACAAACATATCGCTCATCACGCCAAAAGGTTTTCGAGCCATTTTACCAAATACCTGTATGAGAGGGATACCATCTTTGCGACCGCCTGGGTTTTTATATTCATTTTGGCAGTAAAGTTCCTCCCCTTACCCAATCTCCATTTTCTTGACCCCATGGAAATAGCATTGGAGGACTTTGATTTTAATGACATTGCTTATTCAAAACTGGGTAAAGCCGAGCATACACCGTTAGATCCTCGAATTGTCATCATAAATATTGGGGAAGCTGACCGGGAAGGATTGGCCGTGCTGATTAATAAAACAGCTTCAATGGGTCCTAAAGTAATGGGGCTCGACGTCACGATGGACGGGCCAAGAGATCCGCATAAAGATTCCCTGATGAAAGAAGCAGTTGAAAAAAACAAGAACCTTATTCTTGCTTCGAGATTTTATCCCGGAAAAGGAAAAGAAGAATCCAGTTACTCACCCAATTATTTCTGCACACCAACAACAAATGATGGCTTTGTAAATTTTCTTTCCAAAGAATGGGCAACGGTCAGGATTTGGAATCCCTTCATGAGGATTGAAAAAAAGGATAGTAGTAAACCATACCAGAGTTTTGTGGCTTCACTGATTGAAAAGTATGATCCGGAAAGCTTTGAAAAACTTAAGAAAAGAAAAAACATTACAGAACTCATTAATTATACCCGTAAGTATACCCTTGAGACTTCAAAATTCCCACAATACCAGGTCATAGAGGGAGAAGATCTTTTGGCTGATGGTAAGGTTGATACAGCTGCTATTAAAGGAAAGATCGCCTTGCTCGGCTACGTAGACCTGAACCCGGAAAATATAGAAGACAAAAAATATACACCGATGAATGAAGAGTTTGCCGGCAAATCCATTCCTGACATGAATGGTATAGTGGTTCACGCGAATATAATTTCGATGGTGTTGGATAATAATTATATTAAAAAGCTACCTTTATGGGCTAGTCTTATAATAGCAATACTGATTGGCTGGCTACACATGTCATTTTTTATACGGTACTACCTGGAAAACCATACCTGGTTCCATCTCGTGGCGAAAATATCACAGCTGATATCAGCCGTGCTCTTTCTGTACCTTGGTATACAACTTTTTATCAGGTATCGAATTAAACTGGATATGTCTATTACCCTGGTGGTTATTGTTCTGACAGTAGATATTATTTATTTTTACGAAGCATTTGCCGTATGGCTGCATAAAAAATGGGGCTACCGGACTGTTTTTCACCAAAAACACCATTAATGATATATATAAAAGAATATATAAACACACTAAACCCAAAAAAATGAAAAAGATTCAATTCCTTATCCTTTTTGCTTTATTCACCACTATAGTATCCGCGCAGGATAATAGTTTCCTGCTTTACAGCTATAAAGGAAATGTTTCGGTGGTGGATAATAAAGTTGAAAGCAAAGCAAAGGTCGGTCAACCCCTGAACAAAGAAGCTATTGTTAAAGTAGCCGCGGGCTCTGCCGTCACCCTGATCTGCAATGAAGCAGCTATGTTCACCTTTGTTAAACCGGGCACTTACCCGTTGAAGCAATTCGGAGATTCCTGTCGTGTCAGCAGTAACTCGGTTAGCAGTAATTATGTAAAATATGTTTGGGCACAGATGACCGAATCTCATGGGTCTCCCGGCAGCAACCGGAAAGCCTATATGAATACCGTGGGTGCGGTAAGCCGTTCCATCAATAATATCTGGATCGACCCAAGGCTGGACACAGTTAATTACTCCGGTGGTGATTTCCCCTTATCCTGGAAATCCTATTCGGAAGCCAAAGAATTTGAATTCCTGTTGTATAACGCTGATAATATAGGAACCCCGTTTTACTCCACCTTCGTGACCAAGCTAAAGATCCCCATGAGTGATATTATGGCAAAGATCAAACCCGGTAATAGTTATTTCTGGACAGCCGCCGTAAAAGGAGAAGAGAACGATGAGTTAAAAGTGCTGAACTATCTTACTAAAGAAACCTTTAATGCCTTCCTGGCTAATTTAAAAAAACAAGGCGCCGCTTTTGAGGCGCCGGCCGAGCAGGCCTACCGGCTTGGCTTTATGCTGGAAGACAATCATTATCTCTCAGAAGCCTATAACTATTATTCCAAAGCAGCCGTGTTGGATTCCACCAATGTACTTTACCGTTCAACGTTAATGTCGTTTAAGAAAGATTATGAGATCAAGTAGATAAAAGTTTAATAGATAAAAGATAAAAGTTAAGAAGCCTCCCTAAAGAGAATAGTTTTATAGATAATGGAAAAAAGTTAAGAAGCCTTTCAGTATTGAGAGGCTTCTCAGGTATTGAAGAGCTCTGATTTTAAGACACTTTTATCTTTTATCTATGATCTATAATTATCTTCGATAGTGAAACATCCTTAACTTTTATCTCATGAAAATCTCTTTCTGGGCCATCGGAAAAAATCATGAAGGGTATATCAAACCCGGTGTGGAAGAATTTACCGGCCGCATCTCAAGGTATTATAAAGTGGATTGGAACCTGATCCCCGCCCCGAAGAATGCAGGAATGATGAGCGAAATGGACCTGAGAAAAAAAGAAGGAGAGATCATCCTGGAATGGCTTGATAAGGATGATTGGCTCGTAGTGCTGGACGAAAAAGGAAAGCAAATGAGTTCGGAAAAGCTGGCGAATTTTATCCAGGCCCGTGCTAATGAAAGTATAAAGAATCTAATTTTCCTGATCGGCGGGGCCTATGGTATTGATGATGCTGTACTGAAAAGAGCTGATCACAAATGGAGTTTATCCCAACTTACTTTCCCCCACCAGCTGGTCAGGGTATTGTTGGCCGAGCAAATCTACCGGGCCTGCACCATTAACAGGAATGAAAAATATCATCATAAATAAACAGTGGTCTTTATATTTACTAATCCAAAAATCATCCCTTCGGCATGGATCAGCTTTCTATCACACTTATTATCATTATCCTGACCGGCATCGTTTCATTTACCGCATTCAGCAATCAAAAAATAATTGATGACCTGATCTTCTATCCGCCGGCCATCACGAAACGAAATCAATGGTATCGTTTTTTTACCTGCGGGCTGATCCATGCAGATATTGGTCACCTGATCTTCAATATGCTTTCTCTATACCTGTTTGGTGAGTTTGTGGAGAATAGCTTCTCCAGCCCGGTGCTCTTTGGAGAAAATGGAAAATGGCTTTATATCAGCATGTATGTCCTGGCCCTCTTTGTTTGCCTGCTCCCCACCTTTTTTAAACACAGGAACGATTATTATTACCGCAGCCTTGGAGCTTCCGGCGCTGTCAGCGCCGTGGTATTTGCAGGAATCTTATTTGATCCTACGATGAAAGTGGGATTCTTTTTTATCCCCCCGGTCATTCCTGGTTACATCTTTGGGCCCTTATATCTTATCCTTTCCACTTATCTTGAAAAAAGGGCAAAAGATAATGTAAACCACTCGGCGCACATCTGGGGCGCTTTGTTTGGAATCGTCTTTATCACCGCCGCTGCGGCCATTTTAAAATCAGATTACCAGCCCCTGGAACAATTTGTATTGAAAATAAAACACAGCTTCGGCCTTTAGAGAGAATGGAATTTGTAATTAGGAATTGGGAACCTGCCTGCCGACAGGCAAGGTTGGGCCTTACAGCAGGGACATTTACTATTTTGGACCCAATTCCTAATTCCTAATCCCCAATAACTAATTCCTTATTGTAACCTCTAATCGAAGCACCATTTCCGTTTTCTCCGTCACCTTACACCGTTCATCAATACGGTGACCAACTACCCAGATGATCCGT
>JADGPW010000160.1 GCA_017882265.1 Chitinophagaceae bacterium | reverse complement strand
GCCGTCGAATATCAATCTGAATGACAAGAATAAAGACGAGAATACCTTGTCACGCTTAAGCGAAAAATATGACTGGAGCCGGGAAGACAGGGTGCCAGACCTGGTTTTTAATGAATTGTTATGGAAAGGGATAAAAGGATTGTATTTCCAGGTGCCTGTCCCCCGCCGCGCTGCCTTTGTAAAAGCGAATGAAAAAAAGGAGATTAGATAAAAGATAAAAGTGATCCCGATAGTTATCGGGAGATAAAAGTGCATTCCAAACCGAAAAGAAATTTACGGGTTGAAGTAACTTTTATCTATTATCTAATCACTATTATCTATTCTCTCTTTTTAAACATCATCCTGTCTACAGAAACCTTTCCGCTTCCCAAAACAAATATGACAATCGATAAAAGCAGAAATAACAAGGCTAATTCCTTTGTATCGAAATTGTCTTTTGCATGGGCGATAGGCAATAAAAAGAAAATAGATTATTTGCCGGTCCACAGGACTCCGGGAGTAAGACGGAAAGGCGGGAAGAATGTCGAACAGATGAACAAGAATTTAAGAACAGACAAAGTAATTCTCAAACACATAAGAAAACGAGGAATATAAGGAATGTACTCACTTCGACATTCTGAATTCCTTGTTCATCAGTTCGATATTCTTCCGGCTTAGATCAGCCTGTGTTCATATGCATATTTTACCAGCCCAATAACACTATTGGTGTTGGTCTTGCGAAAGATATTTTTGCGGTGGGTCTCAACAGTGCGTTCGCTGATAAATAAGGATTCCGCGATCTGTTTATTGTTATATTCTTTTTCGATCAGCCGGGTGATCTCTACTTCCCGGCCGGTTAGATGGGCCTCTTCATTCTTTTTTTTACGGTTGCTGGTGCGTTTTAATTCATCAAGTACCTCGTCGCTGAAATAGATCCCGCCGCCCGCGATCTTTTCCAGGGCGTTGATGAGTTCCTGCTTACCGATATTTTTCAATACATAACCTGAAATATTTGAATCATTGATCATTTCATTCACCAGGTCACCCTGTCCGCTCATGGACAGCGCGAGGATCTTTACGGCCGGGAAATGTTCCCGAACCTTTCTTGCCAACTGGTTGCCGGGAAGACCTGGCATCATGACATCCGTCAATAATACATCCACAGGAGTTTGTTCTATTTTTTCCATTACTTCGGCCGGATTGGTGGTAGCGAAAGCAAAGCGAAATTTTTCATGACCTTTTAAGAGAGACATCAATCCATCAATAACGATCTGGTGATCATCTACCAATGCCAGTGTGATTTTGCCGTTTTTCATGTTGGTGGTGGTTGTAATATACATTAAGATATGTGTTTGGTCTGTTGCTGCCATGAATATCATGACGATAATAAAGATGCAGAAAGGCTGATAGTTATAGTTGGAGATTTGTTAAAGACGCAGATACAACCCCCTGTCCGCACCCCTGTCCCCCTAAAGGGGGAACCCAGGTCGATCAGACCAATCGAATATGAATTTTCATGATAGCAGAGGTTCGTGACCGAAAGTATCTTCGAAAAGCAAGGGCTGTGCGATGCTGGCCTCCCTTTCGGGAGGTCGGGAGGGTGTGTTGGATTCCTCCCCTTTAGGGGAGGTTAGGTGGGGTTGGCACGTGCAGCGCCACCACCGTCCCCCTCCCCGGAGCAGAGTCGAAATCCACTGTTCCCTTAAGGAATTGAATACGGGTAATGATATTCCTGAGACCGATACCCTCTGACTGCTCATTATCAATCATATCGAAACCTTTTCCATTATCTTCTATAGTTCCGCTGATCCCGTCTTTGTCGCGGATCAATGAGATATCCATCGTGGTGGCCCCGGAATGTTTTATCACATTGTTCACACATTCCTGTACCACCCGGTAAAGTACCGTTTCTACATTTGAATCGATCCTTTCATCAAGACCTTCGGTGTACACATGTACCTGTAATGTTTTTGTACCCAGCTTGTCCACAAATTCGCGGATGGCAGCCGCCAGGTTATTTTTCAATATAGCATTCGGCATCATAATATGAGAAACGGTTCGTAGCTCTTTGCAGCTCTCATCTACCAGCCGGATGATCTTTTCATAGGCTTGTTTTTGTTCCTCATCATGGAAGGTGATCCCTGATTCAAATGCCGATAAATTCATTTTTGCTGCGCTCATCATTTGCCCCACCCCGTCATGCAGGTCCCTCGCAATACGCTGCCGCTCGTTTTCTTCAGCTTCCATAACCGCTTTTACGGCCATTTCCTTTTGCCGGAAAATCTCGGTCTGTAACTGGGTCTCTTTCCTGAGCATATAACGACGATATTGTGAATGAACAAGGAGGGCTCCAAACAGGATCAAACCGGCCAGGCCAATAAACAGGTATTTCTGCAGTTGGATATGATTATGTTGAATTTCAATTTCCTTTTCCCTGGTAGCCGTTTCGTATTTTATGTTCAGTTCTTCTATCTGTTTTGTTTTTTCCAGGGCATATAAACTATCGCGCAGGGAAGATCGCTTCTGGTAATATTCATAGGCTTTCTGATAATTTCCCTGCTTTTGGGCTATATCAGCCAGTTCGTTATAATTGGTGGACTGCAGTTCGGGGTAATTCATTTCTATCGCAGTTCTGTTGCTCGCGAATAAATAAAAATTAGCTTTGGTATAATCGCCTTTGGCATTCATGGCGGAGCCCAGGTCTGAATAGGTAAGCGCAATAGCAAAAGGATCTTTTGCTGCCTGGCGGATGGCCAGCGCCCTGAGGAGGTGCTGCTCGGCCCCTTCGTAATTTTTTTCAATCACATCCACACCGGCTATTTTACTCAGTGCATAAGAAACGGCTGTTGAATCCCCGGCTGATTCCGCCAGCTTCAGCGAAGCCGTATAGCGGCGAAGGGCTTCTTTATAATCATCTTTGTATTCAAACACGACAGCCGATTCATTTAATATCATGGACAGTCCGCTGGTATCTTTTAATTCCCGGAAAATGGTATCCGCCTTATTATAATTCTGAATGGACCGGTCAAGGTCCCTTGTTTTACTATAGAGCTTTGCCAGTTCATGATATACCGGGGCCAGCTTTTTTTTGTCGTTATTCTTTTCGAGGATGGCAATCGATTCATAATAGTTTTTAGCCGCTACATCATAGCGGCCCTTGAAATAACTGGCTACCCCGATATGTCGCTTGATCTCGGCTACGCTGGTGGAATCCGTATGTTTCCTGGCCAGTTGAAGGGCTTTATTGCCTTCTATAATAGTGGAATCAAAATTATTCACCTCCAGGTGCTCAAGCAATTTCAGGGAAGCATTTATTTGATCCTCGTAGGGCCGCTTCGAAGCCATGATGGCACGCAGGCTGTCTTCATTACCCTGTGCATGGGCAATAGCGGTGAAGCATAAGCCAGCAATAAAAAGAAGTGATCGTTTCATATATATATTGCGGTCTCTGAACATTCCTGCCCGTCCGGCCTTGCTTCGCTGAATCTTCGCGAAGGCGCAGTCAGGCGGGGAACATTGTTAATAGAATGTTCAATTTTCATTGCTCAATGTTCAATTTAGACCCAGTACTTCCTTCATCGTAAAGAACCCTTTTTTATCTTTTAAAAATTCTGCAGCCAGCACGGCCCCGGTGGCAAAGCCTTTCCGGTTGTGTGCGGTATGAATGATCTCAATATCATCTATAGCTGATGAATATTTAACATGATGGGTACCCGCCGCGGGATCAATTCGCTGGCTGATGATCTCCAGGTCTTCCGGGTTATCGCTTAACCCATTCACCCATTGTTTTTTCCGGTGAATTTTTTCCAGCACCTGTTCGGCCAGCGTGATAGCGGTGCCGCTGGGGGCATCCTTTTTCTGTGTATGATGTGTTTCTTCCAGGATCACGTCATATTCTTTATGAGCCGCCATTAACGCCGCCAGTTTTTTGTTAACCTCGAAAAAGATATTTACACCTACGCTGAAGTTGCTGGAATAAATAAAAGCTCCCTCTTTTTTGTCACATTCATTTTTCATTTCACCCAGTCTTTCTGTCCAGCCCGTGGAACCACATACCACAGGTACACCAAATTCAATACAGGTTTTTACATTGTCAAATGCGCTATGGGGACCAGTAAATTCAATGGCCACATCTGCTTTCTTTAAATTCTCCCGGGTCAGGTCATGGAGATTGGGCTGATCTACGCGGAGTATTATTTCATGACCCCTTTGAAGCGCCGCTTCCTCAATGGCTTTTCCCATTTTCCCATAACCTATTAAAGTTAGTTTCATGTGTGTATCGTTTTAATATACAGGATTCACCTTCCTGAACAATGAAAGGATCGGGTGAAATCATAACCATTACAAATGTAACTATTAAAGCTCCTGCCGGGTACCCGTGCTGGTACGGATTATTTCTTCCCGATAGTAAGAACGAGGCTGAGGCCATTGGTACCTGCCAGCTGGCTATGGCCAGGTCGGAACTGTAAACTGAGATCGGGGCTTACATCAAAACTTTTAAGATGGGCATCTACGGTAGCGTCTACCACATTCAGTCCCCAGAGCAGAATAAAAAAAAGCGCTGAATAATCCACGTCGCGGCGATACTGGTCCCGGTAGGTTCGAAGCGATTCTTCACTGAGGGGTTTCAGGATATCTTTGATCATCGCAAAGGAGGCCGAGTCGGTATGATTGACCCGCATATTATATTTGACGAGGTAAGCAAAACGGGTATCCTTATAATAGCCAAGGTTATAATTAAAAATACCGCCGCAGATGCCCAGGGCCCCATAAACAATAGGGAGCTTCCAGTATTTTTTATTATAGATCTGTCCCAGCCCCGGTAAGATAGCCGAACGGATAGCGGCGGTCCTGGGATTGTATTTTTTTGCCAACGAATCTTTTTTACTGATAACTGTTTTTGTTTTTAAAACCGGCGTTGAATCTTTCTTTGAAACCGGTATTTTTTTTTCCTGGGCAAAGGAAACACAGGTTGAAAGTAGAAGTGTTATAATGAGTATTAGTTGGGAAAAGTGGGTCCCGATAGCTTTCGGGAGGGAAACCTGCCCGTCGGGCAGGCGGGTTGAGAAATTTTCTTCAGTAGTAAACTTTCTTTTTTTAAAATATTGCACCAATTTCCAAATCATTCCTTCCATACATGTAAGACACCTCCCTCGCATCATTTTCTTTTTGTAAAGATTGTTTGTCCTTTCCTGCATCTGCTTCATTCCCCTTTAGGGGTAGGGGTTTAATCAAGAGGTGCATTGAATTGCCCGAGGATCTTTGCCAGTTCTTCCTGTGAATAATACTCAATAGTGATCTCCCCGCTGCCGTTACGGCTATGCCTGAGTTTTACCCGGGTACTGAAATGCGATGCTAATTTATCCTCTATTCTCTGCAATGAAGGTGGTAATTGACTTTTTAAGGATTTTTTAATTCCGCCTGTCGCGGAGCCGTCTTGTTTATACAGGTTACGGACCAATGCTTCTGTTTGCCTTACCGACAATCCTTTTTCTTTGATCTCTTTGAAAATGAAAAGCTGTTTATCAACCGTATCTACATTTATTAACGCCCGGGCATGGCCCATACTTAATTCACCACGGCGAACAGCCAGTTGTATATCGGGAGGCAGTTTGAGCAGGCGGATGAAATTGGCTACGGTACTCCTGTCCTTACCCATTCTTTCGGCTACCTGTTCCTGTGTGTAGTCCAGTTCTTCCATCATCCGTTTGTAACTCAGTGAAATTTCTATCGCATTCAGGTCTTCCCGCTGCAAATTCTCTAACAGCGCTAACTCGAGTAATTGCGCGTCGTTTGCCTGGCGCACATAAGCGGGAATATCTTTTATACCCGCCATTTTTGCGGCGCGTAAACGTCGTTCACCGGTGATCAGCCTGTATTTCCCGGTGGCCAGTTTTGAAACAGTAATGGGCTGAATGATATCGTGAAGTATAATGGAGTTGGCCAGTTCCTGTAAACCCTGTTCATCGAAATCATGGCGGGGCTGTTTGGGATTGGCCTCGATATCATCAATGTTGATGCGGTTGCTGGCGGTGACATTCTCCACCACGTTTGTTTTCAATTGCCCGCTACTCGTTTTCAGGTCTGCATCAATGCTCTGCAACAGGGAACGGATACCTTTGCCGAGAAGTTCTTTATTTTGTTTGGGGCTTGTCATAAAAGCTTTGAGTTTTGAGCTACGAGCTGCGAGTAGCGTCTTACAGTTTAAGTTTACTCATGAAACTCATGATCATTTTTTGTTCTTCATCAACATCTTTCAATAATTCGTCTCTTTTCTCTTTTTCGCCAAAATTTACAGCTTCTGCAATCAATAATTGTGTTTCTACTTCGAAAGAAGAACCCAAAGATATTTCAAGGAACCGATTATATTCTTTAAGGCTGGTTCTGCTGCTTCCTTCTGCTATGTTAGAAGGAATTGAAACCGCTGCTTTGGTTATTTGAGACGATAAACCATACTTTTCTTCTTTAGGAAATGAGGAAGTCAACCGAAAAGATTTAACGGCAATTTGAAAACCTTTTTGCCAAATCAGTAATTGTTTGAAATTTCTCATAAAAATGTAGTTTAAATTAGAGTGGTTTAACTCGCAACTCGCAACTCAAAGCTCGTAGCTCGTAGCTCGTAGCTCACAACTCCAATATCCTCTCCTCATTCTTAATCTTCGTCATATCATTTTTCTGCAGGATCTCTTTGGCAAGGTTAAGATAATTCATGGAGCCTTTGCTGTTGGCATCATATAAAATGACTGGTTTGCCGGCGCTGGGAGCTTCCGCGAGCCTGGCATTGCGGTGAATGATCGTACTGAAGACCATATCTTCAAAATGCCGCCGGACTTCACTTACCACCTGGTTGCAGAGGCGAAGACGGCCATCATACATGGTCATTAAGATCCCTTCGATCACCAGGGATGTATTTAACCGGCTTTGTACGATCTTGATAGTATTCAGCAATTTCCCTAATCCTTCCAGCGCAAAGAATTCACATTGCACAGGCACTACGACGGAATCTGCTGCTGTTAATGCATTTACCGTGATCAGTCCCAGGGAAGGCGAACAATCAATGATGATGAAGTCATAATCTTTACGGGTGGCTTCCAGCAGGTTTTTCAATACCATTTCCCGGTTGGGATAGTTGATCATTTCGATCTCTGCGCCGACCAGGTCAATATGAGAAGGGACCAGGTCAAGATTGGGAATTTCGGTCTTCAGGATCAGTTCTTTGGCTTTGGCCTCATTCACCATGCAATCATAGAGGCTTTGGGTGACATTGTGAAGGTCAAAACCAACACCCGTCGTACTGTTAGCCTGGGGGTCGGCGTCTACCAGCAATGTTTTAAATTCCAATACGGCCAAGCTCGCGGCCAGGTTAATAGCGGTCGTGGTCTTGCCTACTCCTCCTTTCTGATTTGCTACTCCAATGATCCTTGCCATAATGAATTGTTCCCCGGGATTGATTTGTTACCGGTAAAATTGACGCCAGTCCTTATAACCGCAAAATTTAGTTTTGCCCATTAATTGCCGGGAAGACGGGAAGGACGGGAAGAATATCGAACAGATGAACAAGAATTTAAGAACAGACGAAGTAATTCCCGAACACAGAAGAAATCCAGGAATATAAGGTGTGTACGCACTTCGATATTCTGAATTCCTTGTTCATCTGTTCGATATTCTAATACTTCCCGTCCTTCCCGTCTTCCCGGCTATATTAAAGCAAAAATAAGTTTTCACGAAAACAATGCTGATAAAGTTTACCCGCTTAATTTTGAATTTTATTTATGCGTAATTCTCCTTTCTGGTGGATCCTGATCGGTTTCATGGTGCTTCTCGACATTTATTTTTTCCAGGCACTTAAATCGCTTTCAAGCGGCGCATCCGGCCGAACAAGAACTATTATATATACCGGGTATTGGGGGCTATCCATTACTGCGATCGTCATTTTAATAGCGCTGCCCTATATACCTTTTGGCCGGCATTCCAGCATTGCCCGCAACACCATTTTTGCCGTGATCGCCGGTTTATTCCTGGCTAAACTGGTGGCCTCCTTATTCTTTTTAGTTGATGATATACGGAGGGGTATTCAATGGGTAGCAGGCAAATTATTTTTTTCGAAACCCAAAGAGGAGGGTAGTACCGAAGGGGAACGAATTTCCCGGTCCGTTTTTCTCAGTTGGGCAGGCATGCTGGCAGGAGCCGGTATTTTTGGGACCCTGATCCATGGATTTGGTAATAAATACCGGTACCAGGTAAAAAGGGTCAGCCTCAGTTTTAATAATTTACCCGCTGCCTTTAAAGGATTGAAGATCGTGCAGATCTCCGATATTCATTCCGGAAGCTTTTCCGATAAGAAGGCTGTGATGAAGGGTGTGCAAAAGATCATCAACGAGAAGCCCGATCTTATTCTTTTTACCGGCGACCTGGTGAATAACCGCGCCATTGAAATGGAAGATTACATGGATGTATTTGATAAACTGATTGCACCCGTGGGTGTTTATTCCATCTTTGGTAATCATGACTATGGTGATTATGTTCATTGGGAAAGCCCGGAGGAAAAGAAAGCTAACCTGGATAAGTTAAAAGCAATACATGCAGCGTTAGGCTGGAGATTGCTGCTGAATGAACACGTGGTGCTGGAAAAAAGGGATGATAAAATTGCCCTGATCGGTGTTGAAAATGTGAGCGCTAAATCCTGGTTCCGGAAATACGGCGATCTTAATAAGGCTTATTCAGGATCAGAATCACTACCCTTTAAAATATTAATGAGCCATGATCCTTCACACTGGAAAGCGGAAGTGTGTGAATCATATCCTGATATTGACCTGGTACTGGCCGGTCATACACATGGGATGCAATTTGGGGTGGAAATTCCTGGTTTTAAATGGAGCCCCGTCCAATACTTATATAAGGAATGGTCGGGTCTATATGAAAACACACCCCTTATAAAGAATGGGTCCTCCCCGACAATTCGGGCCGGATCACAAAAACTCTATGTAAACAGCGGGTATGGATTTTTAGGTTATCCCGGCAGGGTGGGTATATTGCCTGAAATCACCGTTTTAGAACTTTCCTGATCAATTTCCTTTCTTTCTTTCCAATATTTCGAACCCGGTATCGTTTTTCCTATGATTGACAATGTATTAAACTTTTTTTTAACTCTTTAGTCTTAAAAACCGCTCCCGCACAATGCGGGAATGAAATATTCATGCCTTGGAAGCCAGGGTACGACTGCCCATGTTGAAAAAATGGACCATACTACCAGCCTTTATATTGTTGGGTATAGCTGCTTACCCGCAGGGCACCCGCGTTGATTCTGTTGTTACTCCTCATAAAGAAGTTCCGGTATTGGATACCACATTGAATTACGACGAACTCTTCCAGGATTTTGATGCCTTTATGGATTCGATATCTTCTCCACACAGTTATTTCCTGGGCAGTTTATCGGTAGGGAAAGGATATTACAATTTCGAAACGAAAAGCAGTTCCCTGGTCGAAACTTCTAAAAAACTGACCTACTCACCCACCTTCGGATATTACCATAAAAGCGGGTGGGGAATAACGGCTACCGGTTACCTGGTGAATGATCAAAAACACATGAACTATTACCAGTCTTCGCTTACGCCATCCTTTGATTACCTCGCTAATAAAAAATTCGCCACGGGTCTTTCTTATACAAGATTCATCACCAAAGATTCCTTACCATTTTATACTACACCGCTGGAAAATGAACTGTACGCTTATTTTACTTACCGGAAGTTATGGATCCGTCCAACTGTATCATTAAGCTATGGCTGGGGGAGCAGGTCGGATTATATAAACAGGGAAGCGCTGATCGAGGACCTGCGTTTACGCCGCAGGGGGTTTATTTATATCAATACAAAAGAATCGGTGAGCGATCTCTCACTCATGGCATCGGTTCGCCATGATTTCTACTGGCTGGATGTTTTTACTTATGATGATCATATCCGGATCACGCCACAGCTGGCGTTTACCAGCGGGACTCAAAAATTCGGATTCAACCAGTCCTCCAATACCTACGCTACCACGATCCGGACCGGCACCAATGTTTTGTTTAGCTCGGAGAATGTATACCTGGATGACCAGTTAAAATTTCAACCGCTTTCAATGACCCTTTTCCTCCGTACCGAATATTCCATTGGTAAATTCTTTGTTCAGCCCCAGTTCATCATGGATTATTATATTCCTTCCACCGCCCATAATTTCAGCGCCTTGTTCTCGGTGAATGCCGGGTTTATGTTCTAAAGAAAGTCAGTGAGACAGTAGGACAGTTGGGCAGTCTTGCAGTCTTGCAGTCGGCAGTCATTTAATGGGAGAGACTGCCGTCTGCCCGACTGCCAGGCTGCTGACTGCCCGACTGCAGACTGCCGACTGAACAGTTTTGAGAAAAATTTCACACCCTGTCCGCAATAGAACAGTTACATATTCTGTTTCTGAAATTACCTATAAGTCGTTAATGAAATTTAACAGGCCAGGAGGGTTACTGGCATTAAACTTGAAATTTTTAGCATCTCATAATCAACGGATCATAAAAAGGTACCCGGCTCATCGTGGGTGTATAATTAAGCGCAATTAAACCACTAAAAATCAAACACATGAAAACAAAACTTCTTTCGCTTTTTGCAGCATTATTATTGAGTCAGGCCATGATGGCCCAGTTTCATATCGGTATTAAAGGCGGAGCCAATATTACCAAGATACAGGGGGTATCTTTCAAGGACAAATTCGATTATGGTTACCATTTGGGTGGATTCGCGGAGATCGGGTTAGGTCGTAAGCTGGGCTTCCAGCCGGAAGTATTGTACAATCAATATGCCACTACCGTGGATAGCAATTTCAAACATGTATACCAGAATGTTTTCAATCCCGCATACCAGGTCCATGTCAAGCTCAATTATCTTTCTGTTCCTCTTTTACTCACTTATAAAATACTGGGCAATTTCCTGGCCTTACAGGCAGGCCCGCAGTTTGGTATCCTGATCAATCATCATAAAACATTATTGCAAAATGGTGCCGAAGCATTCAGGCAAGGAGATTTCTCTATGCTGGCAGGTGCACAGGTCAAAATTGGTGGGATCCGGGTGACCGGTCGCTATGTGATCGGGCTGAAGAACATCAATGATATCGATAACCAGGATCAATGGAAAAGCCAGGGGTTTCAATTATCCGTTGGATTAGCCTTATAAGATCAAATTCCTTATGATCACAGATCTTCCTCCTTATGGGGGAAGATTTTTTTATATAAACCCTTACCTGCCAATGACATAATTTGTCAGTATTTTTCCTACGGCACGAATCTTGGCAATACTGATTTCCCGTTATACTTTTAACCTTCCCCCAGTCCCGCACTATGCGGGATGACAGGTTGTCTAAAGAAGCTCTGGATATGAATATTGAACAATTTTTACTGCGTTCCGAGGACGAAATGGATTTTCTTCCTATTATCCCCTTAAATGAAAGTGACCAGGAAGACCTCAATGGTATCGAGATACCGGCTGAAATAGCTTTGTTGCCCCTGCGGAATACCGTTCTTTTCCCCGGTGTGGTATTGCCCATTACCGTCGGACGGGATAAAAGCATCAAAGCCGTAAATGAGGCTTATAAGACTGACAAATTGATCGGGGTGGTGGCGCAAAAGGACAGCAGTGTAGAGGATCCGGCCATTAAAGACCTTGAACAGATTGGTACGGTCGCCAAGATCGTAAAGCTCATCAAAATGCCCGACGGCGGCACCACCATTATCATCCAGGGAAAAAGCCGGTTTTATATCGAGTCGATACTGGAAGACGACCCTTACTTTAAAGCAAAGATCAAAAAACTGGAAGAAGAAGAATCGCCGAAAGACAACGACTTTGATGCTTATATCGCCAATATAAAAGATCTGGCGGCTGATATCGTACAACTTTCTCCCAATATTCCTACTGAGGCCTCGATCATTCTCCGCAATATAGAAAACCCTTCATTCCTGATCCATTTTGTTTCCAGTAACCTGAATACGGATATTAAGGATAAGCAACGTTTGCTGGAGTTGAACCAGATCCGGCAAAGGGCCGATCTGCTGATGCAGTTATTGCAAAAAGAATTGCAGTTTGTGGAATTGAAAAATAAAGTGACAACGAAGACGAGGACCGAACTGGATAAACAACAACGAGAGTATTTTCTGCAACAGCAGATGAAAAGCATTAAAGAAGAATTAGGTGGCGACAGTAATTTGCAGGAGATAAAAGAAATGCAGAAAAAGGCCGAGGCTAAAAAATGGCCGGCCGCTGCCAAAGAAATGTTCAAGAAAGGAGTGGAAAAACTGGAACGGATGCATCCGAGCACACCTGATTTTTCCGTGGTCTATAATCATCTTGACCTGATGCTTGACCTTCCCTGGGAACAATACACGGAAGATCATTACGAACTGAAAAAAGCAAGGAAGGCCCTGGATACTGATCATTACGGAATGCATAAGATAAAAGAAAGGATACTGGAATACCTGGCGGTGTTGAAACTAAAAGGTGATATGAAAAGCCCGATCCTTTGTTTTGTGGGTCCCCCGGGAATTGGTAAAACATCGCTTGGCCGGAGTATCGCTAATGCGATCGGGAGGAAATATGTACGGTTGAGCCTGGGCGGTTTGCATGATGAAAGTGAAATAAGAGGTCACCGCAAAACTTATATCGGGGCGATGCCCGGGAGGATACTCCAATCCATCCGAAAGGTAAAATCCTCCAACCCGGTTATGATACTGGACGAGATTGATAAAGTGGGAAGTGATTTCCGCGGCGATCCTTCCTCCGCCTTACTGGAGGTATTGGATCCCGAACAGAACCATACTTTCTATGATAATTACCTGGAGTCTGAGTACGACCTCAGCAAGGTATTATTCATCGCGACCGCGAATAATTTCCAAAATATTCAACCGGCTTTGCGTGACCGGATGGAAGTGATCGATCTCAGCGGCTATGCGGTGGAAGAAAAGATCGAGATCGCCAAGCGCCATTTGGTTCCCAAACAACAGGATCTGCATGGATTGAAAAGCAGTCATTTTAAAATCAGTGATAAAGTGCTGGAGAAGATCATCCAGGACTATACCCGGGAAAGCGGTGTCAGGGAACTGGACA
Organism: Chitinophagaceae bacterium; assembly: GCA_017882265.1. Classification (GTDB taxonomy): domain Bacteria; phylum Bacteroidota; class Bacteroidia; order Chitinophagales; family Chitinophagaceae; genus JADGPW01. The sequence continues at coordinate 3,818 of JADGPW010000160.1, read as the reverse complement.
GGCAACTGGCTTCCATCATGCGCTTCCAGGCCAGGGAATTGGTATCGAATGGAAAACTGAAGGCGATAGTGACCGCGGAGGATATTGAAAAAATTCTTGGTAAGTCGAAATACAGCAACGAGATATACAAGACAGCTAATATGGCCGGAGTGGCTATTGGGCTTGCCTGGACCTATGTGGGTGGCGAGATCCTTTTTATAGAAACCAGCCTGAGCGATGGCAAAGGAGAGTTGAAACTGACAGGTAATCTCGGGAACGTGATGAAGGAAAGCGCCAGCACCGCCCTGACATATTTACAATCCAACGCGAAGAAATATAACCTGGATTCCATATTATTTGAAAAGAAAAATATTCATATACATGTACCGGAAGGGGCTGTCCCTAAAGATGGACCCAGCGCCGGCGTTACCATGATGTCGGCTATTGCTTCCGCCCTTACCGGAAAAAGGGTAAAACCATTCCTGGCCATGACGGGTGAGATCACCTTGCGTGGACAAGTACTGCCGGTAGGAGGGATCAAAGAGAAAGTACTGGCCGCCAAAAGAGCCGGCTTAAAAGAGATCATTCTTTGCTGGCAAAATGAAAAAGACGTACAGGAAATAAATCCCGCATTCATCAAAGGAATAAAATTCCATTATGTCAAGACGATGAACCAGGTGCTGGAGAAGGCGCTGGTAGGGTAAGAACAGATGAACAGATGAACAAGGAATTAAGGATGTCGAAGGTTCGCAACATTTCTTAGGGGTCTGCCAAACTTCATCTGTTCTGCATTCCTTGTTCATCTGTTCGACATTCCCACCCGTGTTCCCTATTTTCGTATTGTCTTGCATTTTCGGTTTACGATATTGCTGTTGTTACTATTTGTTCATGGTTCTTCACAAACCCTTGGCGGCAGTTCTGTTTTTAATTTTCTTAAACTTCCAAACACACCCCAACTAACCGCCTTAGGCGGCGTCAATGTTTCCCAGCCATCCAATGATGTGGGTCTGGCTTTTAATAACCCATCCCTGCTTCAACCCTCCATGCATACACAGATGAATGCGGTCTTCAATGATTTTTACGGGGGCATTAAAGTCTATCATTTGTCGCTGGGGTTTTATAACACAAAACTCAACACTACTTTTTTGTGGGGCCTGAATTATTTCAGTTATGGAAATATAACTGAAACCGATGCGGCGGGGTATAGTACAGGTAAATTCAGACCCACGGATTGGGTGATGCAGGTATCCGCTTCCCGCCACTACATGGAAAAATGGAATTACGGTGCTACCCTAAAATTCATCAGTTCCAATTACGGCCAATACCGATCCAACGGACTGGCGACCGATGTGGGAATATTATACCACGATTCGGTAAAATTATTCTCTGCCTCCGTGCTTGTTAAGAACCTGGGATTCCAGTTAAAAAGATATGAGGGAACCGATCCCGGTGACCTGCCCTTTGACCTCCAGGTCGGCATTACGCAACGCCTGAAAAAAGCTCCTTTTAGTTTTTCATTTACGGCGCAGCAAGTGAACCAGTTTGATACCCGGTATAACGATACCACCTTTAATAATGACAATGGTTTGGTGAACGGGACAGATAAGAAGCTTTCGTTTGATAAACTGTTTCGTCACTTTGTACTTGCCACCACCATGTATCTTGGCGACAGGGTTGAATTCATTGTCGCATATAATTACCTGCGACGAAAAGAGCTCAATACCGGGAATGCCGGGAACGGATTAAATGGGATTTCTCTCGGCGCCGGGGTCATGCTGGGTAAATTGCAGGTCCGGTATGCCCGTGCTTATTACCAGAACAATACGGCGTATAACCAGCTTGGTTTAAATATGAAATTGAACGAATATTTCGGGTTAGGTAAATTTGGCGGGCGTATTGGCTGGTGACAATGGTACAGTTATTGAAATTCAGTGTATCGGTTCATTGGATGGGAGTGTTTTAAGGTGAGAAAGGTCACGCAGAAATTTAATACAACGGTTTAATCAATAAAATTTTAACATGAGAAGAAGATTTGTTTTAGTCCCCGTTGCGATCGTTGTGTTCTTATTGGCCTGGTCCCCTGAAAACAAAACCATGGGTAGCAGGCAGACCAGGTATGGTATCGGTACAGCCGATACGGTCAGGGACAGCGTTGTTTTTTATGATGCTGATATAAAAGCGAGACAAAAAAATTACAAAAAAGAATTACTGGGTAAATGGAATATGATCTCGATGCGTCGCCAACAAAAAGCAGGGTTGGAGATTTTAAACAATGTGTCCATTGAATTTAAAATAGACATGAGTTTTAGCGGTAAAGCTCCCTGCAACAGCATCAGTGGCATCTATACTTTAAAAGGAACCAGCATTAAGTTCAGTAATATTATGCTTAATTCCAAAATGGCTTGTGCAAATCCCGACCTTGAACAAGCATTCCTCCAACTGTTGGAAGGAACGGTCAGCGCTTATTCCGTGAGCGATACCAAATTGCTGTTAAGGGATGGTTCAAGCAATATTATTTTTGAATTGGAAAGAGAGAATTAATGGGCAATTGGCAATGGACAATTGACAATTGGCAGTGGAAAATGGGCAATAATCAAAATACATGGTGACCTTTTCTAATTCCAAGTATCCGTTTCAATCTTCAGTAATCCTCTTTTTTTGATAGGTCGGGTATACACCAGCCAGGGGTAGTTTGTTCCGGACAGTCCTTTTCTTATTCATGCTTCGGATTGTTCCCCAAATTTACCGAGCTATAGAGAACCTATAGAGAACATACAGCGTACATATAGAGAATTTAGCCAGGGTCAACTCCTGGTTTGCGTAGGGTATCCCTAAGGTCAAGTCAGGGGTTAGGCCTGTATTAACCAATAGTCAACCAATGCTTAACCTTACTTCAGCCAATGTGCGGGCAATGCGTTGGTTTTTTCTAAGCAGGTTACGTTGAAACTAGTCAGAACTGTGTGGGGTGCGCGTCCTGCATTTACGGGATCTGCCCTGGGTGCATTATTAAAAGATGGTTGCGGGGAGAAGGATTGGAAGTCGGGAATTAATCCTGTCCTTTTTAAGTTAACCCCACTCCGAAATTATCAGGGCTAATTCTAAGCGATGATTTCCAATTCATTAAAAGGTTGGTGTTAAACCTATGAGATTTTCAAGACCTTATAAGAAAATTTTGAATGTTATAACTTCATACTTAAATATATGGTATGGGCTCACCCCGCAAACCCAAAAAAAGAATTGTCAAAAAGAGAATGCTTGAAAATCCAAATTACCTGGCGCAGGGACAAACCAGCGTTGCCAGAGAGCCGGTAGCTTCTTATACTTCCCGGATACGGGCCATCGGCAATTCCAAAGGAGTGATCCTGAATAGCCAGATTATAGAAACAGCCGGCTTCAGCCAGGATGCGGATATTGTTATCCAGGCCGGGGATGGTGTAATTGTTATTGTACAGGTAAAAGAAACAGGTGTGAATACCGATCTATCTACCTGGGATAAACAATTTAAAGCTGCTATCAAAAGAGGAGTTAAACCCGAAGGCAACCTGTTTGAAGGAATAGCGAACGAGTTTGACCTAAAAGAATGGTAATATGAACCAGTTTGATGTTTATAATGTGAATCTGGAACCGACCCAGGGAGCAGAAATGAGAAAAACCAGGCCCGCTGTCATCATTTCCCCAAATGTGATGAACAAAAACTTAAGGTCAGTAATCATTGCCCCGCTCACGCATACCATCAAAGGTTACCCGTCCCGGGTTCCCGCTGTTTTTGACGGAGAGCCCGGAGAGGTAGTATTAGATCAAATAAGAGCGGTGGACAAATCAAGATTGAAACAAAAAAG
>JADGPW010000159.1 GCA_017882265.1 Chitinophagaceae bacterium | reverse complement strand
TAAACGCAATTCATATTTTCCGTTGATGGCAATCTCGTTATCAAAGTTGGGATTGTAATGGTTAAATGTGGCCACATCCATTTCCACATATTTTATGATAATGGAAGAATTGAAACGGCCATTGATCGTATATGCTGTTGAATTAGCCAGTTCGTTTTCCCCAATCGTTGAAATCCCGTTAATTACCAGGCCCTTCATTTCATTTTTGGTTACGGTAGTGATGCCGCCTTCGCCTTCAAATATATAATGGGTAGCAATAAATTTCTTTACATGATTCATCGATTCTGCAGGAAGGGCATATTGCAGGGTCCAGAAATCTTTGCTGCCCCCGCTTCTTTTGATGGCTTTGTTTACATTTCCGGGTCCGCCATTATAGGCGGCAATCACCAAAAGCCAATCGCCGTATTTGGCATAAAGGTCAGTAAGCAGGCGGGCAGCAGCATGGGTACTTTTGAAATAGTCAAGTCTTTCGTCATTACCTCTTGCCATTTTCAATCCATATTCCCGGGCTGCAGCCGGCATAAATGCCCAGGGCCCTACGGCGCCTGAAAATGATTTTGCATTATACTTTAAGCCCGATTCTATCACAGCCAGGTATTTCAATTCTTTAGGTACACCATGTTGCTCCAGGATGTTGTCCATCATATCAAAGTAGGGCTTGGCCCATTCTTTCATGGAAAGCATTCCTTTACCATTCCTGGCTATATAATTCTGGACGAAGCTGATGGCCAGGGGATTTAACTTAGGGGCATTCACTCCATCCCCAAGAGTAGCGGTGGCAAAAAGATTTTTAAACTCGAGTTTCAGGTCATTCACGGAAAAGTTAGAGACACCGGCTGAGTCAGTTATGGTAGTATCGCCAACAATAATCCGGTTAATTTTAAAATCCTGATTTAAGCCAGTTGCTTTAGCGGCCTGAATCAGTAAAAACCCAAGGAAGCCCAAAAATATTATCTGCTTCAATTTCTTCAAAATTGTTGATTTTAAGCCAGTTACATGCTTTATTGCTGAACCAGTCGGTTAGAAATTTGCAGCAAAGATAATTCATTGAAGTGGTTTGCCATCACCTGCAGGCTAAAAGGCATACCATTGCTATGTTTGAACAAAGGGAGCGATATGGCAGGTATACCTACCAGGTTTGCCATAACAGTATAAATATCAGCCAGGTACATAGCTATTGGGTCGTGTAATTTTTCGCCAGCCTTAAAGGCAGTAAAAGGGGATGTTGGCAAAAGAATAAAATCGAAGTCCCTGAAGATCAATTGAATTTTTTCACTCAATAATTTTCTAACTTTTTGAGCACGGGTAAAATAGGCATTATAATAGCCTGAACTTAATACAAATGTGCCCAACATGATCCTTCGCTTCACTTCTTTGCCAAAACCTGCCGACCGGGTCTGTTTATAAAATTCTGTTAATTCAAGATTCGGCATTGGTGTTTTATACCCATATTTAACCCCATCATATCTGGAAAGGTTGGAAGAAGCTTCGGCTGTGGTTAGCACATAATAGGCCGGAACAATATAATCAAACCAGTCAAATGCTACCGGCTTTACTTCGTGCCCTTTTATTTTTAGATCCTCAATATATTTTTTTATAAAGAAAGCGATCTCCCGGTCAACACCGGGATGATCCAGTGCTTCATTAAAATACGCGAATCGGAATGGCTGATCATTACTCAACTCTAATGAGTAAGGGGGATTTTCTTTTTGAGAAACCGTACTATCAAATTCATCGGGGCCGGCAATTACTTCAAGCAGGGTGGCAATATCAGGAATATTATTTCCAAAGATCCCCACCTGGTCGAAAGAAGAAGCATAAGCGATAAGTCCATAGCGGGAAACTCTTCCATAAGTTGGTTTCAACCCGATGATTCCGCAAAAATCTGCGGGCTGTCTTACAGATCCCCCGGTATCGCTCCCCAATGAAATCATACAAAGCCCTGCCTGTACAGCCACTGCCGAACCACCGGAGGAACCGCCGGGAACTCTTGTTTCATCCAGTGCATTCAACACATTGCCGTATGCAGAATTCTCATTACTGGAACCCATTGCGAATTCATCACAATTAAGGTTACCAATAATGATTGCTTCCGCTGCCAGCAACCGTTCCACGACCGTGGCCGAATATATGGAAGTAAATCCCCTTCCATTCGTCCCGTCATCAGTGGGGAAGCGGGCATTCAGGATTTTCGAGGAAGCCGAGATCGCATGATCTTTATAACAAATCACATCTTTCAGACCGATCACTACGCCATGTAACTTACCAGGTGGTGGCTCGCCCAATTTTCTTTTTTCATCTAAGTTTTTAGCTTTTTGAAGAGCTTCTGCTGCATAAACTTCAATGAAGGCATTCAGGTGTTTTGTCAAATGGATGCGTTGCAGGTAGTGCTCCACCGCCTGTACACAGGTAATATTTCCTTCCTGTAATTGGGCATGATATTGCTCAATGGAAGAAAAAACAAACAAAAGCAATGGCTTTTTGGGTTAAAGACAAGAGAGCCGGGGGATCAGTTATTTGCGTTCGTCGTATCCGGTGTGATCGTTGTATTTGTAGTAGTCGGTGGATTCTTTATATCATTAACATGGTCTTCTATCTCTCTTTTCACGTTTGTTTTGGCATCGTTAAATTCACGAACGCCTTTACCTAATCCGCGCATTAATTCAGGAATCTTTTTGCCGCCAAATAAAAGCAAAACGATGACCAGTATAATAATAATTTCATTTGTGCCCAGCACGCCCAATAAAGTAGGTTGTATCATAATAGGGGATTAAGTTACAAAGATAGTAAGTACTTAAAAATAAAGGAATAATTAATTAAGAGACTTGTTAAAAACAAAAAGCCGCACACATCAGGCAGGGCTTTCCACTTATATTAAAAGAAAAACTATTCTGTGGTTTCCACCGCCTGGCGTTTTTCGCGGATCCTTGCACTCTTTCCGCTACGTTTGCGCTGGTAGAATAATTTAGCCCGGCGAACGTTACCGGCCTTATTCAGCACAATGGAATCCACATTGGGGGAATAAAAGGGAAACACCCTTTCTACACCTATGCCATCAGAGATCTTTCGAACGGTAAAACTGGCTGTTGCGCCATTTCCCTGTTTTTTGATCACATCGCCTTTAAAAGACTGGATCCTTTCTTTGTTACCCTCAATGATCTTATAGTTAACTGTGATATTATCCCCTGCTTTGAATTTCGGAAATTCCTTCTTGCCGGTGAGTTGTTCATGTACGTATGCGATGGCGTTCATTTTGTTTGTTTTAAAGGAGGGCGAAGGTAAGGAAAAGGCATGGAATTAGGAATTGGGAATTGGAAATTTGGGCTTTAATTCGAAATAACCTTCTTTAGGGCCCAATTCCAAATTTCTAATCCCCAATCCCTGAATATCTAACGAGCTACATTCACCGCCCTCTTCTCCCTTATCACCGTCACTTTTATTTGGCCGGGGAAGGTCATTTCGGTCTGTATTTTCTGTGCAATTTCAAATGACAGTTTCTCGGAATCCTGATCAGATACCCTGTCTGCTTCCACGATCACCCTCAATTCGCGGCCCGCCTGTATAGCATAAGCTTTTTCCACCCCGGTATAAGCCATGGCCAGGTTCTCCAGGTCCTTGATACGTTGCAGGTATTGCTGCATGATCTCTCTCCGGGCGCCGGGTCTTGCACCACTGATAGCATCGCAGGCCTGAACAATAGGGGAGATAACATATTGCATTTCCATTTCATCGTGGTGGGCGCCGATGGCATTAACCACAGCAGGGATCTCACCATATTTTTCCGCCAGTTTGGCGCCTAAAAGTGCATGACTCAGTTCACTTTCTTCATCTGGTACTTTGCCAATATCATGAAGTAGCCCGGCTCTCTTGGCGAGCTTGGGATTCAATCCGAGCTCAGCGGCCATGGTAGCGCAGAGATTGGCCGTTTCACGGCTGTGCATTAAAAGGTTTTGGCCATAAGAAGAACGGAATCGCATACGTCCTATCATTCTCACCAGTTCTTTATGCAGGCCATGTATGCCGAGTTCAATAACGGTCCTTTCACCAATCTCCATAACCTGTTCTTCGATCTGTTTCTTGGTTTTTTCAACTACTTCTTCAATTCGGGCAGGGTGGATACGGCCATCCGTTACCAATCGTTGCAAGCTCAACCGGGCGATCTCACGCCGAAGCGGATCAAATGAGGAAAGGAGGATAGCTTCCGGAGTATCATCTACGATCAGGTCAACCCCGGTAGCCGCTTCAATAGCCCGGATATTGCGGCCTTCGCGGCCAATGATCTGGCCCTTAATTTCATCACTTTCAAGATTAAAAACAGTAATGGAATTCTCGATCGCTTGTTCGGCAGCCGTACGTTGTATGGTTTGAATGATGATCTTTCTGGCTTCCTTATTAGCCTTTTGTTTGGCATCATCTATTATTTCCTGCTGTATGCCAAGGGCCTGGGTTTGCGCCTCATTCCGCAGGCTTTCCACCAACTGGGATTTGGCTTCTTCGGCAGACAAACCGGCAATTTTTTCCAGGCGACGTATATGTTCTTCCTGGTGTTTCTCCAGCTCCGTTCTTTTAATATTCACCAATTCGATCTGCCTGTTCAGGTTATCTTTGATCACCTCATTGTCCTTGATCTGTTTGTCAATCCCGGATTCTTTTTGACTGACGGATTGTTCTTTCTGACGTATACGATTCTCTGTTTCGATGATTTTCCTGTTGCGCTCTAATACTTCTTTTTCATGAGAAGATTTCATTTGCACAAAGCGTTCCTTGGCTTCCAGTTCTTTTTCTTTGCGGATGGTTTCGGCCCTTAATTCGGCCTCCCGGAGAATGGTTTGCGATTGGATTTCGGCTTCTTCAACTTTTTTACGTGTGTTCCTGGCGAAAATCAGTTTACCCGCTACAAGACCCACAATAAGGGCCACAGCGCCTATTATGACAAATAGTATATTCGGATCCATGAATGTTTTTGTTTAGTTGTTCCACAATGCTATGTCTTAAAAATAATTTCATAATGAAATCGTCCCAATAGCTATCGGGATGATTGACGAAGATACAAAACAGGCGCAAGAATGTCGAACAGATGAACAAGGAATATCGGGCAGGCGAAGGTGATGACCCTTTTAAAGCCAATAGCTATTTATTCGAATGGCCAGTCTTATCAAGTTCATCATTCTGAATTCCCTGCCCGTCCGGTCAGGCGGGCTTGTTCATTTATTCGATATTCTCCTCCTTAACCGGGCAGGGTATCAAGCATTTTCTCTATCGTATTCAATTGATCAGCAATGTTTTCCGTCTTTATTCCTGCCGCCGTTGCTTCATGTTGTTCCGTAGCATACCATACCAGTACCATCGCTATATAGTCCTGCATATCCTTGCCGGCAAAAAGGGTCCTGAACTCAATGATCTTATCATTGATCATCTTCAGGGTTTTTCGTACCACTTCTTCATCGGTGGGATGGATCTTGATCCGGTAACTCCGGTCCGCGATCATGGCTGAAACAGCAATTAATTCATTCATATTGTTGGTATTTTCAAAATCTAAGTATTATATTAGTCGCCCCATATTACCCTGATCCGCATTTTCTGAAAATAAGAGAGGTAAAAGGCCATACCGGAAACGATTTAACGATTAAACAGTTGCCACCATGTTTGCCAAAGTTAAGTCATCAATGTTTATTGATGCATTGCAACTTCAATTGAACGCTCCTATAGGTAATTGCCTTCGTGGTGTTTTAAAGGATGAAAAAGGCAGCATCTGGAGTACTTTTGAAAAAGATATTTCAACTGATCGGGAAGAACTCAACTGGACAGGCCTGAATGATCTTCCCTACGGAAAATATACTCTCGAGCTTTCTCAGGGTAACGATGAAATGAAAATGAATCTGGTGAAACGCGTGTAAGGATTACTGATCTTACTTATTGAAAATTACAACCTAAATTCCGGCAGCACCTCACAGAACCCACTCCCAGGTAAACCCACTATCGGAAAAAGATTATTCTCCCAGTAAAGCAATACAACGGTCTATCTCTTTTAGGTAAGAATTGATCTTCTTTTCAAATTCTTTTTTATCCGATTCAGACATTTCCCCGGCATTTAATTTCAACACCCCAACCTGTTGTTTCAGGTCATCCACGTTTTGTTGGTGTATTGATGTTTTTTGCTTTATCTGTTCCAGTTCTTCCTTTAGCTTTTGGTTCTCTTTTTGTACAACAGCATATTGTTTTAGCAAATGCTGAAGTTTTTCCTGTATCCGGTGTAACTGGTCTTCGTTAAATGACATGCTTTTTATTTTGAATAAGATTAGCGCGAAACTCAAAAAAGGAATTTGGAATTAGGCCCCCAATTACAAATTACTAATTACCTTATTTCCTTATTTCTGCCTGCACCTCCTTTTCCAGGGTCGTCATGATCTGGTTCATCCAACCATCAATTTCTTTATCTGTCAGTGTTTTTTCTTCATCCCCAAAAGTAAAATTAATGGCCATTGATTTTTTCCCCGTGCCCAGTTTTTCACTTTCGAAAATGTCAAACAATTTTAGTTCATGCAGTGGGCTTGCCTGCCCGGCAGGCAACTTGAATTTTATCTTTTGTATTGATCGCTGTACTTCTTCCCAGGTTAGTTCTTTCGAAACAATCATAGCAAGATCCCGCTGTACGGAAGGGAACCTGGTCAATTCCTTTATAACCATTCCTGCTGGCGGAATATAAGCGGAAAGGATGGCCCAATTCAACTCCGCAAAGTATACAGGTTGCTTAATCCCGAACCTGTCCAGCACATTTTTCTTTACCGATCCGGCCCCGGCAATTATTTGTGCATTTAATTTATACACCAGGTGATCTTCCAGTTTGGGAACTTCAAGTCCTTCAATTGAATCTGCCGTAATGCCGGTCACATTTAAAATGGAATCCATTACCCCTTTCAGGTAATAAATATCGGCAAGAACACTCTTTTGTCTCCAGCTATCTTCGCGGTTCTTACCGGTAACAACCACACAAAGCTTATCCGTTTCGGTATACTTGCCGGGCCCGGAAACACCATAGGCTTTACCAAATTCAAATAAACGTAATGAATTATTCTTGTGATTCAAATTATGGGCAACACACTCCAGTGCGGTTTCAAAAAGAGAGTTTCTTAAAATATTCAGTTCAGCGCTAAGGCAGTTCATCATTCGGACCATATGCGCTGATTCCGTTTCAGAGAAATAGTCCGCATGCGTTATCGAATTGGTCATGATCTCATTAAATCCCAATCCTACGAGGTGAGAAGCTACTTTTTCTTTATAGGCCTCCGATGCCACATTTTCTTCCACAGCAGGAGTGATTGTAATAGCTTCCGGAATATCAATATTATCAAGGCCATCAATCCTTAGCACTTCTTCTGCAATATCAGCGGGCAAATGAATATCGGGTTTATGCCAGGGTACCGCAACCCGCAATTCATCGATCCCTTCCTTCAGGGTCTCAAACCCGAGACTATTGAGAATATTCTTTACTGCATCGGGGTGATAATTCTTACCGCTAAGCTTTTTCAAAAAATGGTATTTGATAGCCACTTGTGTTTTTTCTTTCGGGTGGGGGTAAATATCAATGATCTCTGAAGCGATCTCGCCTCCGGCTATATCCCTGATAAGTACAGCAGCTCTTTTCAACACATTTACCGTCGCGGAAATATCCGTTCCTTTTTCAAACCGGGATGCCGCATCGGTTCTCAATCCATGCCGAAATGAGGTTTTCCGAATCGATACTCCGTCAAAACAGGCGCTTTCCAGGAAGATATTCTTTGTTTGGCTGGTAACACCGCTGTGCAAACCGCCAAATATCCCGGCTATACAGATACCTTCCCTGGCATCACAGATCATCAGGTCATCAGCGCCCAGTTTTCTTTCTTTTTCATCCAGTGTTACGAAAAGGGTTCCTTCCGGGAGATTTTTGACTACGATCTTCTTACCGGCAATTGAATTGGCATCAAAAGCATGCAAGGGCTGTCCGGTCTCCTGTTGGATATAATTGGTGATGTCAACAATATTATTGATAGGTCGAAGACCGATAGATTTCAGTCTTTGCTGTAACCATTTCGGGGATTCCCGGATAGTAATATTGGCAAGGGAGATGCCTGAATAACGGGGACATGCCTTTTCATTTTCCACTGTTACGTCAATGGTCAAAGATGTATTGTCAACTTTAAAGCCAATTCCATTGGCTCCTGTCTTTGGCACGATGGGCCTGATATCCTTTTTATCATGATGACTTAAATAGGCACATACATCCCTGGCCACACCCCAGTGACTCATGGCATCCATTCGATTCGGGGTCAGGCCTATTTCAAAAATAATATCCTCATAGGGTTGATAATAATCAACGGCCGCCATCCCCACTTTTACCGTTTCCGGTAATACCATGATGCCTGCATGTGACATACCCAGCCCGATCTCATCTTCTGCGCAGATCATACCCTGGCTTTCAATACTTCGGATCTTAGCCACTTTCATCAGGAGAGGTTCACCTGAGATGGGATAGATAGTAGTGCCCACAGTAGCTACAATGACTTTTTGCCCGGCAGCTACATTGGGAGCGCCGCAAACAATTTGCAAGGGCTCCCCGTTTCCGATATTTACTTTAGTAAGGGTCAGTTTATCAGCATTGGGATGTTTTTCCGTACTGATCACTTCGCCGATGATCAGGCCCTGCAATCCGCCCTTGATTTCTTCATAAGGATGCATGCTTTCCACCTCCAGGCCGATAGAAGTAAGGATACGGTTCAGCCTTTCAGGTTCCACCGTTACAGGCAGGTAATCACTAAGCCATTTGTACGAGATGGTCATATTCAGCGCTTCATTAAATGACTGCGAAGATAAAGGAAAGGGGTTTTATGCGTCAGGCACCTACATCCGATTTTATTTGGCATACGTTTTAGAGGTGCCAGACGCATCTTACATCCGGTAACAAACCGAATTAATATTCATGCCGGCGCCTACTGAGGCGAACATGATAATATCGCCAGGTTGAAGATCATGATCATTGACCTTGTGTTTTTTTACCATATCAAACAAGGTGGGAATGGTGGCTACTGAACTGTTTCCAAACTTATGAATGCTCATAGGCATAATATATTCCGGCATATCACGTAAACCGTATAATTTAAACAAACGCCGGATGATACCTTCGTCCATTTTTTCATTAGCCTGGTGAATAAAGATCTTTTTTACCTGCTGTATCGGCACTTCCGCTTTATCAAGACAATCTTTCATCGCCAGTGGCACATGCTGCAAGGCATATTCATACACTTTTTTCCCTTTCATCTTTATATAACGGATCCGGGGATCTGACCCCGGGAAATTACTTTTGCCTAAAAACAGGTAATATGCTTCCTCAAGACAATGACTTTGTACGCTCCAGGAAAGGACCCCGCTATTTGTTTCATTAATGGGTTTTGCTTCCAAAACAGCCGCACCGGCTCCGTCGGAGAATATCATACTGTCGCGATCATATACATCAAGAACGCGGCTCAGGGTTTCCGTACCAATGACCAATGCCTTTTTGGCAATACCTGCTTTGAAATAGGTATCAGCCTGGATAACACCTTGTACCCAACCGGGACAGCCGAATATGATATCATAAGCTACACAGGAAGGATTTTTTATCCCAAGATTATGTTTTACCCTTGAAGCCAGGGCCGGAAGCAGGTCGGTTTGGATAGTATGCTTAGTTACATTCCCGAAATTCTGAGCGAGTATTACCTGGTCAAGCTGTTCCGGATCAATACCACTTTCTTCAATGGCCAGTTTTGCGGCCATCGTTGCCATATCGGATGAATTAATATTATCAGAAGCATAACGACGTTCCTGGATACCGGTTATTTGCTGGAATTTATCAACTATTTCCTGTGATGAATTGGCGATCGGCTGTGTGTCTTCACCGTAAAAATTCTGAATTGCAAAATCCTGGTTGGTCTTAATAACCTCCGGAATATAACACCCGGTTCCGGTAATAACGGTTTTCTGATTCATTTGTACAATTTAAGGAAAAAAACGAGGCAGGCTGCGGGTATAAAGATAAAAACTTAAGTCACTAACAGTTGTTTGAAAAAGATAAAAGATTTATGGCGGGGGTTACGACAAGGGTGTTTGAGTTAATTTGTAATTTGAAAAAATTAATATCATTTACTGAAACGAAAAAAACGGTACACTT
>JADGPW010000015.1 GCA_017882265.1 Chitinophagaceae bacterium | reverse complement strand
ATTGCCCAGCAAATAGGCAACCTGTTTTGCAAATGGGATATTAATATATGCTTTTAGCCGGATCAGCGATAAGGCAGAAGGACTGATTGAGCTATAGTCTTTATTAATTGCCATGATAAAGAGTCCTGCTCAAATGACAATTTTTTCTAATTTCCCGAGCCGGCTTTCATCAACGCTTGCTCCCAAACCCACGGTATCCGGAACTTTTACCACTCCATTCTTCTCATACACAATACCACCTGTGACCAGATCTTCGCTGAACATCAGCGCCGTATCAAAATCAAAATGCTGAATAATGGGACTGCATAAAGCAAAATGAGCAAAAGCCGTCATCCCTAATCTTGATTCCATAAAAGCCCCGACCTGTAAATGGATACCAGCCGCTTCAGCCAGCTTTACCATTTTCAATGCCTTGAAAATTCCACCGGATTTGCCCAACTTGATATTCATATAATCGCAGGCGCGCAGTTGGATCAACCGTTCCGCATCATGTTCATCGCCACAGCTTTCATCGCTCATGATCTTTATAGAGGTTTCTTTTCTTACCCGGACTAATTCCATAAAGGCCCACCGGGGTATGGGTTCTTCGCAATACTGAATATCAAAGGGCGCTAAGGCATTCAACGTTGTGATGGCCTCATGTACCCCCCAACCCTGGTTAGCGTCAATCCGGATCGGGATCGTTTTACCCACAGCCTCCCGGATCGCTTTTATTCTTTCTACATCTTTCTGCCCGTTTTGGCCAAGCTTTACTTTTATGGCGGGGTACCCCTGTTCTTTGATGATCAGTGCATCGGCCGCCATTTTAGCCGGTTCACCAATACTAACCGTATAATCAGTGATGATGGTCTTATTGTTTTCACCACCAAGATATTTATAGAGGGGCAGGCCGGCCTGTTGCGCCACAATATCATAAAGGGCCATATCAAAGGCGCTCTTGATGCTGGTATTACCATAAATGATCTTATCCATTATATTAACCTGCTCTTCAATTTCCAACGGGTCCTTCCCTTTCAGAGCCCGGGCAAAATACTGACCCACAACAAAACAGGTATCTGCGCTTTCCCCGTTAATGGGCATATAGGGACTGCATTCACCATAACCGGTAAGACCCATATTTGTCTTTATTCTCACCAACACATTTTCAGCGCTATCATCCCGGCCCAATGAAGTAATAAAGGGTTCTTTTAACAGGATGGAAAGTTTGTACAATTCCACCTTTTGTATTGTAATTTTGTTGCTCATAGACCTTCTTTATCAGGTTAATAAAGATAAAGTCTTCCGGTTTGCCGGGTAGAATCAATTTTAGCATGATTTATGTTTAGGTATCCTTATCTTCCCTGAAGACGTTTGAATCATCTGAACATGTTTATGCAAAAGACTCTTATTGGTTGCTTATTATTAGCGTTATTGCTTTCCTGCAATAAAGAGGTGTCAGAACTTCCCCCGGCCACACAAACCGGTGCTAATACTTTTGGGGCCAACGTAAACGGTGTATTTTGGGAACCGAAGAGATTTGGCATTATTCCCGCGGATAATTTACTGGAAGCAAGACGCAATTCACCTACTTCGATAATTATTAATGCAAGAAATTTTGCCGCTGAGCCCGATGAATCGGAATTTGAGATCATGGTCGCTGATGTAACAGGCCCGGGAACCTACCTGTTGAATACCGATGTCACACTCCCTTCAGGGTCCAGTTATGGATATTATGTAAAAAGGAGGACTACTCCCTATAATGAATGGCTTACCTCTGCTGCCTACACCGGCTCGGTAACTATCACCCGACTGGATACTATAAATAAGATTGTATCGGGCACTTTCCAGTTCAATGCTATCAATATTTATCATGATCCCCAACCACTTTCAGTAACGGATGGCAGGTTTGATATTAAAATGCAGTATTAAATACAACGAATGAACGGCTTCGCCGTGTTGAGTAAAGGTTGGCCACGGATTACACGGATTAACACGGATTATTTGTTGTATTCTATGTTTATTCTTTTTCGTGTTAACCAGCCTGCCGGTAGGAAGGTTCGTGGCAACAAAAATTGTGACAATGAAGTAGTAAAAAAGAACGGCTTCGCCGTTAATGAGAGAGGGTTAGCCACGAAATAACACGAATTAACACGAATGATAACAAGCTGGATGAGGCCTTCCAAACTGAATCATCCAGGCGAGGATGTTTTTTTAGTGTCATTTCGTGTGATTTCGTGGCAAAAAAAATATCCGTATTAATCCATGCCCATCCCGATAAGCGGGCATCCCATCCGCGAAATCCGTGATCTTTATTGGAACAGTATCCTTAGCCCAAAATTGAGCATACCAACAAGGGGTGCATTATTATTTACAAAAATATAGTTGCTGGGATAATCGGTCGTGGGAATCCAAACCCTCCCTTCTGTATAAAAATAGATGTCCGCGCCAATAGGAATATCAACGCCGAGACCGAGATCAAATGTCAACCTTTTAAAATTTGCTTTTCCGCTCCTTACAGGAACGCTATATGCAGCGGTGTCTATAACCACAGAATGGGTATTGATCACACGACCCAGCAATAAACCAAAACCGGCATATCCATAAAGGGCCCATTTATCTTCTTCATTGAAAGATCCTTTCAGGTATCTTTTCCAGCCAGTAGAAAATTGTTTGAACCGCATTTGGGCGCTGTTTGTATAATTGATCTTTTGCGGAACGGTAGCAGGTGATTTAGCATCGGCAAAAAGAGCATTGCTGAATTTTCCATCTGAATAATAGGAAAGCCAAAAATAGATTGCGTTTTTCGGGGTGAAATGAAAATTAGCATGCACAGTATGACCTACGGCCCAGAACTGTTGTTCTTTTTTAAAGCTGCGCTGTAATCCCAGGTCATTGCAAAGACTAAACGCGGTTTGGGAGTGCGCGTTGGTAAAGGAAAATGCGGAGAAAAGAAATATAATTATTTGCCTGGTCAAAAGTAAAATTCAATTACAATGTTAAGTATTTAATTTATGGATTGAAATAAGAAAGAGGTTGTCTCAAATGCAAATTATTTGCCGGGAAGACGGGAAGGCGGTAAGAAATCATTAATTGAAAATCAACTCTTCCCATCTTCCCGCCCTTACCAGCTATTTAAATAATAGCATTTTTGAGACAGCCTCTTTTTATGTAAGAAGACAAATTCTATCTCATTAATTTCAACTCATTAATGATGTTAGTGCCCCCGCCCAGTTTATCAATACACCAGAGCACGTAACGGATATCCACATTGATGGTGCGATTCAGGTCTTTGTCAAATGCCATCTTGTGACTTAATGCTTCATAATTGCCGTCAAAGGCAAGCCCGATCAACTCCCCTTTATTATTCATCACCGGCGACCCGGAGTTGCCACCGGTAATATCATTGGTGGTGATAAAACAGATCACCAGGTCCTTCCGGGTTGGATCCATATACTGACCAAAATCTTTTTTCTTTAATAATTCAATTTGTTTGGCCGGGAGATCAAATTCATAATCACCCGCAATGTATTTTTCCAGGATGCCCTGGGAAGTGGTTACATAATCATAGAAAACGGCGTCCCGGGGACGATAGGATTTTACGGCTCCATAGCTTACCCGCATGGTAAAGGTGGCATCAGGATACATCATTTTCGCTTTGGCCGGGTCCATTTCCATAATCCCTTTCAGGTATAATCTTCCAAATTCAGAATTCTTAGCAGTGAATTGCTGGTAATAGGGAAGGTACTTGCTTACATAATTATTATAATACGCGCTGGCATAAGCATAGGCGGGATCACCCTGCAGGGTATTGGCATCCGGGTGGGCCATAAAAGCATTCCACTTTGCATCATCAAAGAGCATGGTCTTGCTGAAAATATCAGCGGCGTATTTTTTATAGGTAGCCTCATCATCGAGTGGGCCATACGTATTTTTTAAATTGCCGTAAAATCCAACGGGCTGCTGGTCTTTTACGATGTCTTCATAAAACATTTTTGTCACTGCCGCCACAATATTCTGATCCGAGATCTTATTTTCCGCTTCCATAAAAGCTTTTCGTTGATCATTGGCGGACATAATAGCTTTTTTCAGATCAGCCTGTGTAGCGCCTTGTTTTACCAGGGCAGTTTCCACCTGGGTCAACGATGAGGCAAACGCCATCAGGGGTGAACCAAAAATACCTTCAATAATATACACCCGGTGTTTTGCATAAGGTAACCAGGCATTGTATGCTTTTTCCCAATCGCTGAAAATATTCGAGTACTCCGGTTTGCCCTTAGCCCAGGCGATAAATTTTTCTTCGGCTTTTCTTTTCTGTCCCCATATATCATATTTCAGTAACTGCTTGGTTTCTCCATCATAAAATTTCCAGTAATTGGCAATACCTGCATAAGAGGAAGCTAATTGCAGTTTGATAGCAGGATCCTTCTTCATTTCTTCAAACATAAATTTCAATCTTACATCACGAAGTTTTACCAGGGTGGGGTTGTTGATCGATGTAGACAAAGAGACGCCATAAGAAGTTTCGTACCGGTTAGTACTGCCGGGATAACCATAGATCATGGAAAAATCACCATCTTTCAGTGGTTTTATGGAAACAGGTAAGAACCATTTGGGTTTAAGCGGAACATTCGTTTCTGCATATTTGGCCGGCTTGCCATCGGCGCTCATATATACACGCCATACGGAATAATCACCGGTATGCCTTGGCCATTCCCAGTTATCCGTATCCCCGCCGAATTTTCCTACGCTCTCAGGTGGCACACCTACCAGCCTGATATCATTGTAACGCTGGTAAACAAAAGCAAGGAACTGGTTGCCTTTAAACAAAGGACTGACCCTGGTTTCAATGCTTTGAGACGCATCACTCATGCGTTTATTGATAGCAGCCAAAACGACTGATTGACGCTGCACCCTTTCCACACCACTCAATCCCTTCAGGGAGTCAAGCACTTCTTTCGTTACATCATCAATGCGCAATAAGAACTGCACCGACAGGTTGCTGGGGATCTCTTCTCCTTTGTTCTTTGCATAAAAACCATCCCGGAGGTAATTATGATCCATGGTACTGGCGGAGGCTACGGCATCATAACCGCAATGGTGATTAGTGAAGGTCAGGCCTTCAGCGCTGACGATCTCTCCCGTACAACCACTGCCAAAAATGATAATGGCATCTTTAATGGAGGGTTTATTGATATTATACAACTGGTCCTTGGTCAGCTTTAATCCTTTTTTTACCATATCATCATATACCTGTTGTCCAAGCAACATGGGTAACCACATTCCTTCATCGGCAAAGGATTTGAATATAAGAACGAAACAAACTATAATCGTTACAAATAATTTTTTCATAATCTTTTATTTTATGATGGCAAACCTACGAGATAAATCTGAATAGATAAAAGAGAACAGATAAAAGTGAATAGAGAATAGATAATAGTTTCTTAGGTCGAAAAGACCTTTCGGCTTTGAGAAAGTATCGAAGCTGTAACGCCTTTTCTGCTTTAATGAACTATTATCTTCCCGATAACTATCGGGACTCTCTTATCTTTTATCTAACATACAATCTCTACTTTGAGAAATTTACGAAACAGGGGTATTCAGCACTTTCCACAACAGGTCCTTTAGTTCGGTCAGCCCTGTATTGGTAAACGATGAAATAAACAAATGCGGGATATCGGCGGGCAATTCTTTTTGGATGGCCTTTTTTAATTCTTCATCCAGCATATCAGATTTACTGATGGCGATCACAAATTTCTTTTGCAGGAGTTCGGGGTTGAATTTTTCGAGTTCATTTACCAATATCTCAAATTCTTTTTTATGACCAGTGCTATCGGCCGGAATCAAAAAAAGAAGGATGGAATTTCGTTCTATATGCCGGAGAAACCGGTGCCCTAATCCTTTTCCTTCCGCGGCCCCTTCAATGATACCGGGGAGGTCGGCAATGCAAAAACTTTTCCCATCACGATATTCTACCATCCCCAGGTTGGGAGTGATGGTGGTAAATGCATAGTCTGCGATCTTTGGTTTAGCTGCAGTGATCACTGATAGTAATGTGGATTTACCCGCATTGGGAAATCCAACCAACCCCACATCAGCCAGCACTTTTAATTCCAGGATCTTCCAGCCTTCCACACCGTCTTCACCCGGTTGAGCATGTTCCGGCGCCTGGTTGGTGGGTGTGGCAAAATGAGAATTGCCCAGACCACCCCTGCCACCCGGCATCCAGATCACTTCCTGTCCGTCTTCGAGGATCTCTACTTCCTGTTTACCGGTCACCTCATCTCTTACAATGGTACCAAGTGGAACATCAATGATCACATCTTTACCGCCACGACCGCTGCTATTATTACCACTGCCATCTTCCCCATCTTCCGCCAGTACATTCTTAAAATAACGAAGATGTAAAAGGGTCCAAAGGTTGTTGTTGCCTTTTAGAATAATATGCCCACCCCGGCCCCCATCCCCACCGTCAGGCCCCCCCATCGCCGTGAACTTGTTACGCATGAAATGTTTACTCCCGGCACCACCATGACCACTGCGGCAGAAAATGCGGATCTGGTCAACAAAATTACTTTTCTCCAAAACTGTATTTTTACAAATATGAGGCCCGTCCTTAGAACAGGCGGGCGAATGGCAAAGATACCTTAACCTAAAACAAACCCCTGTCATGAGATTCATACCTGTATTATTGGCATTACCTTTTTTAATGGCCGCCAACTGCGGTCAGTATACAAATAAAACAGTTAGCAGCGGAGGACAAAAGGAAATTACTGAAGAAGTCAAAGATTCGGTCCCGGTCTGTATAAAACGGATGATAGGAAAAGGCAATAAGGAAACACCTCCCAACGCTCCTTTACAGGTGGACGAATACCTCTACGAAGGCAAAAAAGTATTTTTAACCACGGCCCCCTGTTGTGACCAGTTTAATATGTTGTACGATAGTAATTGCCAGGCAATTTGTGCTCCGACTGGCGGGTTTACCGGAAGGGGTGATGGTAAATGCCCCGATTTCTCCAAAAAAGCAAAGTTTATAAAGTTGATCTGGAAGAATAGCGCTAATTAAAAAGTCCCGCCCCGACTTGGTCGGAACAGGACTTTTATTTACGAAATGACATTCTTTATTGAACCACAATTTTCGTACTGAATACCGCTTTACTGTTTTGGTCTGTCACCTTTACTAAATAAACACCTTTAGTGGCAGCCGAATTGAGTTTAATTAACTGTGATTGGTTGTCACCGCTGATCGTTACCGCTTGCTGAATCACCTGGCGGCCTACTACGTCGGTCACCTGCACGTTGTAATTACCGGCTTCCAACTGGTTGAACTGGATCACAAACTGGCTATTCGTTACCGGGTTGGGGAAGATATTTATCTTATTTGTTCCTGAATTGGGAATTGTATTACGGGACACGATATCAGAACTTTTTCCTGTTGGCCTGGTGCCGGAAACAAGTAAGTTGCTGTTTGCCAGGTCAGAACTATGCCATACAGTACCTGAAATAGCATAAGGAGTTGCTGTCCATGTTTTGTAGTCAACAGAAAAATAAGAATTTGCATCCATGGCACTGGCCACCACGATTTGATTATTCTCATTAACAGCGGCGCCGTTTATAGTAAAACTGTTTGGCAATCCGGATACAACACCCAGGTGAGTAGCTACTTTTGATTCAATGTTCACCTTAAATACATGGTTACGTGCAGAGAAAACATACAGGTTTCCATTATCATCAGCTACCATATCACCACCATAGCTACTGCAGGAATTATGAATGGAAATACCTTTATTGGAAGGATCATCCACCAGGGATCCCAGATCAGTTATTAGCATTTTTTTACCCGTGGTAAAACGGATAAGTTGGGTTCCGTCATTTGTCATGGCATACCCGTTACCGTCATCAGCTATTACCATACGTGTAACAATATTGCCCTGGTCAGATGATTTTTGAGGTTTGCCGGTAAACACCTGGTCGGTCACAAAATAGACTTTCATGGTTCTTAAGTCCAAATACCGTAACTGATCAATGAACATGGGTGTGTAATAAAGCCGGTTGTTCCTGTTATCATATGCTACAGCGGCTACCCCGGTAGCAAATGCAGCATTAACAGCCTGCCCGTACATAGGGTCATTCAGCGGGGTTTCAAACTGTTTTTTTGTAGTAGCATCATATGCTTTCAGGGAAGCATCATTGCCACTTAATATTACGGGGCTGATCTCTCCTGTTTGCAGGTTTAATTTTCTTAAAAAACTCCAGTTGCCGTTTTGAGGTTGAACATCAGTAACAACATAGGCAAAACGATCAGCTTGCTGGGCTGTGACGAGGGTAGTAAGCAGTACGGCTCCCGAAAAAAGGGAAACAAAGGGTAGACATTTTCTCATACACAAGGTTTTTTGAGTTTATATTTAATTAAAGGAACATTAAGTTACAACTATTTGGAGTCCGGGAAAAGAAATTTTTTATGGAAGGCTCCGGATGGCCCTGGTTGTCAGCCTAAAGCAAAAAAACCCCTCCGCCTGGAAGGCAAGAGGGGTTCAAGGCATAAAACCCTGAGCAGTTAGTTACACGAACCTGGTTTGTTCATTTATCGAACAATAGAAAGTTTACTGCTTAGTATTACATCATTATTGATAACCTGAACCATATAAGTGCCGGATTGAAGGAGTTCAATATGATTGATGGAAATACTATTAATTCCTTCCGTGATATTGTTTTGTTGTGTTAAAATAACCCTGCCTGTCATATCTATTAACCTTAGCGCGATCATCCCGGGCGCCTGGGCGGTCAGTCTTACATTAACACTACCATTACTAACGACAGGGTTAGGAACTATAGAAAGACCATTAATGGATAGCTGGTCTCTACGGATCATGATCACCATGCTATAGGTATAATGGCCATCCATGTCTGCCATCCTGAGGCGATAATAGAAAACAGTACCATTTACTGATGAAAGATCATCATTATAATAATATTGCTGCCGTGCATTGCCACCTTCGGCTTGTTTGGAATTCAAAGAAATAAAATTTACACCGTCGGTACTCCGTTCAATTTCATAATAACTAAGATCGGCCTGGTTCTCTGCCACCCAGTTCAGTAATGTGTTATTGTTGCGGTAGCTGCCTGAAAAAGTCAGGAGCTTGACTGGTAAAATAATATTGCCACAATCCTGGAAATTGATCACCAGGGGAGCATTTGGCAATAGACCGTTTCCGGAAATATCGCTACCGCCTAATGCGGCAGGTAAACCGGTTATAGTTGACTGAAAGGAAACAGGGGCAAAAATTCCACCCGATGTATAGTATTGAACTCCCAGTTGAAATGAATCTTTATTGACCCCGCCTGCCGTAAATGGGATTTTGAAATTACTAACGACAAGAGTATTGTAATTGGTGCCCGTACCATTCGCTGTCAGCGCTATACTTGCCAGGGGCTCAGCGGCAGCAAGATATCCATGAGCTACCAGGGAGTCTTTGATATTTTGCTTAATGTTATTCAGTAATAAAGAATCTGCCAAAGATGCCGGAACCAATGAACGGAACCTGAATCGCTTGGCCGGATCAATTAATGGGCCGCCGATTGGGAAACTGTAAGTAAGACCTGAACGGGCAGCACCTGAACTATTAGTTATAACAACTTTTACCTTGAAGGTGGGTCTTGGATTGGCAACTGTCGGGCAAAAAGAAGTTCTTGACAATATATGCCCGACCCGGAAACTACAATTACAGCCATCTGCATATGTATAAGATGGGCCTGTACCCGAAGTAGTTGAGTTTTGCGGGTTGGTGAGATCTATTTTCAGGAAAACACCATCTGAACGGAAACCAAACAGGGTACCATCTTCGGTAAAGAATGTCGAAGCAATATAGGCGCTGGAAGGATGTGGGTATTGACCGGTTGTTCCTGTTGCAGCGCCCTTCCTGGTCAGGGCTCCCGTTGTGGTATCAATTAAATAGATCCTGTAATCCATATCGGTTGATGGGTTAGAACCCAGGGATACACCGTACATTTTACCATCGATAGGACTAATAGCTATATCAATGATACCACTGCTACCACTAGGTGGGGCGTTCACTCCGGTTCCGTTTAAAAGACCGGTGGCGCCGATATAAGAAGCAATCCTTGAACCATTCAGTTGAGCTTTAGATAATTTGTAAAACCTATTGTTATCATCAATAAAGAAATAAGTGCCTGCAGCACTGAAGCAACCCGCAAAAACATTCGTATTTATGGCACTGGTGGTGGTATTGGTTGGAGGGTTGGTATAATACGTGATGATGCCGGGCACGGTTATATTTGTTCCACCCACTCCTACCTTAACAAGAGATATATTTCCACCTGTTGGATAACGGACACCATACATGTATCCGTCATCCGGGCTTAATCCGATTGCATTAAATCCAATATTTCCACCGGAATAGGTTGCCGGAAAAGTATTGGCTATGATCGTATTACCCGAAAAAGAAAGATTATTCAAAGTAGTAGGATCTGTAGCTCCTCCTGCACTGCCATGGCTTACAAAATATTTGCCACTGCAATTCATGGGTGAATTAGCGGTCGGCACAACAGTAACTGTTGCTGTTACTGTTACATTGTCACCTACATTGCCGGGACCCCCGCCATTTATTTTCGTAATGGTTACAGATACTACAAACAAACCTGCCGTATTAAATGTAAAAGACTGGGTGTTAGTAGTACCGGATGTAATAGTTGTACTTGCAGTGGGAACCGGTACACCGGTGATCGGTGCGACAGACCAGTCAAATTTTTTGTCGGCGTTGACATCACCAAGACCACCTGTAGCGGTGGCTGTAAAACTAGCCGAATTACCGGCAATCAGGTATTGATCAAGGGGACTGATCGTAGCTGTTGCCTGTCCTGAAATCCGGTTTGCTGATAGGCTGATCAGTATAATGATCAGCAGTTTGTGTGGCGAAATTGCTTTCGTCCATGAGTTTAAATTTTTCATGCTCCAAGGTTTTATGACAATAAATAAAAAAACTGCTCTGAAAACAGTTTTCCAGGGACACATGGATTAGGTAAGGAAATCCGCAGGATTTACTACTTGGGAGCCTTTAATTAGGAGATTGGGTACGATTGATGATTAAGGGGTCTTTGGGGGGTATTGAATAATGGTAGGAACTGTAAAACTAATCACATAATTTTAAGTTTGCAAGAATAAGTAAGTTTTTTTTATAAAAATTTTTTTCCCGCCTGATATCATGGTAATTACCTTCTTTGTTTCCAGGGTTTATATGGATCATCTTCCTGAGTTCGGTCATTCGGGAGGTGTTCCAATGGCTCGGTAGCCTTCCAATTGTTATGCATTTCACCAGCTAATTGCTGGTATAATCGCGTGCCTTCTGTTTTCCAGGCAAGCATTTCATCACTTACCTGTTTAATGATCTTACCTGGATTTCCCACCACCAGGCTGCGGGCAGGTATTATTTCTTCTTCTTTAATAATAGTTAAAGCCCCCACGATACTTTCATCCCCGAGTTGAACATTATCCATGATAACGGCATTCATCCCCACTAAACAATTTTTGCCGATGGTTGCCCCATGAATAATAGCGCCATGACCAATATGGGATCCTTCTTTTAAAATGACGGTTACCCCGGGAAACATATGAATAGTGCAGTTCTCCTGGACATTGCAGCCATCATGAATGATTATTTTTCCCCAATCACCCCTCAAGGCAGCCCCCGGACCGATGTAAACGTGTTTACCAATTATAACATGGCCAGTGACGGCTGCCTGAGGATGAATGAATGCTGATTTATCCACTACTGGTTGTATTCCTTTATACTCGTAAAACATATTAACTGATCAGTTTTTTGGAAGTTCGGAAACAGGTTCCTTTGAAGACGGCCACCACGTGATCTTTCTGGTTAGTAATCGTGATATGATACAATCCGGTGGATTTTCCATTATGCAATTCTTTTGTTTCCGCCGTCAATTCATCACCCACATGCACCGGCCTGGTAAAATTAATAGCTGTATCCAGGGCGACGGATAAATTATTCCGGTTGTTGCAGGCAAAAGCAAAGGCGCTGTCGGCTAAGGCAAAGGCGATCCCGCCATGAACAATCCCAAAACCATTGATCATTTCTTTTCGTACGGTCATTTTTAATTTGCTGTAACCTTCTTTTATTTCCATTACCTCTATGCCGAGCCATTGACTGAAGAGATCATGCTCCATCATGTGAATCACGACTGCATTGGCTAACTTGTCTTTATCATTATTCATTGAATCCTGATTATGAGTGGTCGCATATCCTTATTCTCCTTTAAAGCCCGGTTGTCTTTTTTCTAAAAAGGCCCGGATACCTTCATTATAATCGTAAGTCGAAGCCGCTTTTTGCTGAAAAACATCTTCCTGCAACAATTGTTCTTCGTATGAATTGGAAAAAGAATAATTCAACAAATGTTTGGTATAAGCCAGGCCCTTGGTAGGCATTTGTGATAATTGGCGGGCAATTTTTTTACTTTCACCTGCAAAAGTTTCATCGGGGAAAACCTTATAGATCATCCCCATTCTTTCTGCAGCAGTGGCCGTAACCTTATCGCCCAGCATAGATAGGGCGCTGGCTTTTTGCCAGCCGATCAATCGGGGTAAAAAATAAGTACCCCCGCTGTCTGGGATCAACCCGATCCTACTGAATGCCTGTATAAAGGAGGCAGATTCCGCAGCCACTATTATATCGCAGCATAAGGCAATATTGGCGCCGGCTCCCGCCGCCACACCATTAACGGCTGCTACCACCGGTTTAGGAAGGTTACGGATCCTTTTAATGACAGGGTTATAATGTTGGGATAGAATTTTATCAATACCGATCGCATTTTCTCCTACCAATTCTCCCAGGTCCTGCCCGGCGCTGAATGCCTTTCCCACTCCACTGATATATACGCATCTTATTTCATGAAGCGAAGCACATTCGTCCAGTTTTTCCTGAAGCTGCAGGGCCATTTCCCTGTTAAAGGAGTTGAATTTATCCGGCCGGTTGAATGTAATAAAGCCAATGGAATCGCTTATCTCAAAAAGAATGGAGGACATGATCGTATTTTAAAGTACAATGTACGATTTATAAAAAACGCTTAGTGACACTTAAAATAATCAAATGGTTCATGGCAATCATTACATTGGAACAAGGCCTTGCAGGCGGTACTCCCAAATTCGCTGATGCGAACGGTGTGATAAGAATTGCAACGGGGGCATTGAACAGCCTCACCGGCTGCAAATAATTCATTACTGCATACCTGTTGTCTTGGATGGGGGGGAGCAATACCGTATTCTTTTAATTTTTGTTTTCCTGCCTCACTCATCCAGTCCGTGGTCCAGGCTGGTGATAACACCTGTTTCACCGATACATTTTTATAGCCATTCGCCAGCAATTCCATTTTGATATTAATGCTGATCACATCCATGGCGGGACAACCGGAATAAGTAGGAGTGATGATGACCTCCAATTCTTCATCCTGTAGTTTTACATCTCTTACAATTCCCAGGTCGAGCACAGAGAGAACCGGAACCTCTGGGTCATAAACTGTTTCCAGTATTCGCCAGACTTCTTGCGTGGATCTTATTGTTGTTTTAACTGACATATAATATTCAATTCTCCTTAATCAATATTCAATTACAGGATGGGGCTACTAATTATTGTATACTGGTTTACCATTCACAACCAGGATATGTCCTTTGAAGGAATTGCATTTCTGTCAATAAATGACCGAGATGTTCGCTATGCTTTCCTTCTTTGCCTCCTGTAAGTTGATAGGTTTCCCCGAGAACAGGAAGGGTTGCTTCTTTAAAGATCTCCCTTATCTTTTCTTCCCATGTTGGTAGTACTATACCGAGGTCAACCCCCATTCCTTCATGTGCAGCGGGTAGCTCATAGTTTGCCGGCTGAAACAATTCGCTTGTATATGGCCATAATTCATCAATCGCATCCATCATTCGCTGATGGCTTTCTTCGGTTCCGTCTCCCAAACGGATAACCCACTCACTGCTCCAGCGAAGGTGGTAGGTTACTTCTTTTAATGATTTGATGGCAATAGCAGCAAGCTGTTCGTCACTGCTTTCCTGCAATTGCCGGAATAAATAAAACTGGTAAGCGCTGAAAAAGAATTGTCTTAAAATAGTTTTTGCCCAGTCGCCGTTAGGTTGTTCTACTAATAGACAATTTTTGAATTCATGAACTTCCCGTAAATATGCAAGGGTATCTTCTGAAACCTCACCCCCAACCCCCTCTCCAAGGGGAGAGGGGGCTTTCGACCCCTCCGTTATTTGAGACTCATTTATTATTCGCGCAGCATATTGATAAAAATTCCTTGCCTGTCCGATAAGGTCAAGGGAAATGTTCGTAATAGCAATATCCTGCTCCAGCACCGGGCCATGCCCGCACCACTCGCTGTTGCGATGGCCAAGAATAAGGGCGTTGTCTGCCAGGTGAAGTATAAAAGCCTCCCTAAATCCCTCCGAAGGAGGGACTTCCGAAGACTCTGAGTTTTTGGCTTTTTTTTCCATTATCGGAATGTTTGTTAGCCCTTCCCTCCGGGAAGGGTTTGGGATGGGCCTTACATATGCTTTACAGCATCGGGCAAGTCATAAAAAGTCGGATACCGATACACTTTATCATTGGCCGGGTCATACAAAATGGACGCATCATCAGGATTACTGGCATGAATATATTTTGACTCCACCACCCAAATGCTGACACCTTCCTGTCTTCGTGTATATACATCTCTTGCATTTTCAATGGCCATTTGGGCATCCGTGGCGTGCAAACTGCCCATATGTTTATGATCCAGCCCCTGTTTGCTGCGAATAAATATTTCCCAAAGTGGCCAGTCTGTTTTGGTTTCTTTGGAAACAGGAATAGCATCACCGGTTTTATCCTCGGGGATATCACCGTAATAATATTTTCTTATTTGGAAATTCATATCAGTTGGTTAAGGAATTAGTAATTTGGAATTAGGGATTAGGAAACCCTTACTTCATAGGGAATGTCGCTACGAATTCCCAATTCCTAATTCCCATTTCCACCTCAGACTAGACAATCAGGCAACCTGTAATTTCTTTTTCCTTTTCTCTGCATACACAGCCGCTGCTTCCCTAACCCATGCTCCATCTTCCCAGGCCTTTTTCCTTGCTCCTATTCTTTCCTTGTTGCAGGGGCCATTACCCTTTACTACATCCCAGAATTCATCCCAGTTGATCTCGCCCCAATCATAGTGTTTTGTGTCGGGATTCCATTTTAATTTTTCATCCGGCAATTTCATGCCCAACACTTTGACCTGTTCGGCACACATATCAACAAAGTTTTGTCTGAGTTCATCATTTGTTTTTCTTTTTATCTTCCATTTCATGCTCTGGTCACTGTTGGTGCTTTCGCTGTCTTTAGGACCAAACATCATAAGTGATGGCCACCACCAGCGGTTGATGGCATCCTGGCACATCGCTTTTTGATCCGCCGTTCCATTGCTTAAAGTCAGGAGGATCTCAAAACCCTGGCGCTGATGAAAGCTTTCTTCTTTACAAATTCTGACCATGGCCCTTGCATAGGGGCCATAAGACGTCCTGGTTAGCATCACCTGGTTTAAAATAGCCGCGCCATCTACCAGCCATCCAATAGCCCCGATATCGGCCCATGTTAAAGTGGGATAATTGAATATCGAAGAATATTTGGCTTTACCGCTGTGCAGGTCATTGATCGTTTGCTCCCTGGTAATTCCTAATGTCTCCGTGGCAGAGTATAAATACAAACCATGTCCTGCTTCGTCCTGTACTTTGGCGATCAATATAGCTTTTCTTTTCAGGGACGGCGCTCTTGTTATCCAGGCGCCTTCGGGCAACATACCTACGATCTCGCTATGGGCGTGTTGGCTTATTTGCCGGATATTTGTTTTCCGATAGGTCTCTGGCATCCAGTCCTT
The DNA here is from genome assembly GCA_017882265.1 of Chitinophagaceae bacterium. Classification (GTDB taxonomy): domain Bacteria; phylum Bacteroidota; class Bacteroidia; order Chitinophagales; family Chitinophagaceae; genus JADGPW01. The sequence continues at coordinate 23,013 of JADGPW010000015.1, read as the reverse complement.
TGGTTCAATTTTGACTTCTTGGTCAATTTTTTCATTGAATATATTTTCCGGATCCTGCAGAAGCATAGTAACTGATTCAATTACAAATTTACAAAAACAAACAGCTGTTTGACGAGAATTGTACTAAACCTGGATTCCGCTTCATTTAACCTTTTTCATACCAGGAAAACAGGAATAGAGGATATTTGTAAAAATGTAAATATGGCAATTGAACATGGAGCTGAACGCTTATTTAAAGTTTACCGGCTGTTAAGAAGTGGCAGTAGTCTACGATTTAAAAACATATACAGCTTAGAGCAGGTTGTTTCATTTAATGGCCGGGCTGAAGCTGAATCATGGATTACAGAATCGGGGAAGAAAAAAATGGAGTATACCATATTAGAGGTAATCATAAACCACTAATTTTTGATCTTCTCAGGTGGTTACAGCATATCTTTTAAAAAAAGGTCCTGGTATTTCTTCCCATTTCGTAGAATGATAAGCGTGTTGGGTTTAAAATCCTTATAGTCCTCTGTGGTAAGATCTTTTGCGGTTAATTCTTTGCCATCTGCTTTTACACTGCTCTTAAACATTCCATTTGCATTAAAATAAACCCTGGTTTCCCATTCTTTGCCTTCTTCTCCTTCGTCAGAATAGAAGAATACCAATTTTCCGTTTTTGTATAAATATTCTTCATTGGTGCTTAATTCGGCAGATTTTCTATTTACGATGACTTTTACTAACACGATCCTGGGATTACGATCTGAGGGAGCCAGGTGGTCAGGCGAATCATCATACCAGAAATCTGTGGTTTCATGAAAAATGCCGACAGCGGGCCAGCTTTTGGAGTTTTTATTGGTGATCCATTCATTGCAATATAAAGGGCCCTCAAAACTCTCTTTTTTAGATTCAGTGATCTGTTTGTTGATCTCCTGGTAGTGATTCCTGATTTCGGCTTCTGTCTGGGCAATAGCAAAAAGTGAGGGGAAAAGCAGGATAAAAAAAAGACATTTTTTCATAAAAGCATATTTGATTCAAAGATAACTATTGGTTTTTCTTTTCAAAAATGAGTAGCCTGAAAAAAGATTTTCGAACATAGCCTCTTTCCGAAGGAGTTTAAAACGTTTTTACTTTTTGACCAATTAATCAGAACAAAAATTATTTAAATAGTATGAAGGATGAAAGAGGTGGAAAATGATTGACATCAATCACCATTTAGTTTGACCACTATCACTGTTTCACCGGCCATTACGTACAAATTTTGTTAAAAATAAATTTTATGCGTAAACTCTGTATAATCCTGGTTTTGTTTATGATACACGCCACTAGTTTTTCGCAGAATCTTGTAGCGTACTATTCTTTTGACGGAAATGCAAACGACCAAAGCGGGAATGCCATAAACCCAACTTATGTTGGCAGTGGAGTTACTTTAACTTCTGACCGGTTTGGAAATGCCAACAAAGCGTACAACTTTGATGGGGCGGCGGGTTCGTTTATGCGGATGCCCGCCGGCAATTTGCCTATTACCAACAGGACAGTTTCTTTATGGTTTAATGCAGCATCAGTAACAAACCGCCCGTTTTTACTGGCTTACGGAGGTCAGGGTTTTTTGGGATATGGTACATCTTTCCTGATGGGATTGAATGCATCCGGCTGTAGTTGTTACCAGACCCAGGCCCATTACAATACCAACAGGGTCAGTTATTCCTATGGCTCCTTTCCGGTCAATCAATGGATACACTGGGTGGTAACCATCAGTGGAACTACAACTAAAATGTACGTGAATGGTAACCTGGTTGCCAATGTGCCGGGCTCCTTTACCGGCAAAACGTATATAAACGGTAAGGAACTTGCCATCGGGGTTATGATCAATGCAGCAGGTGTTGCACCGTATACTGACGAAAACGGTGGTTATTTCCGTGGCAAACTGGATGATATCCGTATTTATGATAATGCCATGACCGCTGAACAGGTGCAAGGTCTTTATAACAGTGTGAAGAGTCCGAATTTAGTGGCTCATTATCCCTTTAATGGAAATGCAAACGATCAAAGCGGCCATGCTATTAACCCTACTTATATTGGCAAAGGGGTTACTTTAACGACGGACCGGTTTGGCAATGCCAACAATGCCTACTATTTTGACGGGTCCGTTGGTTCGTATTTGCGGATGCCGGCTGATTTATTGCCAACAACAAACAGAACTATTTCCCTTTGGTTTAATGTGCCTGACCTAACCAACAAACCAGGGCTTTTAGGATATGGTGGAAATGGAAGTTGTGGTACAACCTTATTTATGGGGTTGAATATTCTGGGTAATGGGCAATATTATGTACAGGGGCACTGTTTGAAAAACGCGGCAGCATATACCTATTCAGCTCCTCCTGTTAACAAATGGTATCATTGGGTACTAACCATCAATGGAAGTACACAAAAGATATATGTAAATGGTGAATTGAAGAGCACCGCTAATACATTCAGCAGCTCTACTGTTGTTGCGGGTAAAGATTTTGCATTAGGTGTAATAACTTATACTAATGGAAAAGCTCCCTATACAGATATGAATGTTGGATATTTAAAAGGGAAACTGGATGATGTTCGTATATACGATGCTGCGATGACGGATGAGCAGGTTCGTATATTATACAAAAATGAAGCCTTTTAACCCGGCCCAACGCCGGGTTTAACGACCATTATATGGGTGTGCAAATGATAGGAGTGGAAATGGTACACTGTATTGCAATGATGCATTGACCACCAATACATAGGTGAAGCATAATCCTGTTTATTCTTTTGGCGGTTTAGTTTAGGGTATTACACTTGCAAAATACAAAAGTGGGGGGATGATAATTGGAACCGGTTTTTGTTTTACAAATTAGTTCGACGAAACAACTATTCCCAACATAATGGATAAAAAAATGTGTAGATCAATGATATTTGTCAGTGGTTAATTTGACCGCTATCACAGTTTGGACAGCAATAGAAAATCAATTTTGTGAAAAATATATTTTATGCGGAAACTATATATATTTTTCATTTTGCTGACCATGCAGGTTGTGGCTATTTCTCAAAACCTGGTAGCTTATTATCCTTTCAATGGTAATGCAAACGATCAAAGCGGCAATTCCATCAACCCAACCTATATCGGGACTGGTGTTACCTTGACCACCGATCGCTTTGGCAACCCCAATAGTGCTTACAACTTTGACGGCGCAACAGGTTCGTATATGCGGATGCCGGCGGATTTGCTGCCGACCACTAACCGTACGGTTTCTTTGTGGTTCAATGTGCCTGATGTAACCAACAGGCCAGGATTGTTGGGATACGGTGGAAATGGATGCGGTACAACCCTGCTCATGGGATTGAATTGTACAGGTAGCGGACAGTATTGGGTACAAGGGCATTGTGGTACTAATGCTGCAGCATATTCTTATCCAACTGCACCTGTAAATAACTGGTATCATTGGGTATTGACCATTAACGGAAGCACCCAAAAAATATATGTAAACGGAGAACTCAAAACCAGCACCAATTCTTTCAGTGGAAGTACGTTTGTTTCCGGAAGGGATCTTGCCCTGGGAGTAATAACTTCCACGTCAGGAACCGCTCCCTATACTGATGTTAACGTTGGCTATTTAAATGGAAAGCTTGACGATGTCTGCATTTACGATGATGCCATGACAGATGTACAGGTGCAGAATTTATATAACAATGAATCCATCGGCTTGGTAGCTTATTATCCATTCAATGGTAATGCCAATGATGAAAGCGGTAATGGCAACAACGCCACTGTAAACGGTGCGAGCCTTACCGAAGACAGAAACGGTGCAGTCAACAGCGCATATGATTTCAATGGCAGTAATTGGATGCAGGCGCCGGCAAATCCGGTGCTGAGTTTTGGAACGGGTGATTTCAGCATCACATCTTTTATCAAGGTTAGATCGGTTGGTACCTGCAGGATCGTTTCTGCCGGTTACCAGGCCGAGGATGGCATCTGGGGCCTCGGCTTTGGTAGCAATGTTGCATGGGGTTCGGGACTGAGGATCAATTATGGTGTTTACAATGGAGGAACCTACAGAGATTTCAATTCCAACGAGATCACGAATTATACCGTTGGCCAATGGGCCCATGTTGCGGTAACCAAGACAGGTAGTACCCTTATCTTTTATTTTAATGGCCAACAGGTGGGTACCGCTAGCATTTCCTATGTGTCAAATGCCAACAGCTATCTTAGTATCGGCTGCCGGCAATATGGCCCCAACACTCAAAATGAATTATTCAATGGCAAGATCGATGAACTGAGGATCTATAAGCGGGCTTTGAGCGCCTATGAGATAATGTTACAGGCAAAAGACGGGCTCATCGCTTATTATCCATTCAATGGCAATGCCAGTGATGAAAGCGGTAACGGGTACAACGGCACTGTTTCAGGCGCCACACTAGCGGCTGACAGGTTCAACCAGTCAGGCAGGGCTTATAATTTTGTTTACAATGGGGTTTCTTCTGATAAAATACAGGTTCCGGGAACGGATGCGCTGAATTTCAGTACAGGTGGATTTGCCCTCAGTGCATGGGTACAATTTTCTGGAACGGCCGGGGCCGGAAATAATTATCCTATTGTTTCCAAACACATTTGTTCGGAACAAAGCGGCTATATTCTGATGCTATATAATGATAAACTAACGTTTTGGCTGGCCGGTGCCGGCGGATATAATACATTAAGCACCCCTGATAACTATACCGATGGAAAATGGCACCAGGTGGTGGGTGTATATGACGGAACCACGCAATACATTTACGTGGATGGGGTATTAAAAAGTTCGGCAGCATTAACTTATGCCGTGTTTAATATAGCTAATTGGGCATTGGGTGGTTATAATGGATGCAACGGTGGATTTAATGGCAAGGTTGATGAAATAAAAATTTATGGTAAGCCACTTGATGCTTCCGAAGTGCAAGCTATGTACACTAAATCAGATGATGACCTGATTGCCTGGTACCCTTCCAACGGCAATTCCAATGATGAAAGCGGTAATATGCATCATGGCACTGTTACGGAAGCCTTATTAACCACCGACAGGAATGGCGTTACTGATAAAGCATACCAGTTTGATGGAGTCAATGATAAAATAACCGCCCCTGAACATCCTGACTGGAGCTTTGGTAACGGTGATTTCTCGATAACTTCCTGGGTAAATGTTTCAACTATTACTACGGGACGCATTGTTTCTGCAGGTTATGATGCTAATGATGGCATATGGGGTCTTGGTTTTGGTAACAACATCGGCTGGGGTTCAGGTCTCCGCATCAATTATTTTGTTTACAGTAATAATGCTTACCGGGATTTTAATTCAACGGAGATCACCAATTATTCAACCGGACAATGGGCCTTTGTAGGGGTAACAAAAAAAGGCAATTTACTTACCTTCTATTTCAACGGACAGCCCGCAGGCACGGAAATAGTCAATTATGTATGTGACGCAAATAGTTTCCTTTCCATTGGCACAAGACAAACTACAGCCGGTAACATGGTAGAATTCTTTAACGGCAAAATTGATGAGGTAAGGATTTATAAAAGGGCTTTATTTCCCAATGAGATACTCCAACTGGCTGATATACCCCTGCTGCCCAACCTGCTGGCGTATTATCCATTGAATGGCAATGCTAATGATATGAGTGGCAATAGCCGGAATGGTACATCCTATGGTGGCGCTGCATTGACAACCGATAAGTATGCTAATAGTAATTCAGCTTATTCTTTTGATGGTGCAGCTTCTGGTATTACATTAGCTAACACTACTTCACTGGATTTTATCGGTGGAGCATTTACACTGAGTGCCTGGGTGAAATATTCCAATATAACCGGTGTCCCGGTTGTCATTGTGGGGAAACATAATTGCGGTACTCCAACTGGTTATTTCCTAGGCGTAGAGAACAATATATTCAGGTTCTGGATGGCAAGTGGAGGTAACTGGAGTACTGTACAAACTTCAGAAGCTTACAATGATAATAAATGGCACCATGTGGTGGGTACTTTTGATGGCACTAATCAACGATTATATGTAGATGGCATTATGAAAAACGGAACATCTCTTGTTTATAATACTCCTGCTACAGGTGCTTCGATATTAATTGGTGATAAAACAGGTGCCTGCGCAGGCGGTATTTTCAATGGCAGTATTGACGAAGTAAAAATTTACGATTCGCCCCTGAATGCCAAACAGGTGTTGGCTTTGTACCTGGAGAACAGGGGCAGTGGGAATGCATTATTGTTCAATGGAAGCACAACTAATCGGGTAGATGCCGGGCTGTTGAGTGCTGTTACTGAATTTTCTGTAGAAGCATGGGTGAAACGCAACAGCAGTGCTTCAGCCCAATACATTTTATCAGGAAAGGATGCAGATAGCTGGGGTGTGGGACTAAGCGATAACACAATGGGGATTTATAAGATGGGTTCCGCGGCGGTCTATTCAAACCCCGTGAGCATTGATGATAACAAATGGCATCATCTTGCTTATACACTGAAGAATGATATTGCTAAATTTTATGTGGACGGAGCAATTGTGGGATCCGGGATTCTTCCTTCGAGGATCGTGGTGGCAAGTACCTATTCCATCGGCGGCCGGGATATACCAGGCAATGCGTTTGATGGCGCCATTGATGAAGTAAGGGTGTGGGGGGTAGAGTTGCAACCCGATACGATCCGGAAATGGATGAATCGTAAAATAACTCCGGCGCATCCACTCTATGATGATATGGCCCGGTATTATAATTTTGACGAGACAAATATTAACCTGGCTTACGACCTGAGGAATGGAGCAACAGGTACCCTTATCGATGGTCCGGCATTTCTTACCTCCGGTGCTCCCATTGGCGATACCTGCACTTATGATTTTGTCAATTCCACCAGGTTAGCCGGTCTTCTTTTGACGACTGGTGAAAGCTTTACTGCAACAGCAAGCCAGGGCAATCCATCCGGACTCAGTGTATATGAAGTGAAAGATCCTCCTAATACAATAACCGGCACTTTAGGCGCAGAGGCAAATGACCATTACTTTGGAGTACATGTATCAGGAGGCACAGCGCCACAATATACAGCTGTGTATGATTATACGGGTAATAAATTGGTATCACCTGCAACTGAACAAACATTACAATTGTTTAAACGGAACGATAACAGCGCCACCACCTGGGCAAACAGCGGTGCCATACTCGATATAAATGCCAACACACTCACCTTAAACGGACAGAACACTGAATACATTTTAGGTTCTTCAGGTTTTGGTCTACCGGTTACTTTACTGAACCTGCAGGTTAGCAAAACAAATACTACTACAGCAAGGCTTAGCTGGCAAACTACGACTGAAGTAAACAACCTAGGTTTCCAGATCCAGCGCAGTTTCGATGGTAATTATTATACAGACATTCAATTTGTCAATAGCGCCGGCAACTCCAGTGATACCAGGGAATACAGTATCACAGATATTCCCGGCCGGAATGGGCGGGTATTTTACCGACTGAAACAGGTTGATTTCGATAGTAACAATAAGCTCTCCAATATTGTGAGTGTCCTGTTTGATAAACAAGGGCTGATCAAAGTATATCCTAACCCGGCACTGGATCAGGTAACTATTGAAGGAATTGAAAACTTCAGCAGGGTGCAGGTATTGGATGGAACGGGCAAATTGCTAAGAGATATCAGCAATAAGCAGCAATACCAATTGAATATAGATCTCAGTGGAATAAAAAATGGCTTTTACATCATCAGGCTGATGAATGAAAAAGAATCACAAACACTTAAGCTTGTGATTGGACAGTAACGAAAAAGGCCCCTTCGTCCGGGGGGCCTTTTATTATTTAATATCAAAATCCACTACCACTTTTCCTGTTTTAGGATGGCTTTGGCAGGTAAGAATATATCCCTTTTCCACTTCTTCTTCTTCAAGACCCCAATGAACATCCATACTAACTTCACCTTCCAGTAACCTGGCTTTGCAGGTGCAACAAACACCTCCTTTGCAGGCAAAGGGAAGATCGGCGCCTTCTTTCAATGCAGCATCCAGCAAACTAATATCGCTATTCAGTGCCAGAATAAAATCGAAAGCACGACCATCAAGTTTCACCGTGATATTACTTAAAGGACCGGCTGCTGACTGCCGGCTGCCAACTGCCGACTGTCGACTGCCGACTGCTGACTGCCGGCTGCCGACTGCCGGCTGCATTTGTCCCGGGGTAGTAAATAATTCAAAATGAATTTTCTTCTTATCAATTCCCCTTTCCTCAAGGTAATCCTTCACATCAAAGATCATTTCTTCGGGTCCACAGATAAAGATCTCGTGGAACGATGGGTAATCAACCAGCATTGCCATCTGAGTTAATTTCTCCTGGTTTATTCTTCCAAAATTAACCGGCGCATCCGTTCTTTCCCGGCTGAGGATATTGATGAAATTAAATCGCCCGATATATTTGTTCTTTAATCCCTCCAGCTCCTCAAAGAATATGATAGAAGAGCGGCTCCTGTTGCCGTATACCAATGTAAATGTGCTGTGTGGCTCAATCCGAAGTGATGTTTTGATAATAGAAAGAACCGGCGTGATGCCACTACCGGCAGCGAAAGCGAGGTAATTTTTTTTATTGGAAGGATCCAGTTCCACATAAAATTTCCCCACGGGTGGCATTACATCCAGTGTATCACCTTGCTGAAGTTGCGTATTGGCGAAATTGGAAAACAGGCCACCCTCTACTCTTTTAATTGCGACCCTCCATTCCTGGTCCAGGGGGCAGGAACAAATGGAATAGGTTCTGCGTACCTCTTCTCCATTTACATATGTACGCATCGTCAGACTCTGGCCTTGTTTAAAAATAAAATCTTCTTTCAATTCACCGGGAATTTTAAATGATACGGAAACACAATCAGCCGTCTCCCTTCGTACCTCTTTTATAACAAGTGGGTGAAAATGAATTGACATTTTATCTCAGTTCTTTTTTAATCCGCTGATCAGGTGATTTACCATATTTTCTTCCAATGCCTGGGGGGTGATCTTTTTGCCGCTACGATGCCAGAACTCCAGCCCCCGTACCGATGATAAAATGGTCAACATGGCTACATAGGGCATGATAGGTCTCATTTCTTTATTCCGGATACCTTCCGCAATAATGCCTTCCATCTTTTGCACATAACTGCGTCGTTGCGTGGTAAAACTGGTAAGGTAGGGTTCAGTAAGATGAATCCATTCATTGATCATGACACAGTAATCATCAAAACGGGTCAGCATCATCTGCACATGAAAACGGATCAATGATTCGATCTTTTTTGTACTGTCCAGGGTATTGTCATCAATACTATCCAGGTGGACATTGCAATCATTGGCTGTCCTGAAGATGATCTCCTGCAGGATCTCGGACTTCGATTGAATATGGTTATAAAGGCTGGCAGCTTCAATACCGACTGCCTCTGCCAGGTCACGCATGGAAGTGGCCGGGAACCCCTTTTCACGGAACATACCGGAGGCTTTGCCGATGATCAGTTCTTTTTTGGAAGCTTTTTTACGTTGCGATTTGACCATGATCAAAGATAATGATCCAGAGAATAACTAATAATGAATAGTGTACAAGAATTCAGCCTTTATCACCGGTTAGAAAACGATGATCTTTGCCAGGGAACCCCAATTGATTATTATTTTTTATATAAAAGTGGGAATGCAATCTGTGTTCCAGCGGAACACATCATGGGTAGAAAAGATTCAGAAGGGTGGGAAGTGTTCCGGAGGAACACGTCGTGCTTTTTTCAAATGGTCGTTAGCACGATACGTTCCTATGGAACGTTTAGCGACTTAACATTTTCGCTAGCTACCCATGAAATGTCCCTCCGGGACAAGGTAACAGGTAATAGCTAATAGCCTACGAAAATTGGGCCTTTATCACATGTTAAAATTTCTTATTTTTTTGCCTTTGAAAACCAATCGAATATTTCGAGTTATATAAAAGATAATAGTTGCTTAAAACAGAAAAGTCGTTACGAATTCGGTTCTTTCTCAACGCTGAAAGATCTATTCAACCTAAGGAACTATTATCTGTTAGCTATTATCTTTTATCTAAGACGTTCCACCTTTTCGTTTTTAGGAGGGATGACCAACTGTTCACTCAGGTCGGGTTTAATTTGTCTTGCGATCATCACATCGTTTTGCGCATCAAAAAATGTCCAGTAAAGGCCCCCATTCCAGGATTCTCCCACCATATAAGAAGTAGTACGGATCCTTTTTCCATTCCATTCAATTACCGATTTGAATTCAATGACCGTTTGCAGATCCCGCGCGGTCTTTACTACCTGTAAGATATTTCCTGTTTCATAACTCTTCCAGGCAGAATCAGGTATTTGCATGAACACCTTTGATATATAGCGGATATACGCATCTTTGCCACCCATTGAGCCGATAAGCGCAGGATAGGTGTAACGGGTAAAAAGTTCCGGGTCCCTTGTTTTGAATCCGTAAACAAGACTGTCGGCACAACGGCGCATATTGGCTTTAGCGAATGAAGTATCGAATTGTGCACGGGAACATAGAATGGAGAAAACAAAAATCCCGGTAAAAAGAAGCCGTTTGATCATGTTACGGATGATTATGGTTCAAAGTTACCAAAATCAACAGGCCAGACTATTGCTTTTTTCGGGTTTATAAAATTCATGTAGGTTTGCTCGCCAAAAAGATGTCAAATAGGTCATAAAAAGTCACATAGGTCATATCGAGATATAAAAAAAATTGTCTGCCAGTATGAACTTTCCCGATTTGACTCATTTAACCAATATGACTTCTACAATCAACCACGTCTAATTTTTAATCATATGTCTCTTATTACTGTCGGGACCATGGCTTTTGACGCAATTGAAACGCCATTTGGTAAAACAGATCGTATCGTTGGCGGTTCCGCGACCTATGTAGCCTATGCGGCCATCAATTTTGTAAAACCGGTTCAGCAAATTTCCATTGTAGGGTTTGATTTTCCGAAAGATGAAATGGAGGAATTGAAAAGAAGAGGTGTGCAATTAGACGGCGTAGAGATCGTGCCTGGTAAAAAATCTTTTTTCTGGAGCGGCCGTTACCATGAGGATATGAATACCCGTGATACATTGATCACCGACCTGAATGTATTGGCTGATTTCGATCCAAAAGTCCCCGATAGCTACCAGGGAGCAGAATTCCTGATGCTGGGCAACCTGATGCCCAAGTTGCAGTTAAGTGTTATAAAGCAATTAGTAAAAAGGCCGAAGCTGATCATCATGGATACGATGAATTTCTGGATGGAGATAGCTATGCCCGACCTGGAAGAGGTATTAAAGCATGTGGACATGCTTATGGTAAATGATGCAGAAGCCCGCCAGTTGACCGGACAATTCTCCCTGGTGAAGGCAGCCCGGGAAATTATGAAAATGGGGCCTCAATTCCTGATCATCAAAAAAGGAGAACATGGCGCCCTGCTTTTTCATCGGGATGATGTTTTCTTCGCACCTGCATTACCTTTAGAGGAAGTATTTGATCCGACAGGTGCGGGTGACACTTTTGCGGGTGGCTTTATTGGGCACCTGGCTAAATCAGGAGATATTTCATTTGAAAATATGAAAAGAGCCATCATTGTTGGCTCCGCAATGGCGAGTTTTTGTGTGGAAAAATTCGGCCCTACCCGCTTAAAAGAAGTCAACAAAAACGATATTGATGTAAGGATACAGCAATTTAAGGACCTGGTGAGCTTTGATATAGAACTGGTGTAACACTCAATTTATGTTTGTATCGACCTGCCTTTAGGTTCGGGTATCTGCCTGCCAAGTGATTGTGCTGTTTCAATCCATTCATTCATGACGACCCGGACATTTTTTAAAGCTGATTCATAGCTTTTCCCATCAGCCATACATCCAGCTAACTCAGGAACTTCTGCCAAAAAACAGTTATCTGCTTTGCTCCAGTAAATAATTATTTCGGATTTACTATTCATCTTTTATAGTAATTAATTTGTATTTAATCAGCAATCTTCTAATTTGTTTTACGGGGTATGCTTTTGCCTTGTTGTTAAATGGTTGCAAGTTTATTATTTCATCAATTCCTTCTTTGTAATAAATATGATGACTTCCTTTAATGCGGTTGTTAAAACCAAATGTTTCCAGAAGGGTACAAAGTTCACTGAAATTGATATTACAGTCAGATCGGCCGGAAAGAACTTTTTGTACTAATTTCTCAAATTTACTCATTTTACCAATTTTTTTGGTAGTGGCTTAGTTTGAAAATAGCCGGGAAGACGAGAAGACGGTAAGATTTAATTCTCAAGGGATTTCTCTTACCCTCTTACGGGCCTTTCCGGCAAACCCGATAGCTATCGGGTGACCCACTACCGATTTTTTCAGCTACTTAAGCTGCCTGGCCAGCACTACCGTGTTCTTAAACTTTTTTTTCTTTCCCTCCAGGTTAAATATCTCCGTAAATATGATATAGGGGCCAACTGGTAATTTCAATCCTTTGTCATCAAGGCCATCCCAGTTCCAGTAACCTTTTATTCCTAGTATTCCATTGCGCACAAGATTCCGGACCGGCCTTCCTACCGCATCAAAAATGATAATGTTTGCGGAATAGCCCGTTTCAGTCATTTCATATTGTATAGTGGTGATATCGGCGCGACCATCATTATCCGGGGAGAAAACAGTCGGAACAACTTCGATAGTTGCATTGATACCAGCGGGTTGCTTGTATTGTGAGTTCTTATAAGTGGGTGTTCCATACCCGGCTGTAGAGGCTGCACTATGCCAGTTAGCAGGATCCTGGGATATCCCCGCAGGGTCAACTCTTTCGAGAGCCACACCTTCATCATCTGCGATGAGTTTAAACTGCCAGTCGTTTTTATATTTTACTTCATCCACCACATTCCCCTGGAAGTTTAAGGCGATTATATCACCTTCATCATCAGGAAAGGACGGCATGCCGGAGATCACCAGTACCTGGTCGGGATTCTTAACTAAATAATTTATGGCGAGATTATCGGCGTCTTCTGTTGCTACAATATAATCACCCGGCAAAATATAAAATGGCAGAGTGGCCAGCGTTTTGACAGAACTTATAACACTGCTGCTATTTCGGTTGGCGATGTATAGTTTGGCAGCATCAAATATCTTGTTGCTGTTATTATAGAATTCAACGTAATCAAAGGCGCCGGGCCGGGGATTAAATAAAATTTCATTGATGATCCATTCGCCGGCTGCGGCATCAACAGGCAACCCTACTTTAACTTTGTTAGCAGGGCCGATGATATTGTTTTTGCAGTCTGTTATGTTACTTTCCATGATGTTATAAATGGAATTGACCAGGAGAGGACTTCCGGTCTTTAATTGCACCTGGTTAAAAAGCGGGGGGATGCTGATAGCATTAACAATAGTTAGCCCGCCATCAATGGCGTAATTAGCGATTGTTGCCCCTTTCAGACTATCAACAGGCTCGTCAAAAACTAAAATGACCGTAACACTATCTGTAGTGTAAGCTCTTTTAAGTTGGGGGGCTGTTTGATCATTGTTCACCGCATCTATGGAGTTTTTCTTACCTGGCGTACCGCCGGTAACATTTACACTGGCTTTCCAGTTATTACTTCCGGCACATGGGTTTTTCGTATCGATCATTTCCAGTGTCCAGCCCCCATCTTTTTTTACTTCATTATGATACCATTCGGAAGTATAGCTGACCGCATGAATGGTTTTATTATTTCCCGCTTTTATAAAGAGTTGGTCGCCATCATTATTCAAGGAAGGAAAGCTGGCCACAGAGATGACCGTTCCAAAAGAAGACATAGCGGCCACGGCGCTGGAAGTGCAAACGATCACGAAGCTGTCGGGCTGTAGTGTGAAATTAGGCATAGGGCCGCTTTGCCCGGTGGCATCACCAATACGCCAGTTCTGTAAATTGATCGGGACAGTACTTGTATTTTTTAATTCGATCCATTCATTATTGGGTAAACCCACCTGCGGCGTGGGGTCGGCCATGATCTCATCGATCACTACATCATAGCGGTTTTGGGCCAACAGACTAATTGGCAATAGACAACAGGCAAATTGCAAAAGCGTAAAAAATTTCATTACTGTCAAAGTAATGACCAGGGATCAGAATGGCCATGGGAAAAAAACAAAATAATTACGTGTTTTTTTGGGAGTCAGGGTTACAGCCTCTATTTTTGCCCTGTTTATGGCCAACGTGAAACATACAAAACGCAATAAGAAACATTCACTTCCGCTGAACTCAGCGTGAAGGTTTACAGTGTTTTGTGTGTATGAACATAAAAATTTAGTAACCTTCCAGATGGAGGGTTTTTTTGTCTGACGGTCCCGTCTGACAATAAAATGATTGATTCCGTCTGACGGGACCGTCAGACGGAGACCGTCAGACAATTAAAAAACGTTAAATGAAAATTGCAATTGTAGGTGCCACAGGATTAGTGGGTACCAAAATGTTACAGGTCTTAGCCGAAAGAAATTTCCCGGTAACGGAATTAATCCCTGTTGCTTCAGAAAGATCAATTGGGAAAGAAGTAGTGTTCAGGGAAAAACAATACAAGGTAGTAAGCATGGAAGATACGATCATGGCAAAGCCGGCCCTGGCCATATTCTCGGCAGGTGGCGAAACTTCACTGGAATGGGCGCCTGCATTCGCGGCCGCAGGGATCACAGTGATCGACAACTCCTCTGCCTGGAGAATGGATGAAACAAAACCTTTGATCGTGCCGGAGATCAATGCGGATATCCTGACAAAAAATGATAAGATCATTGCCAACCCCAACTGTTCTACGATCCAAATGGTTATGGCATTAGATCCGCTACATAAAAAATATGGGGTTAAAAGAATTGTAGTCAGTACCTATCAAAGTGTAACAGGAACCGGGGTCAAAGCCGTCACCCAACTATTAAACGAAAGGCAGGGGATTGCCGGGGAAAGGGCATACAAGTATCCTATCGATCTGAATGCGATCCCCCAGATCGATGTATTTCTCGACAATGGCTATACAAAAGAAGAAATGAAGATGGTAAATGAAACAAAAAAGATCATGCGGGATGAAACGATCCGTGTTACCGCCACTACTGTAAGAATACCTGTTGTAGGCGGACATAGCGAAAGTGTAAATGTTGAATTTAATAAAGAATTTGACCTGGATGAAGTAAGATCATTGCTGCAATCAGCCCCCGGGATAATAGTGGTAGACGATCCTGCTAACCAGCTTTACCCCATGCCGATGGAGGCACATGAAAAAGATGAGGTGTTTGTGGGCAGATTAAGGAGAGATGAAAGCCAGGCGAATACGCTGAATATGTGGGTTGTTTCTGATAACCTCAGAAAGGGGGCGGCTACTAACGCGGTGCAGATAGCAGAATACCTGCTTGCAAATGAATTATTAGTGTAAGCAACAGCAGATAATAATTCGCTATTTTAATTCGTTATTCAAAAAACACAGGATATGCGATTAATTTTTTTTTCATTCCTGGCAGTTTGCAGTATTCAATTGCGGGCGCAGCAAAAAAATAATTATTATCCTTCTGGATTGTTACAATACAGTTATGATTTAAAAGATGACTTATTAAATGGATCTTTTATCAGCTATTACGATAATGGAGCTGTGCGGGCGAAAGGAGCATTCAAAAACGGCCAGAAATCAGGAGTATGGCAGGCATGGGATACTTTAGGGATGCTCAGAAGTAAACGGTATTATCGCAACAACACAGACTTCGATTTATTATCTGAATGGGCCAGCACCGGATGCAATGTATCGTCTGATTACTTAGAGAGAAAGAAAAAAGCGCTTCAACAGCCTTTCGGTTTCCATGATGACTATTTATTTCTTCATCGTTATTGGGAGATCATATCATCTGAACCGGCTAATCATGACTTGTTCAGTGATGAATTCAATAAACTATTAAAGACAGAAATTGAAGCCGGACGAATTGTGGCATTCAATGAGGATAGATTTTTTACACCCATACCGTCGACAGATGCAGCTGTAATTGTTGACAAAATACCTGATGAGTACTTGTTGAAAGAAGAACATTTTTATTCAGCATCCAACCAGAGAATGGAGGTCCGGAATATAGGCCTCGGACTTGTTTATAAATGTGCTGCCGGAGATAAAATTGCCTGGCTATATGTTCCGGATATATATTCTGTTCTGTATAAATTACCTTTGACCGGGCCTTCTATAGCAGACAGGCTCCGCAACCGGTCATTTTCAACAAAATTAGATATGACCACGTTTCAATCAATAAACCAGAAGCCAAGGAAAGTGAGAGAAACCGAAAGAATAGCGGTGATCCTAGCTGAAATTGATTTCGAAACAGGTGCCTGGGTGTATTTATTGGATAAAGATCTGAATGCAGCGGGTAAATGAATTATCCGCTTATAGCCTCATTGATAAATTCAATCAACGGTTGCAGTACTTCAAACGCCGCAACCGTTTTTTTAACCAGGTCTTTTGATATAAGGTCAGTATCCTTTAGTTGCACCATAGCAATATAACTTTTCAGTTTCAGGTAATCCGCAGCAGGATTATCGGGTTCATACCCTTTCGGAACACGGCTTAATAAAAACTCAGCGCTTTTATCCAGCTCACCATATACCGGCCTGAATTTTTTAGAACCAATGATCTTTTTGAATATTGCAAAATTGTAATCGACCTCCTGCCGTATTTTTTTCAATTCCTCCGGCATCGGCATCCAGATACCGCCCCCGGCAAAACTGGCGCCCGGCTCCAGGTGAAAGTAATATCCTGCCAGCAAAGATTTCTTTCCTCCCTTATTAATGCTGGCGCCAAAATTCGTTTTATAAGGAGTCTTATCTTTTGAAAACCGGATATCCCGGTTGATACGAAACAGGCAATCTTTTGCCACCAGGTTTTTAATGGACGGGTCCTTTTTGCCATGCTTATCAATCACGGACTGTATGAATTTCCCAAAATCAGTTTTGGCAGCTTCATAGGTTGTACGATGAGCATCAAACCAGGGTTTGTTATTATTCTTTTTTAAATCTTTCAGGAATTTGATAGTAGAGGATTGGAGCATAACCATTTTTATGGGCGACAAAGTTATGCAACAAATAACCAGCATTGTCACCCCGAGCGAAGCCGAGGGGCAGCAACTAGATCCTCGCCCAATTTTCTCCACTCTTAATACGGTACATGGTCATTTCGCTGACACCGTAATTTTGAGCAAGTTGTTTTATGGTAATGTTTCGTTTCTTATTATTGAGCGTGCTTTTGATCTTCCTGACCTGTGCGGCTGTTAGTTTCAGGCCTTCGGTACGGTTGGCCTGTTTTTCTTTATAAGCTATTTTGGCCGGGCTATCCTGCTGGTGGTCGATCATTTTTTCGAGTGTCGCCCAACGAAGATTTTTAATATTATTATCAAGCTTGTTGTGATTGCGGTGAATAACGAATTTGTGCCGGTTGCTGGGCGGGGTTAAAAAAATTTTGGCCATTTCCCGGTGGATATACAAAGTGCCTTTGTTATTGGGCCGGTGAAGGTTTAAGGTACGATAACCTGTAGTTAATGAACCACTCAACAATTTGCCATCGGCAAGAATATCTTTTTTATAACTGGCAATGCGGCCAAGACCTGACACGGCGTAGCGATTTCGGAGTTGCCTCCATCCGGAAAAGGTTAGCGGCTTCCAGATTTCACCGGCTAATTTTTTGATCATAATAGGCAATTTTTAGCCAGGGCCACGTTGCAGTTAATAACACGGGTACATTAAGTTATCAGAGCAGATGGATGAACGTTACTAAGATAAAATATTTTACAGGCTTAGCCAATATTATTTTTTGGTTGAAGAAACCGATAAATACCGTCATGCGGATTCCACACGGTATTCAACTCATTTTTTCCCTATTACCTGCAGGAATTCTGCTTCCGAAATGATCTTGACCGTGTTTATTTTTTTGGCTTTCTCAAGTTTACTGCCGGCATCTTCTCCCACTACCAGGTAGTTCAGCTTGGTGCTGACTCCACTGAGAATTTGGCCTCCGTTTTCTTCTACGAGCGCTTCTGCATCGCCTCTTTTGAGGGTTGGCAAAGTGCCTGTAAACAAGAAACTGGCGCCGGCAAGATTTCCACCTTTGGTTAATTGTTTTTTTGTATTCTTTAGTTGTAATCCCAGTTTTTCCAATTCTTCCAGCATCCGGATATTGTCTTTATTGCTGAAAAACTGATGAACACTGCCGGCTACTTTGGGGCCGATATCTTCCAGGTCCTGCAATTCTTCTATTGACAATTTCTTAAGCTCAAGCAAATAAGTGACAGCCTGTGCCAGTGTTTTTGCTGTCGTCTCGCCCACAAAACGAATTCCCAGTGCAAAAATCAGCCGGTGGAGAGGCTGATTCTTTGAATGGCTGATTGCCGATTGCAAATTGTCTATCGATTTCTGACCAAAACCCTCCATCTCCCCGATCTTTTTGAAATCAAGTTTATAAATCCCGGGGATATCCTGTAATAAGCCTAGCTCATAAAACTTTCGGACATTGGCCTCACCAAAACCGCGTATATCCATAGCGTCCTTACTTACAAAATGAATGATGCGCTCCACTACCTGTGCAGGGCATTCGATATTGATACAACGCCATACGGCTTCCTCTTCTTCTTTAAATAACCGGCTTGCACATACCGGGCAGATTTTTGGAAAAACAATTTTCTTTTCCTTACCCGTTCTTAGTTCAGCGAGTGATTTTACAATATAAGGAATGACATCCCCTGCTCTTTCGACCAGGACCGTATCACCTGTCCTGAGGTCTTTTTCTTTGATCACCTCTTCATTGAAAAGGGAAATGGATGAAACCGTTACCCCGCCGATCGGTACCGGCTGGATCTTCGCCACAGGAGTGATGGACCCCGTTCGTCCCACCTGGAATTCCACATTTAATAGTTTACTCGTTCCCTGTCTTGCCTTGAATTTATAGGCCATGGCCCAGCGGGGATGATGAGTGGTCATACCCATTTTATCCTGCAGGGCAATATCATTCACTTTAATCACCATGCCATCGATCTCGTACGGCAACCCATCTCTTTTTGCTTCAAAGTCATGACAATGTTTTACCACCGCATCTATTCCTTTAAAAATCTTTTTTTCTTTTTGGGGGCTGCGGAAACCCAACCCCCACAACAATTCCAGGGAACCAGCATGGGTCGTCAATTCAGGAGGAATTTTTTTCCCTTTGAAGAGAGAGAAATAGCTGATATGATAAACAAATGCTTCGAGGTTTCTTTTGGCAACTTCAGCAGGGTCCTTTATCCTGAGGGTTCCAGACGCGGCGTTCCTGGGATTTGCCAAAGGCGGTAATCCCTGTTCAACCAGTTGTTGGTTGTAACGGGCGAAATTGGTTTTATTGATAAGTACTTCACCTCTTATTTCCACTTGTTGCAATCCATAATCGGAAAATTTTGCAGACAATGGAATAGAGCGGATCTGCCTGATATTAGTGGTTACTTCATCTCCTTCAACTCCATCACCCCTCGTAGCACCGCGGATGAGCAGGTCGTTCTCATAGATCAATGAAATACTCCCGCCATCAAATTTGGGTTCTACACAATATTCAATCTTATCCAGGCCGGTAAGCTCCCTTGCCCGCCTGTCGAAATCAATAAGATCATCGCTATTATATGAGTTGTCCAGTGAGAGCATTGGTACCAGGTGCTGGACCGTTGGAAAATCTTTGGTCAACCCATTCGCTACCCGTTGAGTTGGAGAATTGACTGTAACCAGGGCCGGGTTTTCCTGCTCTATTTTTTCAAGCGCTTTATAGAGCTGGTCGTATTCGGGGTCGGCAATCAGGGGTTCATTTAAAATATAATAACGGTATTCATGAAAACGAAGGGCATTTCGGATATGCTCGATATCTTTTTTACTGAGCGAGCCGGATCCCTGTTTTTTAATTAGCTCAGTCGTAAGCCTTTGCAGTTCTTTAGTCGATTCTTTTGAATACATAAAGGAAGAAGGTTAGCTGGTAAAGTTAATATCTGTCAATTAAACATTTCAAGCCGTTTATTCAAACTTTTTGGTAGTGGGTCACCTGATTGCTATCGGGTTTGCCGGGAAGGCCGGTAAGAATGGGAAGTGCGGGAAGAGGATTTATTTTCTTCCCGTCTTCCCGCCCTCCCGGTTACCAAACTTTTAAAATGTAATGTGTCGTAAGTACATATTTATTATCTTCGGGTATCTTACACCTGAAGGGTGTCTGATACTTGCTAAACGAGCTTGCTATGAAACGATTTTTTATTCTGGTTCTCAGTTTTGTGAGTTTTGTATTTACCGGCAGCGCCCAATTACTAACCTGGACACCAGATTTTCCCAAAGACAATGATAATATTTCAATTACTGTTGATGCTTCAAAAGGCAACCTGGGGCTGCTGAATTATACACCTACTACTGATGTATATGTTCATACAGGCGTAATAACAAATCTCAGTACCAGCAACTCGGATTGGCGGTATGTCAAATTCAACCAGAATTTTAATTTACCTAATCCATTGCTACAGGCCACCTACCTGGGAACTAATAAATGGAAATTCGATATTACTAATATAAGGGCCTACTATGGAGTACCTGCCGGTGAGACCATCTTAAAAATTGCGATCCTCTTTCGAAATGGCGCCGGTACAACTGTACAGCGGAATGCTGATGGAAGTGACATGTACATCCCGATCTATGATGCTAATCTTTCCACCAGGTTTACAATACCTTTTTTTCAACCCACCTATTCACCCATTCCGGAACCTATAAATAAGCAGGTTGGAGATAATATCGCACTTACAGGCATAGCCAATAATCTTTCTACGATGAAGCTTTACCTGAATGGAACGGTTATTCAAACGCAATCCAATACAACAACGATCTCGGCTAATCCGGTCATAACTGTAACAGGAAATCAAACCGTCATGGTGGAAGCGAATGACGGGATCACCACCAAGACATTTACATTCCAGTTCTTTGCCGCCACCGCCCCGGTAATAGCTCCATTGCCGGTGGGAGTAAGAGATGGTATTAATTATGATGCGGGAAATACTTCCGTGGTGCTGGTTTTGTATGCGCCCAATAAAGCAAGGGTCTCCGTTATAGGTGAGTTTACGGGAAGTAACTGGACGGAACAAACCAATTATGTAATGAACAAAACACCAGATGGTAATTACTGGTGGTTGCGCATCACAGGATTAACCCCAGGTACTGAATATGCATTTCAATACCTGGTGAACGGGAGTTTAAAAGTGGCGGAACCTTATACTGAAAAAATACTGGATCCGGGAAATGATGGTGGCATTACTTCAACAACTTACCCGGGATTAAGAACCTATCCGACCGGGTTAACAACCGGGATAGTTAGTTTGTTACAAACAAATGCTCCGGCTTATACCTGGGCGGTCAATAATTTTGCCCGCCCTGATAAAAGAAATCTTGTTGTTTATGAATTACTGGTCAGGGATTTTATAGCGGCACATGACTGGAAAACGCTACGAGACACGCTGAACTATTTAAAAACAATGGGGATAAATGCCATTGAAATGATGCCCTTTAATGAATTTGAAGGCAATGATAGCTGGGGCTATAATCCCGATTTTTATTTCGCTCCCGATAAATATTATGGCCCTAAGAATACATTAAAAGAATTCATAGATTCCTGCCATAGGAAAGGGATCGCTGTTATAATGGATATTGCACTGAATCATGCCACGGGTCAAAACCCCATGGCAGCTTTATACTGGAATAGCGCTACCAGCCAACCGACCCCGGATAATCCCTGGTTCAATGTGGTTGCCACCCATCCATTCAGTGTATTCAATGATTTTAATCATGAAAGCCTGGCAACCCGGTATCTTACCAGCCGGGTGGTTGAGTTCTGGTTGCAGGATTATAAACTGGATGGTTTCCGTTTTGATCTATCCAAAGGATTTACCCAATTCAACTCCGGTTCTGATGTGAACCTATGGAACCAGTATGATGCCAGCCGCATTGCCATCTGGAAACGTTATTATGATACACTGCAATTAAAATCACCCGGCTGCTACGCCATATTAGAACATTTTGCTTTGAATCCTGAAGAGATTGAATTGTCGAACTATGGAATGATGCTTTGGGGTAATGGAGCCAGTAGTTACGAAGAAGCAGCCATGGGTTACTTACCTAATTCCAATATTGAAAGCATTCTTCATACAGTAAGAGGCTTTACCAATCCCTACCTCGTGGGTTATATGGAAAGCCATGATGAAGAAAGATTGATGTATAAGAATCTGCAATTTGGAAATGCCTCCGGCACCTATAATGTCAAAGATCTGAATACGGCTTTGAAACGGATAGAAATGTGTGCTGCTTTTTTCCTCGATGCACCGGGGCCCAAAATGATCTGGGAATTTGGTGAGCAGGGGTATGATTATTCGATCAACACCTGTACAGATGGGTCGGTCAATACCAATTGCAGACTTACGGCAAAACCGATCCGCTGGGATTATCTGCAGGTCATTCAACGGAAACGATTAGTTGATATTTTTACTAGCTTATTAAAGCTAAGGGCGCATCCCTGGTACAAGGATGTCTTCATTGCCAATAATATTACGCTTACTCAAAACCTGGGTACCGGTATAGCCTTCAAATCTATGACGATCCGCAGCGCTACCGATTCTTCTATGCTTTGTGTGATCGGTAATTTTGATGTGAATGCTCAAACCGGCTCCTTTACTTTTCCGGCCGGCGGCACCTGGTATGATTATCTTAATGGCAATACGATCACCGCGACTGGTTCGGCCCAAAGTATTACGTTACAGCCCGGGGAATATCATTTGTACCTGAACAGGAATCTTACCAACGCAGTTATTACTCCTGTCAGCGGAGTTACGGGTCCGAATGAACAATTGACAGCGCTGTTATATCCAAACCCGGCAAGGAGTATTTCCAATCTTGACATCAATGTTCCGGCGACAGGTAATATACAGGTGGACCTGCTAAACACACTTGGTCAAAAAATAATAACCCTTTTTTCAGGAACCCT
>JADGPW010000158.1 GCA_017882265.1 Chitinophagaceae bacterium | reverse complement strand
GTTCCCCTGGAACACAGATTGCATTCCCACTTTTATATAACTAAAATAATCAACCGGTTTTCTCTGGCAAAGATCTAAGTTATCTGGCCGGTGATAAAAGCTGAATTCCCGTTTACTATTCACTATTCACTTTTTCAGGGCATCCCTTATCTCACGCAATAATGTAATATTTTCCGGCGTAGGTGCCGGGGCAGCTTCTTCTTTTTTCTTTGTCTTTGTGGAATTGATGGCCCTGATAACAAGAAACAAAACAAATGCAATAATGAGAAAATTGAATACCGCCTGGATAAACCTGCCAACCGGTATTCCTCCAGCCGTCCAGGTAAGAAAATAATTTGGATCTCCCATTATCTTGCCTAATATCGGCATGATCGCATCGGCCACCAGGGAGTCTATTATTTTGCCAAAGGCGCCGCCGATGATCACGGCAACGGCCAGGTCAACAATATTGCCCTTCATGGCAAATTCTTTAAATTCTTTTAGCATTCCCATATTTATTGATTTTAGTGATAAATAATAATTAGAGTAATGATTTTTCTCCTCATTCCTGTTTACCTATTTTTTCAATCCCGGGTATTGCATTTTTAACCCTATTAATAATTCCTGTAACCGGCTGGCTATGATATATTCTTTATACCAGTTCTGGTCAGCAGGCACAATGGTCCACGGTGGATTAGCGCAATTGGCAAAGCATTCTTCATACATCTGCATATAGATATCCCAGAGTTTAGATTCTTCGAAATCCCTTTCGTTATATTTCCACATTTTGGAAGGATCCTTCAGTCTTTCTGCGAGTCTTTGCTGCTGTTCTTCCAGAGAAATATGCAGGTAAAATTTCAGAATATGTGTATGGTTATGTTCCTGCATCAGCTTTTCAAAATCATTTATAGCCTCCATTCTTTTTTTTGCCGTTTTATCATTACACCATTTATAGACCCTGGTGATCAGGATATCTTCATAATGCGACCTGTTAAAGACCTCTATCATACCTTTGGCAGGTGCGAACTGGTGGATACGCCATAAAAAATCATGAGCTAATTCTTCCGGGGTGGGAGCTTTATAACATCTTACGTTTACCCCCTGGGCATTCAGGCGGCCAACTACATTTCGTATCACCCCGTCTTTGCCGCTGGCATCCATGCCCTGGATGACAACCAGCACGGAATGCTTGTTCTCTGCGAACAAAAGATTTTGCAACTCATCCAATTCACTAATAATAGTCTGCATTTTTTCTTTTGTTTCCTGTTTATCAATATCATCCGGGGCCCGGGTAGATATTTTTTTCAGCTCCACGTAGCTCATATCAAAAAATTAAAAATTGATGTCACAATATAACCATTTGGGTAAAGTTGTTTTGATACCAGTAAAAAAATACTGCCATATGATACCGTTTTATGACCTTTGCGCACCTTTCAGCGATCGGGCTTATGAGTACAAAATTCATCAATTGGTCCATCTTTATTATGCTGTGCCTTATCTGGGGTAGTTCTTTTAAACTCATGCATGATAGTCAGCAGGGGCTGAATTCCGCTGAAATTGCTGGCGTCCGTATCTTTTCTGCTGCGTTGGTATTTCTTCCTTTTGCTGTCTTTCATATTGGAAAAATTCCGGGACCCAGGATGGGCCTGGTTATCCTTAGCGCCATCTTCGGAAATTTAGTGCCGGCATTTTTATTTGCCAAAGCCATTACTAAAATTGACAGCTCACTGGCTGGAATACTCAATTCACTGACCCCGATCTGTGTGGTAGTAATCGCCATACTTTTTTTCAGGGATAAGATCAATGCCCGGAAGATTTGGGGTGTTCTTACCGGCTTTTTTGGATTAGTATTACTTACTTTTCTTCCGGCATTGACCGGGGAAGTGAGTATCAGTTTTTATAACCTTGGATACACGCTACTGATTGTTCTGGCGACATTTTTATATGGCATCAATGTGAATATGGTGGGTCATTTTTTAAAAGATCTTAACCCGGTCCATGTGGCTACTGTTTCGCTTGCCTTTATGCTTATTCCTTCTGGCATTATACTTTGGCAACAAGGTTTCCTCCATCATGATTTTACCAATAAGGAAGTAAAGTATTCAGTGATGGCCTCCGCAGGGCTGGGCATTGCCGGCACGGCTATTGCCACTGCATTATTTTATATTCTGGTTCAAAAGGCGGGAGGATTATTCGCATCCCTGGTAACTTATGGTATCCCCTTTGTTGCCTTGCTCTGGGGATTTATTGACGGAGAAAAGATAACCTGGATAAAACCGGCCTGTCTTGCAATTATACTTTTCGGCGTTTACCTTGCTAATCGTCCCGAAAAGGGCGTTAGTAATTAGTTATTGGGAATGGGGAATAAGGAATGCGGAGCATACTTTTACAGTAATTCATAAAAGACCGGCAGGGACAGGAAAATTTCAATTTTAGGACCAAATTCCAAATAACCAATTCCGAATTCCCCCTTCAATCCTAAACCGCCATAATTTCTTTTTCTTTCGATGCCAGGTGTTTTTCTACTGCTGCGGTGAATTTATCAGTTACCTGCTGTACATCGTCCCCGGCATCTTTGGCAGCATCTTCGCTCAATCCATTTTTCTGTAGTCGCTTGATATGTTCTATCGAATCCCGGCGGATATTACGGATAGCTACTTTTGATTGTTCCCCCTCTACCTGGCATTTCTTCACCAGTTCTTTCCTTCTTTCTTCAGTAAGTGGTGGCAGAAAAAGACGTATGAGATTCCCGTCATTTTGTGGGTTGATACCTATGTTGGCGGCAATGATGGCCCGTTCAATTGGCTGCAACATATTTTTCTCCCAGGGTTGGATCGTAAGGGTCCGGGCATCCATTACACTGATGTTCGCTATCTGGTTAATGGGCAAAGGGGAGCCATAATAATCCACTACGATACCATCCAGCATCTGGGGGTTTGCTTTTCCTGCTCTTATCTTTACCAATTCCGCTTCCAGGTGACTAATCGCTTTTTGCATGTGATCTTCAGACACAGCAATGATTGATGCAATTTCTTCTTTCATGTCGCAAAATTAAGGAAAGGAGAGAAAAAGATATTAAAGTGATTCCGATAGTTATCGGGAGATACCATGCAAAAATTCAAAAGACCCTACGGCTTTGATGTTATTTCAAAACTGTAAGGCCTTTTCTCCTGAAGACACATTTATCTCCCGATAGCTATCGGGATCACGATTATCTTTTATCTATCTAATCAGTTATTATCAGCCGCCTGCGCTTCTTTGGTCAGGGTCACTACCTTGGATGCTGTTTTAAGTTCGGTAGCACCATTGACCCTTTTGGCGATAACCATCGTACGCCGGGGTTTGCGGTAATACAATATACCAAAACCAGTAAATGAAAGAGACAGCATGATCAGTAACAGGTAATTGGGTCCCAATGATCTCCCAAACCAGGCCAGCAGGATAAATCCAATATTTATACCCACACAGGTAAATGTTACTGCGGCATGGCCAAGTCCCCTGTCAAGCAATAAATGATGTACGTGGTTGCGATCAGGTGTAAAAGGAGATCTTCCATTGAAGATCCGGATACTGAATACGCGAAGCGTATCCAGCAGGGGAACGATCAGTATGCCAAAACCAACAGCCACTGCGGAAGGGATCGGGATAGCCACATCATGCGCATTAGCTACATTTATGAATTTGATGACCAGGATGGCGTTGACCAAACCGATCATCAGGGATCCCGAATCACCCATAAATATTTTAGCGGGATGATGATTGAAAATTAAAAAAGCTACCAGGCTGCCAGCCATTGAAAACGAAAGTAAAGCATATGCCTGCTGGTCAACTGCAAAGAAATAAGCTCCAAAGACAAGCATAGTAAGTATGCCAAGGCTGGAGGCAAGGCCATCAACTCCATCAATAAGATTAAATGAATTTATAACAACAATGATGGTGAGATAAGATAAAGCCAGGCCAAAGCCCTCTGTAACTTCTCCGAATCCAAATAAGCCAAACATACTATCTAACCGGATACCGCCCAGATGGATCAGGATTGATGCGGCAATTATCTGGCCAATGAATTTTTTGGTAGCCGATAATATCATCAGGTCATCTTTCAGACCAAGGAAGAATATAACAACTGCCGCTGCAAAAAAGTATTGAAATTCGGGGTTCAGGTAACCCTGTATTGATAAAAGAGATGCCAGTAAAAAACCTCCAAAAATACCAACACCACCTAATGAAGCAACCGGCCGGGTATGCACTTTTCTTTCATCCGGGATATCATACAGCTTTTTCTGTTCTGCCACCTGTAAGATCACTGGTATTGCCAGAAAAGTGATAATGAAAGAAACAGAAGCTGTCAGCAAAACATCAAGCATCTAAGCAGCATTTAATGATGGTACAAAAATAGGTTTTAGCCTGTTCACTTTTCTTTTATGCCAAAATTATTTAATGTCCCCGGCATTATTTTTTTGTCAACCACAGGATGAATTGAATTTTCTGGACAGATGATTACTCCAGGATGGATTTTGTATTCAAAAAGAGTGCACTTTTGCAGCACAAAGCGGATTTGAAATGACAAGATACTAAAAGTTTAATAAGAACCTATTTTTATGGCAGAACTTGTCTCTATCGCCTCACAAATAAGACGGGATATTGTTCGAATGGTACACGGGGCCAACAGTGGTCACCCCGGTGGCTCTCTGGGCTGCGCTGATTTTTTTACAGCCCTGTACTTCAACGTGATGAAGCACAACCCAGCCTTTAATATGAATGCTACGAATGAAGACGTATTTTTTCTGTCCAATGGCCATATTTCGCCTGTTTTTTATTCAACCCTGGCCCGTTCAGGTTATTTTAGTATAGGGGAACTGGCTACATTCCGTAAAATAAATTCAAGGCTGCAGGGACACCCGGCCACACATGAGCATTTACCCGGTATCAGAATCGCATCTGGCTCTTTAGGACAGGGTATGAGCGCAGCCATCGGGGCTGCCCTGGCCAAAAAACTAAATAATGACCCCCATATCGTGTTCTCTCTGCATGGCGATGGGGAACTGGATGAAGGCCAGGTGTGGGAGGCCGTCATGTTTGCAGTACATCATAAAGTAGACAATCTGATTTCCACCATAGACTGGAATGGCCAGCAGATCGACGGCCCGACGGATAAAGTCATGAGCCTTGGTAATATCCGCCAGAAATTTGATGCGTTTGGCTGGACGACATTAGAAATGAACGGCAATAATATGGATGATGTTTTGGCCACACTTAATAAAGCAAAGTCATTACTAGGTCAGGGTAAACCCATTGGTATTTTGATGCATACGGTAATGGGAAAAGGTGTTGATTTTATGGAAGGCTCACATGAATGGCATGGGATAGCACCCAATGACGAACAATTAGCCAGGGCATTGGCACAGTTGCCGGAAACGTTGGGGGATTATTAACCCCAGCCAAACCCCCTGTTCCCCTAACGCTTGCGCTAAAGCTTCAGCGCCGGCGCAAAGGAGGAACCTAGATCGAATGATTCCTGAATTATCTGTAAGAAACAATAAAGAAAAAGGAGCTGGAATATTAATAATTAAAACACTAACTCTTTTAAACTGATTCATATATAAAATGAATTTTCATCCTGGGTTCCCCCTTTGGGGGACAGGGGGGTTGGCTTTCTATTCACTTCTCAAAGAAAAATCCTGCGCTGCTGCCTTTCTTGAGGGAAACCAGGAAGCGATAAGCGAGATCACAAAGACGGTAGCTCCTACGAGCCCGAAATCCTCCATCCTTAACTTGACAGGAAAATAATCAATTAAAAAAGAGCCCCCCTGTAAAGGGATCAGGTGAAAGTGTATCTGCAACCAGGCCACCAGAAGGGCTAGCAGCATACCTGCCCCACCGCCAATCAAAGCCAGTAAAACTCCTTCGTTTAGGAATATACGATGAATAAACCCGCGATCGGCACCCAAAGCGTGCAAAACGCTTATATCTTTTTGTTTTTCCAGTACCAGCATCGTTAAAGCCCCGATCATGGTGAAGGCGGCTACCACCAGTATCAGGCAAAGTACAGCATAGATCACCCATCGTTCCATATTCATAACAGAATAAAGACTTCTGTTTTGTTCAAATTTATTCTGAACCACGTAACCATCACCCAATAATTGCCGGATCGTTTTCTTTACTTCATCAGCTTTGGAAGGATCATTCACTGCGATCTCCACACTGCCATAATCATTTGGGCCGAGCTTCAAGGATCTTTTGATAAAATCAATATTGGTGATGCCGTATTTATTATCAAAATCCTGTTGGATGAGAAAAGCGGCGGATGTCCGAATGGTGCTGCTACTTATATCGTTCTCCAGGCTGATCTGTTCCGTACTGCTTTTCTTCGCTAAATAAATTTTAAGAGTAAAAATATTCCTGTCGGCCCGGATACCCAGGGCCCCTTCTACCCCCGCACCCAATATCAATTTGGCACTATCTTCATTCCCGAGATCATAATCGCCATTAATTAAATGATCAGCCACCCCGCTTACATATCTGTAATTTTCATCAACCCCTTTTAAATAAATTACGGATTGATAATCCCCGTTCTGCACCAACGCTTTCTCTTCTACCACCAGGGAAAAATTCCTGATGCCGCTCAGTCCTTTTAGTTTTTGCAACTGGGCCGGAGTAAGGGAGATCACTTTACCCGAAGAAGGAGAAATTTTGAGGTCGGTGTAAAAGGAAGAGTAAAGTGATTTGACGAGGTCTTCAAATCCATTGAATACACTTAACACCAGAATAAGAGCCGTAGTACCAAAAATAATGGCCACAATGCTTATCCACGAAATGATATTAATGGCATTTGTGGATTTTTTTGCTTTGAAATACCGCCAGGCAAAGAAAAAGGAATCCCCTGTCCCCCTAAAGGGGGAACTTAGTTTCATCATGTTTTATTTTGTTGAAAAGAATCTATTGTTGAATTTTTATTGGCTGCCGATAAGAATTCTTCATTACTCCCCTTTAGGGGCTGGGGGTTTCTCTTCCTCAATTTTCTTAAACAATTCTTCCATTTTGAATACATGATCTAAGGTGTCATCCTGGTAAAAACGTAGGACAGGGATACTGCGTAATTGATGCCGCACGCTGGCGGCCAGTTCTTTTTTTATCTCGTGATGCCGGTCCTCAATTTTTTGTAAAGCCGTTTTTGCATCCTTCACCTGGAAAAAGCTCAGGTAAAATCTTGCTTCCAGTAAATCGGGCGTTACCTTCACAGAGGAAATGGATACCATTCCCCCGTCGATCATATTCAGGCCCAGACGCTGGAAAATAATATTCATTTCCTGGTTCAACAGCCCGGCAATCTGTTTCTGACGTTTTCCTTCTTCCATGGTTCGCTATTATTTTCGTCCACCCGTGTTAAAGCCTCTGCGGACACTGTAAAATTAGTTACTTTGCGGCTTTGCAGCAGAAGCATTTTCAATGAAGCAATACTCAAGGATTTTTCAATACCTCGGCGCCTATAAAGGGAAGATCTTTCTGTATTTCATTTTTACCCTATTAAGCATTCTTTTTTCCATCGTTTCCATCGGCATGCTAATGCCTTTTTTACAGCTTATTTTCCTGGGTGGTAAAACAGGCATCACAGGTTCCAGCAGCAACCTGGTTGTTCAGTCCATTAACGATTTTCTGAATAATTCGGTGCGGACAAGAGGCGCTATTCAAACCTTAGGTTTTATCTGTTTGCTGATGGTCAGTTTTATAATCTTTAAAAACCTTTTTCTTTATCTCTCCTATTACGTCCTCAACCCGCTTAAAAACAGGGTCGTTAACCAGCTCAGGGAAGATCTGTATGATAAAGTATTGCGATTACCTATTGGTTTTTTTACTGAGAAAAGAAAGGGCGACCTGATGAGCCGTATGACCAATGACGTAAACGAAGTGGAAGGCTCTGTGGTAGGAACGCTGGAAGGATGGATCAGGGATCCATTGACTATTATCGTAACACTTATCGTGTTATTTTTTATTAGCGCTCAACTTACTTTATTCATACTTATTCTTATCCCGGTACTGGGCCTGGTGATCGGTCGCATTACACGGTCCTTAAAAAAACATTCCACACAGGTAGCAAATAAATATGGCGAAACTCTATCTACCCTTGATGAAACATTGGGTGGCCTCCGGGTGATCAAAGCTTTCAATATTGAAAAACTATTACGCAGCCGGTTCTTTAAAACCAATGAAGAATTATTGGCAGCTAAAAACAGTATAAGCTATCGCCGGGATCTTGCTTCTCCGCTTTCCGAGGTGTTGGGTGTCATTCTTTTTACGGCTGTATTGTATTACGGGGGAAGATTGGTATTAAAGAACCAATTGCTGGAAGCCTCTGCCTTCCTCGGTTTTCTTGGTATTTTTTATAATATCATCAACCCCGCCAAAGCATTATCCACTTCCTTTAGCAATATGCGGAAAGGCGCTGCGGCCATTAACCGGATCGAAGAGATCCTGAGAACTCCTATCACGGTAGATGATAACCCCAATGGTAAACAATTAAATGTTTTTACGTCTGCTATAGAATTCCGGAATGTGAGTTTTGCTTATGAGGATGTGGTGATCCTTGATAATATCAACCTTATCGTGACAAAAGGTAAAACCATCGCCCTTGTCGGATCCTCCGGCGCCGGGAAATCCACATTAGCGGACCTTGTTCCGCGTTTTCATGATGTAACCGGGGGGGAAGTATTGATCGATGGAATAAATATCAAAGATTATTCCCTGCATTCTGTGCGGAACCTGATGAGCATTGTGACCCAGGAACCCATACTGTTTAATGATACGATTGCCAATAATATCGCATTAGGACAACAGGATGCACCTGAAGAACAGATAATTGAAGCGGCAAAGATTGCTAATGCCCATGATTTTATTATAAAAAAAGAAGGCGGTTATAAAAGCAATATCGGTGACCGGGGCAGCAAACTCAGTGGGGGGGAAAGACAACGGTTAACTATTGCCAGGGCGGTATTAAAAAATCCGCCGATACTTATCCTGGATGAAGCTACTTCATCCCTGGATACCGAAAGTGAAAGGCT
>JADGPW010000157.1 GCA_017882265.1 Chitinophagaceae bacterium | reverse complement strand
GAAAAAGGCGGACTCTCAGGTATTTTCACTTCATTAAATGAATAGTTAACAGCTTTGTGGCAGGTATTGCAGGTATTAGTGAGTAACACAAAGCTGCTTTTGAATTGAGTAATGTTCTTTTGCTTAATGGCAGCGCTCACACTGTCAAGGGCGGGTTCGATCATGGGAACAGAACGGGATTCATCACGTTCGGGTTGGTATTTTTTTATAGCATCCACCGCTTCGATGATCTCATGTATTTCAAAATCGGCAAGCTCCCAGTTATTATTGATGCCCGCAAACCATAGCTTGGCATGGTGTACCTGAATTCCCGACATAAATTCCCCGAATCCAGGCTTATAAGTATTCTCCAGTTTTTCCTGCAGGCTGTCAATACGGGCCTCTAACTGTTTTGATTGATTACCCGACCTACTACAAGCGATAAAGGCAAGTGATAATAATGAAAAGGCTAAATATTTCATACTTCCAAATTAATAAAAAGCGGAACACGAATAGCCTGTCCGATTTTTCGGGAACATTAACCTCCCTGCCTGCAGCGTATCGTTACCCAAATTTTTACTGTATTTGCAAATGATCTTTCTCACTACTACCATACCCTTAGTTTATATTAGATCTGAACCACATAGGACATAGTACACAATAGGGTCCACATAGGTTAACCCGGAAACTGTCAATGTAATCTAACAGGGTAATAAGAAACCTGTTATTAAAAAACTATGTGTAGTCTATTGTGAACTATGTCCTACGTGGTTCAATAAGCCGGCTCCGGACTTCCAGATAAGTTTGGGTAAGGATAATCTATCGGCAGGCAGGTTTAACGGATTTCACCGAAAAACAGGACAAAGATCCGTGTTAACCCCTCCGTAATAACTTAATCATGGAGCTATTAAATCCGTATTCCCTAAAACTCGGGACAGGCTTTTCGTGTTCTATCTTTGTAGCTTATATTATAAACCTGTCCACACAAAAAATATATACGGCTGACCGCATCTTCACCGGGGAAACCTGGCTTTCCAATCATGCCATTGTGGTGGAAGACAAAAGGGTAAAAGAAGTACTCCCGGTTTCTTCCTTATCAACGGCACAACAGGTCAAACAATTTGGGGGCTATATTATCGCACCTGCTTTCATTGATCTGCAGGTATATGGGGCCAACGGAAAATTGCTGGCTGTTTACCCTGAACCAGGAACTCTTTCAAAAATGGCAGCCTATGCTGAAAAAGGAGGTGCCGCTTTTTGCCTGCCTACCGTGGCCACCAATACATACGATGTTTTTTTTAAATGTATTGACGCTATCAGGGATTATTGGAGCAAGGGAGGTGTGGGGATCTTAGGATTGCATATTGAAGGACCCTGGATCAATATTGAAAAAAGAGGCGCGCATGTGGGTTCATTGATCCATTCCCCAACGCTGGAGGAAGCCAAAGAACTATTGAATTACGGTAAAGGGGTTATTAAAATGATAACCCTTGCCCCCGAAGTTTGCAGTAAAGAAGTGCTGGAATACATTCTTTCACAGGATATCGTTGTTGCAGCCGGGCATAGCAACGCAACATACAGGGAAGCAAAAAAAAGTTTTGCCCTTGGCATTAGCGTCGTCACACATTTATACAATGCGATGAGCCCGTTACAACACAGGCAACCCGGTCTTGTAGGCGCCACGATGGACGATGATAAAGTAATTGCCAGTATAATACCGGATGGGCATCATGTTGATTTTGCCGCGATCCGGATTGCCAAACAGGTAATGAAAGAAAGATTATTTGTTGTCACGGATGCGGTAACAGATACGGTGGAGGGGTATTACCGGCACCAGCTTGCCGGGGATAAATATGAAGCCGCCGGGATCCTCAGCGGTTCAGCATTAACCATGAACAAAGCCGCAAAAAACCTGGTTCATTATGCCGGGATCGAACTGGGAGAAGCATTGCGTATGTGTAGTCTTTATCCTGCACGGGTAATGAAGCTGGATCATCAGTTAGGGAAAATATTACCTAACTATAGCGCCGAATTGGTAGTGCTTAACAATGATTTGGAAACAGTCACACTTCTCCGCCACTAAATCTGCTTTTTTGAATCATATATTAATAGAATGAAATTGTTTTTTTCAAAAACTTTTCTAATCTTTAATTAACATTATTAACCTTTTTTTAAACAACCCCTAAACTATCAAACACCATGAGAAAATTCATTTTCCTGTCCGCGATCTTCACCCTGGTAATCGCCGCCGCGTATTTTTCATCCTGTAAGAATGGTAAAACGGAACAAAAAGCAACCAACAGCGAAGATTCCCTGAAAAAAGTTCAGGAAAGGGGGAACTACCTTGTTAACCATGTAGCCGGTTGTATTGATTGCCATAGTAAACGCGACCTAACCAAATATTCCGGGCCGGTAATTCCCGGATCGGAAGGAGGCGGAGGCTTTGCTTTTGATCAAAAACTGGCGATGATACCCGGTGTTGTTTACGGCAGGAATATTACGCCCGATCCGGAAACAGGGATTGGATCCTGGACAGATGATGAAATATTAAAGGCACTGACTCAAGGTATTAGTAAGAATGGTGATACCTTATTCCCGTTGATGCCCTATACTAATTATAACCATATGGCCAAAGAAGACCTGTTAAGTATCATTGCATACATAAAGACATTAAAGCCCATAAAGAACAAAGTTCCGGCAAGGCAGTTGATGATGCCCGTGAGTATGATGTACCCGCCTGCCGGGGCTATGCAGGCTTCTATTGATGGGAATATTCGTCCCCCGGAAACAGATAAAGTGGCTTATGGTGGTTACCTGGTAAACTTTGCGGACTGCGGCACCTGTCATTCGCCTATGACACAGCAGGGGCCTGACCTGAGCCGTAAGTATGCCGGTGGCTATCCATTTGATGGAGGGACCTTTAAAGTAAATTCAGCCAATATTACCACTGATTCGGCTACAGGCATCGGCACCTGGACAGAAGAAAAGTTTCTTACAAAATTCACTCCTTACCGGGAAGAAACGAATTACAATTTTGTGGCGGGGAAAGAAAATACGATCATGCCATTGAGTGAAATGGCGGGAATGACCGATGATGACCTGAAAGCCATTTATGCTTACCTGCGCACGGTGAAGCCGATCAGTAATAAGGTGGAGAAGTGGCCGAATAAATAGAGAAAAGTTGAATAGATAAAAGATAAAAGTTCTCAAATACGAAAAGACCTTACAGAGTTTTTACTATCTCAAACCTGTAAGGTCTTTTCAACTGAAGAAACTTTTATCTTTTATCTATTCAACTTTTCTCTATTTATTCATTCTTAAAACTTTCCCTGCTGAAGGTTCCCGGTGCGGCATGGTCGCCTTCCTGAAAATCAAAATTGACATATTTCATACCTCGAAGTTCTGTCAGGTTATACACGACGGCAGCCATGTATTCTGTGGCACCGGTTGAACCCATTTGCTGGGTAAGCACGGTAGCGTCTTTTATTTTTATATACACGGTGTCGTTGGAAGTTTTAACCCATTCAAGACGGAGCCGGGGGTTATCCTTATTGATATAATCCAAAATGGATGGAACAGAGAGGGAATCAGTCGTCTCTATTTTTTTCATTTCCAGGTTTCCCGTTGAATCATTCAGAGTGGATTCCCAGTAGTAAAAGGTTTCAGCCGTATCATTTTCTGAAATGGGCTGGTTGGCTTTATTATTGCCGCAGGCGCACAGGAAAAAAAGAGTGATCAACAAAAGAGGGGCGTATCGTACGGTCATTTTACTATTTTATTGCCCATTCGGGGATGGTAGCTGACCAGCTTCCTCCTTCTTCCATTGCTTATCTGCAATAAAGGTTCCGAAGGGAAGAATAGATGCAAGAAAAGCTCTCCCCAGCCAGGCGCTTCCTTTTTTATAATCACCTTTTACTTCAAAGGCGAGAATGATAAAACTAATAAACAACAGACCATGCAGACTACCCGCGATGAGGACAGCAATAGGTAAACCGGCAAGATATTTTAATGGCATCGCTATAAACAATAAGGTCAAAAAGGATATGCCTTCTGCAATTGCGATTTTCCTGAACCAGCTAAATGTTGTTTTCATAGAATTTACTTTGTATATATATATTAACTAATCAACTTTCGGAGTCCTGCAAAGCCCCCTTTAGGGGGTTGGGGGTTTAGTAGTTTATCATCTGCTCCTCGATCATTTCCGGAATCTCCCTCCACTCATACTGTTGGTTTCGTAGCTGCGGTTCAAAACCCGCTTCGCGAATAGTCTCCTGTATACTTTTATAGGTAAATCGGTGCGGGGCCCCGGCAGCGCTCACTACATTTTCTTCCAGCAT
>JADGPW010000014.1 GCA_017882265.1 Chitinophagaceae bacterium | reverse complement strand
TACCCTCCGTAATCCGCGACCTGGCAGCTGTTGACTTTGCATTCATCGATGGGAATCACCGCCTGCAGCCGACACTAAACTATTTTCAACAACTGTTGATGAAAGTTAATAATGACTCGGTCCTGCTTTTTGATGATATTCATTGGAGCCGGGAAATGGAACAAGCCTGGTCTATCATCCGGGCCCATCCCTCCGTTCGTTGCAGTGTCGATCTTTTTTTTACAGGAATTGTATTTTTCAGGCAGGAATTCAGGGAAAAACTGCATTTCACCATCCGATTTTAAAAATCACTACCTTCAAACGAAATAAATCCTCGAAGCATCGGGACCAAAATTTCCCTTATGACAATTGGCTTGCTTAAAGAACCCGCCCATGAAACAAGAGTATCACTGCTGGCTGAAGCCGTCGCGATACTAACTAAAAAAGGGATCAAAGTTCTTGTAGAATCCGGCGCCGGTGAGCTGGCATTTTGTGCTAATGCTGATTATGAGAAAGCGGGAGCTACTATAAAACAGGCGGAGGAGATCATTACGTTATCTGATATTATTTTAGCGATTCACCCTCCCAAAACCCAATTCCAAATCCCCAATTCCAAAATACTCATCGGTGTTTACCAACCATTGTACAATGTTGAACTGGTGAAACAGTGGGCTGAAAGCATGGCCACCGTTTTTTCTCTTGATATGTTACCCCGCACTACCCGAGCACAGGCTATGGATGTGCTGAGTTCGCAGGCCAATATTGCCGGCTACAAAGCCGTAGTATCAGCAGCTGATTTATATGGAAGGTATTTTCCTATGTTCATGACAGCAGCTGGCAGCGTTACACCGGCAAAACTTTTGATATTGGGCGCCGGGGTGGCCGGGTTGCAGGCTATTGCCACAGCGAGGAGACTGGGAGCGGTGGTTGAAGTATTTGATACACGACCGGCGGTTAAAGAAGAAGTAATGAGCCTGGGTGCAAAATTCGTGGAAGTAGAGGGCGCTGCGGATGTCAGTAAAGCAGGAGGTTATGCCGTGGAGCAGACAGAAGAATTTTTACTGCGGCAAAAAGAAAGGATCGCTGCAAGCATTGCCAAATCGGATATTGTGATCACCACAGCGCAGATACCCGGTAAAAAAGCCCCGATACTGATCACCGAAGAAATGATCAAAGCTATGCGTAATGGATCGGTCATCATCGATATTGCCGCAGCTACCGGTGGAAATACTCCATTTACAAAGAATAATGAAACAGTGGTATATAACGGGGTGCGTATTGTCGGTAATTCCAACCTGCCTGCTACGATGCCATCAGATGCCAGCAAATTGTATGGAAAGAATGTATTGAATTTCCTGCAATTGATCCTCACAAAAGAAGGTCAGCTAAACCTGAATTGGAAAGATGACCTCGTCAAGGGAAGTTGCATTACGCACAATGGAGAAATAGTGAATGAGAGAGTGAAAACCCCCTGACCCCCTAAAGAGGGGAACTTAGGTTGGATAGTTCTTTTTTGACACAATAATTCTTTAGCAGTTTGAATATTTTACTATGAATTCCGTATTGAATTGGATAAGCGCCAACCAGCAGATGATCTACATTGTCATCCTCATGATCTTTATTGGTATTGAGGTGATCGGCCGGGTACCCAGTGTATTGCATACGCCCCTTATGAGTGGCGCCAATGCTATTCATGGAGTTGTCATTATTGGGGCGATCATTGTTATGGGCAAAGCCGAAAGTGATAATTATCTGGCGCTAGTATTGGGGTTCCTGGCAGTAATACTGGGTACTCTGAATGTAGTGGGTGGATTTGTGGTGACGGACA
The DNA here is from genome assembly GCA_017882265.1 of Chitinophagaceae bacterium. Classification (GTDB taxonomy): domain Bacteria; phylum Bacteroidota; class Bacteroidia; order Chitinophagales; family Chitinophagaceae; genus JADGPW01. The sequence goes on along the minus strand of JADGPW010000014.1, from coordinate 13,932 downwards.
GGATGCTAGAGATGTTTAAGAAGAAGAAGCCCCCTAAATCCCCCTAAAGGGGGACTTACGAAGTTTTCTGATAATTTGAATAGTCTTTGGTTCTTTTAATATTATTAAAATAATAGTTCTCTTTCTGCTTTTGGGCTGCGAGTGAATTTTCTCCGCCATTGGCGGAGATTTAGATGAAATATTTATGGAATTAAACATACTTACAGTTTGTTATCTTATCGGTTCAGTGACTTTTATCCTTGGGCTAAAGATGTTATCCAATCCGGCGACCGCCAGGAGAGGTAACCTGATCGCGGCGGCAGGCATGACCATTGCCATTACAGGGACTATTTTTTTATATAAGGATGATACCGGCAATAAACTGCATAATTATGCCTGGATCTTTGGCGGTATTTTAATCGGGGGTATCATTGGTACCCTGGCTGCCAAAAAAGTGAAGATGACAGCTATGCCGGAGATGGTGAGTATGTTCAATGGAATGGGCGGAGCCTGTGCAGCGTTGATCTCGATCGTTGAGTTCAGTCATATTGGAAACAATGTGGTTCCCGGATCACATAAATTATTGTTACCGGAAGGCGGCCAGGGTATTATACTGATTATTTTACTGGGAGTGATTATCGGTTCTATTTCATTTGCCGGAAGCATGATCGCCTGGGGAAAGCTGAATGGTAAAGTGAAAGATTTTTCTTTTAAAGGGCAGCACCTTTTCAATATTGCCATATTATTAGTGATCCTGGGTTTAGCCACTTACCTTATTGGATGGACACCCGCTAATGCTACCATCATTTTTTTCCTCGTATTCGCTTTATCCTTATTATACGGAATATTCTTTGTCTTCCCGATCGGCGGAGCTGATATGCCTGTGGTCATTTCTTTACTGAATTCTTTTACAGGCGTTGCTGCTGCGTGCGGAGGTTTCCTGTATAATAATAAAGTCATGCTTACCGGTGGGATCCTGGTGGGCGCAGCCGGTACCTTATTAACTATATTGATGTGTAAAGCCATGAATCGTTCGTTGACCAATGTATTGATCGGTTCATTTGGAGGTGGTGCCAAAGCAGGCCCGTTGGGCAAAAAGGAACAGGGTAGTTATAAAGAAATTTCAATCAGCGATGCGGCGGTAGTAATGAGTTATGCGCATAAAGTTTTTATTGTTCCTGGTTATGGTTTGGCAGTAGCACAGGCACAGCATGCCTGTCATGAACTGGAAAAACTGCTCGAAGAAAAAGGTGTGGAAGTTAAATATGCTATTCACCCCGTGGCGGGTCGGATGCCCGGGCACATGAACGTCTTGCTGGCCGAGGCAGATGTGAGCTATGAAAAACTGCTGGAAATGGAACAGGCTAATGAAGAATTTCCTGGCACAGATGTCGTATTGATCTTAGGCGCTAATGATGTGGTAAACCCTGCCGCTAAACACGATCCTTCTTCACCCATTTATGGAATGCCAATACTGGATGTGGAACTGGCAAAAACAGTTATCGTTAATAAACGCAGTATGAAACCAGGTTATGCCGGCATTGAGAATGAACTTTTTTACCGGCCTAAAACCTCCATGCTATTTGGGGATGCGAAAAAAGTATTGCAGGACCTGATCGGGGAGATCAAGAACCTGTAATGGTATTATATTCCTTCTGATCGATCTTGTTGATGTTAAAAAATTAAATCAAGTACAATGAAATACAAAGTCTCCTTCCTTGTCATTTCCATGCTTTTGATTGCTACCCTCCATGCTCAAAAGATCATGGGCTTCACCGATGCCAACGCTACCCGGCAAAGGGATTGGGAAAAACAATATGATGCACAATTGAATGCCACCAACCAGGATACCTGGATGCAGTTTCTCACTTCGCATCCTCACCATGTGGGTAGCCCTCAGGATAAAGCAAACGCAGAGTATATGGCCGGATTGTTCCGTTCATGGGGGTACCAGACCGAGATCGATGAGTATTATGTTTTATTCCCTACGCCTAAATTCAGATCACTTGAATTATTAGGCCCAAAACCCTATAAAGCAAAGCTGGAAGAACCCACGCTGAAAGAAGATAAAACGAGCGGGCAAAAATCAGAACAATTGCCTTCATATAATGCGTATTCCGCCGATGGTGATGTCACTGCGGAGTTGGTTTTCGTCAACCGGGGTATCCCGGCTGATTACGAAGAGCTGGAAAGAATGGGAATAAGTGTACAGGGAAAGATTGTGATCGCCAGGTATGGCGGTTCCTGGAGGGGTATAAAACCCAAGGTGGCATTTGAACATGGCGCCATTGGTTGTATCATTTATTCCGACCCCCAGGATGATGGGTATGGCCAGGGGGATGTTTACCCGGAAGGTGCTTTTCGTCCTAAAGATGGCGTGCAGCGTGGTTCGGTGATGGATATGCCTGTTTATCCGGGCGATCCTTTAACCCCGGGTGTAGGCGCTACTAAAGATGCCAAACGTCTTGACAGGAGCCAGGCGGTGACCATTATGAAGATCCCGGTAATACCAATCTCTTATGAGGATGCATTACCCTTATTGCAATCTTTGGGTGGCCCCGTGGTTCCTGCTGCCTGGCGGGGTGGTTTACCGATCACCTATCATGCCGGACCCGGAAAAGAAAAAGTTCACCTGAAACTGGAATTCAACTGGGACCAAAAGACCTTGTACGATGTCATTGCAAAATTACCAGGGACTGAATTACCGGATGAATGGATCATCAGAGGTAATCATCACGATGGCTGGGTAAATGGCGCCGCGGACCCTATCAGTGGTATGGTGTCAGAACTGGACGAGGCAAAAGCAATCGCTGAATTAGTTAAAAAAGGACTCAAATTAAAACGTACGCTCGTGTATTGTGCATGGGATGGAGAAGAACCCGCTTTATTGGGTTCCACAGAATGGTCAGAAGATCACCAGGAAGAATTAAAGAAAAAAGCTGTTTTTTACCTGAATACGGATGGCAACTCCCGTGGCTTTGTGGGAGCTTCGGGTTCGCATACCCTGGAGCCTTTTTTCAATGAAGTAGCCAATGATGTGATCGACCCCCAGACCGGGGTCACCATAAAAGAAAGAAAATATGCGTCTGATTTTGTGAATGGGGATAAAACAGCAAGAACGAAACTGATCGGTAATAAAAATATCAAGCTGGGAGCACTGGGGGCGGGTTCAGACTGGTCGGGTTTCCTCCAATTCCTGGGGATAGCTTCTATGGATATTGGTTTTGGAGGAGAAGGAAGGGGCGGTGAATATCATTCCATTTATGACTCTTATGATCATTTCGTAAAATTCAAGGATCCCGGTTTTCAATATGGCGTCACCTTATCAAAAACAGCGGGACGGCTGATGATGCGAATGGCCAATGCCGATGTATTGCCGTTTGACTTTAATAGTTTTTATAAAACCGTGGCTGATTATGTCACCGAATTAAAGACCCTGGTGGATAATACAAGAAGTGAAACAGAGCAGGAAAATAAAATGATCCAGGATAAACTATATGACCTGGCAAAGGATCCTACAAAAAATTACCAGTCGCCAAAGCCAAAAGATATTGTTCCTTATCTGAATTTCAGTGACCTTGAAAATTCAATGGTACAGTTGAAGAACAGCGCTGAAGAATTTCAAAAGCAGTACGGCAATGCCACCCAGTTGCCGGTGGATAAACAAAAAGAACTGAATGAAATACTATACAAAGCCGAAAGAAGCCTGATCAATGATAAAGGATTGCCAAGAAGGTCATGGTACAAACACCAGATCTATGCACCGGGATATTACACCGGTTACGGTGTAAAAACTTTACCAGGTATCCGGGAAGCCATCGAACAAAGAAACTGGAAAGAGGCCCAGGAGAATATCGGGATCGTTTCAAAAACAATGGATGTGTATACGGTACAGGTGCAACAGGCGACGGGTGTAATTATGAAGAAACCCTTTTAAACTATTACAAAGGATTTGGAATTGGGGATTTGGAACCTGCCTGCCGGTAGGCAAGGTTAGGATCGGAGATTTCCTAACCCTCCTGTTAATTCTTGTATAACATGACGCTCTAGTTCATAGTTTTGCAGATGCAATTACCCCCCTCTTTTTTGGATTCACTTGAGTCGGTCAAAGGATTCGATAGAGTGCCATTTGAAAAATTGCATGAATCAGGAGAGCAGGTAACTTCTATTCGATTAAATCCTTCAAAGCCAGTAAATCAATTTCCCAATTCCCAATCCCTAACCCCCAATTCCCAATTCCCAATTCCCTGGACTCATCAAGGCTTCTACCTATCACAACGCCCTTCCTTCACTTTCGACCCCCTTTTTCACGCGGGTTGTTATTATGTGCAGGAGGCTTCCGGTATGTTCCTGGAGCAGGCTTTAAAACAAACTGTTGACCTCTCAAAGCCTTTAAAGGTATTGGATCTTTGTGCTGCCCCGGGAGGTAAGTCCACCCATATTCAATCATTGATCTCAAAAGATAGTTTACTGGTGAGTAACGAGACTATACGCGCGAGAGCTAATATCTTAAAAGATAATATCATCCGATGGGGTAGTCAAAATGTAATGGTTACCTATAATGATCCCGGGGATTTTTCAAAACTCGAAAACTATTTTGATGTCATTGTAATAGATGCACCCTGCAGTGGAAGCGGATTAATCAGAAGGGAACCGGATGCTATACATGAATGGAGTGAGAACAACGTAAAGTTATGTTCTCACCGGCAACAAAGGATACTGGCCAATGCCTGGCCGGCATTAAAAAAGAATGGGATACTTATTTATTCTACCTGCTCTTTTTCTAAAGAAGAGGATGAAGAGATAGGAGATTGGATAATGGAGCAGCTTGATCCCGGTAGCAATCGGAATATCAGTTTGCAGCTGGCCATCGGCGAATTTCCTGGTATCGTGGAAACGAGATCAGAAAAGGGGGCATATGGGTATAGATTTTTCCCTGATAAAATAAAAGGGGAAGGATTTTATATAGCCTGTTTTGGCAAGAGGAGTGGAACGGAGAATTCATTATCGAGGTCAACAAATAAACCAGCATCGGTCTCTAAAAAAGAAGCCTTGATCGTAGCGGACTGGGTTACTCCCGGGAATATCAGGTATATAAAAAACCAGGATACGGTCTATGCCTGGCCCGAAATACTATTTGATCCGTTTGTTTTTTTATTAAACAACCTCCGGGTCATTTATTCAGGAACGTTGGTGGGTGAATTGGTGCGGGATAAACTAATCCCCGATCATTCCATTGCGATGAGTGGGCTGGTATCCGACCGGGTCATTCACCTGGAATTGAATTATGACCAGGCCATCCAATACCTGCAACGTAAAGAATTCCGGCTGGAAACAAAACATAAAGGCTGGCAACTGGTCACGTATGCCGGTTATGCCCTTGGCTGGGTCAATGTCCTGTCAAACCGTATCAATAATTATTACCCGAAAGAACTTCGGATATTAAAGGAAGTTTCTGTTCAATAAATTCATTATCCCGGTCGTAAAGAGTTCCCTCTGTTAACGGGATTAATGGCGGTGAAACACGGTTTAATCTCCGGTTTTACGTGACAAGCTATGTCATCCGTGTTCAAAAAATCCACATCTTTGCAGATCAACTCTTATCAGTATGAAGAAGGTTCTCTTTTCTATTGTCATGTTTCTTTTTGCAGCCGGATTTGTATCCGGGCAAAAGGCCGACCTGCTGGTGAAAAGTAGTGAGAATGGCTTATACCTCGATCATAAAGTGGCGCCAAAAGAAAATTTTTACTCGGTCGGTCGCCTTTACAATATTTCTCCCCGAACCATCGCTTCTTTTAATAAACTGGATATGAATAAAGGGCTTCGAATTGACCAGAAGATCCGTATCCCGTTAACAGATTCTAATTTTACCCAGCAGGGAAATACCGGAACCCCCGTGTATTATAAAACAGGGGATAAGGAAGGGCTGATGAATGTGAGCAAGGCGAATAAAGATGTTTCACTGGACAACCTAAGGGCCTGGAACGCTCTTACTGATGATAATATCAAACCGGGTACAAAACTGATTATCGGATTTTTGATGACCAGGGAAATGACTTCCGTTACCATTAAGGATCCCGTGATCAAAACAGAAGAAAAGCAGGTTATTACAGATCCTGTTTCAGAAAAAAAAGCCCTGAAAAAAGAAGCAAAAGCAGAAGAAAAAGCTGAAAAGAAGGAAGAAAAAAAGGAGGCTGAACCTATCATAAAAAAAGAACCCGAACCTGTCATTAAAAAAGAACCTGAACCTGTCGAAAAAAAGGAAGAAAAAAAGGAGACTGAACCACCCGTCATCAAAAAGGAAGATGTACATCCGTTACTCTCCGAAGAAGGCTATTTCAAAGCTCATTTTGAACAACAGGTAAAATTCTCGCCGGTTTCGAAAAATGAAACGGTGACTGCGGGTATTTTTAAAACCGCCAGTGGGTGGCAGGATGCCAAATACTACCTGCTGATCGATGCGGTGCAACCAGGAACGATCATTAAAGTGGTGAATCCCACCAATAATAAGGTGATATATGCCAAAGTACTGGGTGAGATGAGTGGTATCCGTCAGAACGAGGGACTGAACATCCGGCTGAGCAATGCGGCGGTTTCGGCCCTCCAGATAACAGAACAGGACAAATTTATTGTAAAGGTTAATTATTAATCAGATAATCTGCAAACATGAAAAAAATATCGTTAGTATTAATTTCTCTGTTAAATGTTATTATTTTATTAGCGCAGCCACAGGTCTCTACGGTTGCGCAAGTGACACCTGCTTTTTTTGAAATAACGAAGATCCAGGCTACAGATGTCAAAAATCAGGCTGTCACAGGAACCTGCTGGTGTTTTTCTGTTACCTCATTGGTAGAAAGTGATGAGATCAGGAAAGCGAAGAAAGAAATTGATCTCAGTGAAATGTTTACCGTGCGTAACATTTATATTGAAAAGGCGAAGAATTATATTCTGCGCCAGGGCAAAGCACAGTTTGGAGAAGGGGGGCTGGGACATGATATGATCCGCGCCACTGCAACCTATGGAGCGGAGCCGCTTTCCGTATACACCGGGCTCCCGGCTGGACAGAAAATGTATAACCACCAGCGTTTATTTCCCCAGTTACAAAAATATTTAGACAGTATTCTCAGGAAACAACCCATTCCGTTGGACTGGCTTACCGGTTATACTAAAATTTTAAATGATAATATGGGTGTACCGCCGGGAAGTTTTACTTTTGAAGGAAACACGTACACTCCCTTATCTTTTGCAAAAGATGTACTGAAATTTAATGATGAAGACTATATCAGCCTGACTTCATTTACCCACCAACCTTATTACAAGCCATTTATTCTGCAGGTACCCGATAATTTCGCCAATGGTTCGTTTTATAACCTGCCCCTGCATGAAATGATTGACGTGGTAAAACAGGCTGTAAAAAATGGTTACAGCGTGGCCTGGGATGCCGATGTAAGTAATAAAGGCTTTTTGCAGGGTATTGGACTGGCCCTTAATCTTGATAATTCGGTAAAATATACAAACGATATGATCACGGCGGACATGCAGGAGGTTCCCTATGATTCATCCATTCGCCAGCAGTTATATGAAAACCTGACTACCCAGGATGATCACCTGATGCATATCACCGGGGTGGAAAAAACAAAAGGAGGGAAGACTTTTTTTATTGTGAAGAATTCATGGGGTAAAATAGGTCCATTTGAAGGGTATATCAATGTCTCTGAAGCTTATTTTGCTATCAATACAATCAGTTTGGTTGTTCCTAAAGCGGCTTTGTCGAAAGAGTTACTGGCAAAGCTTAAATAACTAATTGTGGTGCCACGGTTTCAAACCGTGCCACCACTATTCGCTATGCAAACCGATAGCCTTGCAAAAAAGCTGAAATATTCATTTTCTTTTTTCCTTCCAGTTGAACCTCGATGAGGTGAATGTACCCGTCAGGGGATGCAAATTTCAGAAAAGTTTTATGGTCGGTTTCATACTCACCGGGTTTGGTTAGGGGGATAATTATTTCCTTTTTACTTTTATACACTTTCAGCATTTTCCCATCTAAAAAAGTAAAAGCGCCTGGAAGAGGGGAGAGGCCACGGACCAGGTTATGAATTTTATCCACAGGCATATTCCAGTCAATCTTACCGGTTTCCGTGACTATCTTGGGTGCCTGTTTCAACATGGTCTGACGGTCCCCGTCTGACCATGTTGTCTGACGGTCTCCGTCTGACAATGCAGTCTGGGGTCTCTCCTTTAACTCACCATTCAAAATTCCCTGCACCGTCCTTACCAATAACTTCGCCCCGATCTCTTTCATACGGTCGTGCAATTCACCAGCTGTTTCATTTTCATCGATGGGAAAACTCTCTTGTAGCAATGTATCACCGGTATCGATAGCCTGTTTCAATTTAAAGGTAGTAACGCCGGTTTCTTTCTCACCATTGATCACAGCCCAGTTAATAGGGGCGGCACCGCGGTATTGCGGCAAAAGAGAGCCATGTAAATTAATTGTTCCGATAGCCGGCATATTCCATACTATTTCGGGCAACATGCGGAAAGCCACCACGACCTGGAGGTCGGCTTTTAATGATCGTAATTCATCAAGGAATGCCGGGTCTTTTAATTTCACGGGTTGGAGTATTTTCAGCCCCTTTTCCCTGGCATATTTCTTTACCGGACTTTCATTCAATTTCATGCCACGTCCTGCCGGTTTATCCGGCGCCGTAATAACAGCAACTATATTCAAACCCGCATTTAACAGGGCATCCAGCGAGGTTACAGCAAATTCAGGTGTACCCATGAAAATGAACCGGTAAGCAGTAAGGGTCAGGTCAAATGTAGTTGGCTCGTCCTTTTTTTTTGTTAATTGGTATTGAATCATCGCTGGGTTGGTTACTCAAAGTCGGGGTAAAGCAGGTATTTCTTTCTTATCTTTTTAAATACGCTTAATGCCGGCTCCCAGCTATTTCTTATTTCTTCTTCTGTTTTGCCATCTTTTATTTGCTGTATCAGCACATCATTACCGGCGAGGCGGTTAAACCCATTTGATTTCAGGAAAAAACTGTCTTTCTGAGGAAATAATTGATAAGCTTGCATCAGCCATTTTAGTTGTACATGATTATCCACCTTTTTCAGGACTTCTTCCGGATCACCGCTCAGGTCCCAGCCATAACAAATCTTTCCGTACCATTTGGAGCTTTTCGCTCCTTCATTGGGGTTAGGAGTAAAAGAGTATAAATCTTTTGGCAACAAGGGATGGCCGAATACCTGGAATTGTTTATCGGTGCCTCTTCCTTCACTTAAAACGGTACCTTCAAAAAGACAGGTAGAAGGATAAAGGTAAATGGATTGGATATTCGGCAGATTGGGTGAAGGTCTTACCGGCAGCACATATTTGCTGGTATGATCATAGTTTTTGCATTTGATGACCAGGAAATGAAAAGCCGTATCCTTTGAATTTTCAGCGGTCCTGTAATAATCATATTTCTGATTGGCCTTTTCAGAACCCAGCCATCTTTCTCCGGCGATGAGCATAGCGTATTCACCAAGCGTTAACCCATAAACCGTGGGTACCGGCTGCATGCCAACAAAAGACCTGAATTTCGTATCCAGCACGGGTCCGTCTACATAAAAACCGTTAGGGTTAGGCCGGTCAAGGAGGAGCAGGGGCTTACTGTTCTCAAATGCGGATTCCATGTATTCCTGGAGGGAGGAAATAAAAGTATAAAAACGGGCTCCCACATCCTGTATATCAAAGACCAGTATATCCACATCCTTAAGGTCATCGGCTGTTGGTTTCCTTTTAGGGCCAAATAATGATATGACCGGGATGCCTGTTTTTTCATCCGTATAGTTACCTACTTTTTCTCCGGCATCGGCCGTACCGCGAAAACCATGCTCCGGTCCGAAGATGACTTTGATTTCAATACCCAGTTTGCGTAGGGTATCTACCAGGTGTGTATTTCCTACCATCGAGGTCTGGTTAGCAAATATGCCTACCCGCTTTCCTTTAAGCAGAGGGACATACACTTCCGTTCTTTCGGCGCCGGGTATAATCCTGTTTACCGGCTTTTCATCATTGGTTACCGGTAGCTGTTCGACAGTAGCTGTGAGATTGATTATTTGACCCGGACAGCTGACATACATAGCGATACAACAACATAGGGCAATGGCATATTTCATATCAAACAATTTTAAATAGGGATCAAATATCCTAAAAATAACGGAGTGAAAATGTGAAAGATTTCGGCTACCTTGCCGCCCGGTTTTCAAAAAAATAAAATCATTAAAACAAATCGTATGCAGGAAGTAAAAATGGGCGATAAAGTGAAAGTGCATTATCATGGTAAATTGACGACTGGCGAAACGTTTGATTCCTCGGAAGGGCGTGAACCCCTCGAATTTGAAGTGGGCAGTGGTATGGTAATAAAAGGCTTTGATGATGGCGTGACCGGTATGACGGTAGGAGAAAAGAAAACGATCAGCATCCCGGTTGACGAGGCCTATGGTCCCAAAAACCCGGAGATGCTTATTGAAATGCCAAAGGAACGCTTCCCGAAAGATATGGAGATAGAAGAAGGAATGCCGTTGATGATGAGTGATGAAAGCGGCCAGAATTTCCAGGTGACCATAATGGAAATAAAGGATGACCTCGTGATCCTTGATGCCAATCATCCCCTGGCAGGTCAGGACCTCATATTTGATCTTGAGCTGGTCGAGATACTGGGTGGAAAGCCGCTTATTATAATGCCGTAAGGTCAATAGACAATTGGCAATAGACAATGGGGAAAGGGCAATAGACAATGGGCAAAGGGCAATAGGCAAAAGACGGCTATTAGTGATTATCCCGGACAAGAACTACCAGATAAAGATAAAGGATTAAATAAAAGATATGCCGCCGATAAAGGCATAGAAGCTATTAAAGACTATTCTTTGACATTAGGCAGCGATCCTGCCGTAATTCAAAAAGGAATAAAAGATAAATTCGGGGTGGATTGCTTTGTAACAATAGAAGATGATAAACCAATGCTTAATCTCTTGGCATCGGATTTAACCCGTATCTTTCAGGGTTAAACTCTAATCCATTCCTGTTTAAATAAGTATGAAGATATTCGGTTATGTAAACATTATAACGGTCATGCAAAGCTCTGGTAAACACTTGCCAACTCCCATCATTCATTTCCTGACATACTATGTCTTTAATAATAAATCCTTCAAAATCCGGGTTAAATGGTTTGCCAACTTCGCCTCTATAATCAGCCGCAATTAAATGAGCCTGTTCCTTTGTTAAAGGACTAAATATTATTGCCATGTGTTTACTTCTTTTTAATTGGCGTACCGAGTACCTTAATAGCCTGCTCAAAACTCATGTTCAGCTTTAATGTGGTGTCGTATTTACCGGGCTTTTTAGGCGGTTTTGGAGCCGCCTTTTTGATAGCTTTCGCCATGAATTAAAGGTACAAATTTATTTCTGGCTAAACCTATATTATGTATATTACAAAATGCTTAACTGGAGATTCTTTATACTTTTCTTTATTGTTTAGTCCAGTATTTGATGTAGTGACCCAAAAGACAATGGACAATGGGCAATTGACAAAGGGGAACTGACAATGTTTTTAATAACCGGGTTGGTTATAGAATTGAAAAGCAAATGACATTTATGATCTATAAATGTCATTTGCTTTTTTACCTATTGTCTATTGCTAATTGCTTATTGCTTATTGGAACCTCTGTTCAGCCACCAGGCCAGCCAGATACCACAAAGAGTCCATGCTACGAGCGAATCGATCAGGTCACCTTTGATCATGTCCCATGGCAATGCATTCCAAATATGACCCATATAAGATCCCCAAAGGAATAAGGCTAATCCAAATGCTACCGATCCGGCAAATACCCGTCGGGGAATAGGAATACCGCCCCCTCTTGTAAAAAGATAGATCAGGGAAATGACAAGAAATATGTCAACCAGGAAAGCCCGTATGATTGACATCAATAAGTTATTGCTAAATGATTTGTGATAAATGATGTTAGCCCAGGGTTTCCCTTCCATTTGTTTCATCAGTTCATTTTTTTCCTTTTGTGAACTGCCGGGCTTGTGGCTGGGTATCATGTAAGCGCCTTCCTCAGTGATCGTGGAAGATAAATAACTGATGATATTGTCTTGCGCCGGGTGGTATTTTCCGGCATTATCATGAATGCCGAGCATCATCCAGGATAGTCCCTGCCATCCAAAAACAAGAATAGCTCCTACAATAGAGCCAATTAACCATTTTTTCATGTTAGTAGGTTTTGGTTGAAGTTAAAAGATAAGAACAATATCGGTTTTTTGCAAGTGTTTTTCGCAGGCGGAATATTATTTTAGAGTCTTATTTTAGTTGCGTATGAATCTCATCCCGCATGTGCGGGATGAGATTTTTTTCAAATTAAGCCACTGCCGATATTAAGTCGTATATTCGATACCCTCAATTCCAGCTATGTTATCAAAATATAAGTTTACAGCGGCCGAACGGTTTCTTCGTTATGTACAGATCGATACGCAAAGCGACCCGCAATCTTCAACCTACCCCACTACTGAAAAACAAAAAGACCTCGGTAAGATCCTGGTGGTTGAATTGATCGCCATGGGGATTGCTGATGCCCATATGGACGAGTGGGGCTATGTATATGGTACGATCCCTTCGCATTCAGAAAAAAAACCACCTGTCATTTGTTTTTGTGCTCATGTGGACACAGCGCCTGATTGCAGTGGTACGGGTGTTAAGCCGATTGTGCATACCAATTACCAGGGACAGGATATTGTTTTACCCGATGATCATACGCAGGTACTCAGACCGGGTGAATATCCTTATTTAAAGACCCAGTTGGGGAATGATATCATAACGGCTTCGGGTACTACCTTATTAGGTTCCGATGACAAGGCCGGTGTGGCCGCAATCATGGATATGTCTCATTTTTTAATGACAAACAAAAACATAAAACATGGTGAAATAAAAATACTGTTTACTCCCGACGAAGAAGTGGGGAAAGGTACTGCCAAAGTGGACCTGGAAAAACTAGGAGCTGATTTTGGTTATACCCTGGATGGCGGCGAAGCCGGTTCACTGGAAGATGAAACCTTCAGCGCCGATGGAGTAAAGGTGATCATTCATGGGGTGATCGCGCATCCCGGCTATGCCAAAGGTAAAATGATCAATGCGATGAAGATCGCCGGCGAAATTCTGGCGGCCTTGCCAAAAGACAGGCTTTCCCCCGAATCAACAGATGGTAAAAAAGGGTTTATTCACCCCGTAAGGATCGAAGGCATAGCCGAAAAATGTACTATCGAATTCATCATCCGTGATTTTGACACTGCCGGTTTGAAAAAGAAAGAGGATTACCTGAGGACACAGATCGAAGAACTGATGCGCACCTATCCCAAAGCTTCATTTGATTTTAAAGTGACAGAGCAATACAGGAATATGAAAGAGATCCTTGACCAGCACCCAATGGTAGTGGACTACGCCAGGGAAGCAATTACAAGAGCCGGCCTGAAACTAAAAATGGAAAGTATCCGCGGCGGCACAGACGGAAGCCGCCTTTCATTTATGGGACTGCCCTGTCCCAATTTATTTGCGGGTGAACAGGCCATTCATTCCAAACTGGAATTTATCAGTGTGCAGGATCTGAATAAAGCAGTAGAGACCATGGTACACCTGGTTCAGATTTGCGAAGAGAAAAACTGATCCTGCCCAAACATTACCATTTATTTATTTTTTTCCAAGACGACTGCCGACTGCCCGGCTGCCGACTGCCCGGCTGCCGACTGCCCGACTGCCGACTGCCCGGCTGCCTACTGCCCGGCTGCCTACTGCCCGACTGCCTACTACCCGGCTGCCCACTGCCCAACTGCCCACTGCCAACTGCCGTCCCGATAGCTATCGGGAGCCCAACTGCTGACTGCCCAACTGCCCAACTGCCCAACTGCCCAAC
>JADGPW010000013.1 GCA_017882265.1 Chitinophagaceae bacterium | reverse complement strand
TCACACAACGTGGATTGAATAGGCCGCGTACAACATTTGGTCGTTGGGGACAAGTATGCCTAAAGGACCCAAACTTAAATAAATATTGCATTAACAAATACAAAAAATGAAAGCAGTTGTTTATGAAAAATATGGTGCGCCGGATGTTCTTGAACTGAAGGATATTGAAAAACCAATACCCAAAAACAATGAAGTACTGGTAAAAATATATGCGACAACTGTAACAGCCGGAGATTGGCATATGCGGAAAGCCGATCCCTTTTTAGTAAGGTTTATTGCTGGCTGGTTCAAACCTACCAGAGTGAAGATACTGGGTTTTGAACTGGCAGGAGTTATCGAAGAAGTTGGTAAGAAAGTTAAATCATTCAAAAAAGGGGATCGTGTTTTTGCTTCCTGCGGATTAAAATTTGGTGCCTATGCCGAATATAAATGCCTTCCGGAAAATGATTTAATCGTCATAAAACCATCTAATATGACAGTTGAAGAAGCTGCAGCAGTCCCTATTGGTGGCCTTACGGCATTAAGATTTCTAAAACAAGCCGGAGTAAAAACCGGGCACAACATACTTATTTATGGGGCATCAGGAAGTGTAGGCACTTATTCGATTCAACTTGGTAAGTATTTTGGTGCTGATGTTACCGCCGTATGCAGTACGACAAATATAGGTCTTGTAAAATCACTTGGTGCAGATAAAGTGGTTGATTATACCCAGGAAGATTTTACAAATTTAGGATCACAGTTCGATGTCATTTTTGACGCCGTAGGAAAAACTTCTAAATCAGCTTGCAAAAAAATATTGAAGCCCGGAGGAAAGTATATATCTATATCGGGTTTACCAAAGAAAAACCCAAATGATTTACTGTTTTTGAAAGAGCTTATTGAAGCAGGAAAATTAAAGGCAGTAATAGACAGAAGATACACACTTGACCAAATCAGGGAAGCGCATGCATATGTAGAAAAGTTTCATAAAAAGGGAAATGTAGTAATAAACATATTGGAAAATGAGTGACTTAAATTACCTGCCACTATCAAAAGTATTTGTCAAAGCAGTGTTGGACAATGAACCTTCAGCCATGTGCACTATCAGCAGTAGTTCGGGCTTAACGAATAAATCTCAAGTGGTTAACTTTCAGCTTGAAATTATATTCCATAAAACAAAATAGATTTTCATTCAGGGCTGACGACGAATAAGACATTTTATTTCGGCAGTCTTACCGAAAACCCAAATGCAATAAATTTCGTTACCCCCAGTTTCAGCGTAGGCGAGCCTAATGCAAGGTCTACAGCGAAATTATTTTTTAAAGCATAAATAAATCCGATATCCAGTCCGTTGGATGCACTGGTATTCGTCGCATAATTGCCAAAATATTCAATAAAGGTGCTAAACGCATCCGTAACATTGTAATTTAATTCGGCGGTAGCCGTGTAACTCAGGTCGGTTGTTTGTTGGTCCTCTGTCACCCCCAAATTTGTATATAATTTCAAATTGGAGTTCAGTTCATTCCTCATAGCCAGGGTGAAAGTATACCCGAAATGGTCGGCTTTAAATGATTTACTCATGGCAAATGGAAGCCGGAAATAGGATACCAGGGTCACTTTGGGTAATACGCCCTTCTGCCACCATAAAATGTTCTTGAAACTGATTGTCAGCGGTTGTAAGCCGGACTGGGAAACACTGTCGCGCACAGTGGAATATTGATTCACTAACCTTATTTCAAATCTTTTTGAAACACCATACCTAAGCATGGTTTGGTTATCAAATTCATTTGTCATTTCATCCAGTTTTGAGAATTGCAATCCGGTCTCCAGCTGGAAACAGCCTTTCTCCACTACATGAGAACCATCACTTTGATCAGGACGATCAGTGTTGATCACTTTCTGTGCCAGTAAACCATAGCTGGTCAATAACAGCAAACACAAATAAAAATACTTTCTCATCGATAGTGAAATTAATAAACTATTTGTTGACGTCTTTAATAAATGTTACACTTAATAAGACAATTACCCGGGCTCCAAATTCCTAATCCCAAATTCCCAATTCCTCTTCCAATTACCCTTTCTTCAAAACCTCCCTTCATCCACATCCTTAATAAACTTTATCACCCCATCCATAAACACCTGCTGATCGTCCCACATACACATATGACTGCCATTGGGGCAAAATAAATACCGGCCATGTTGCACCTTCTTACTTTGATCCTCCATGGCTTTTGGATCCATGGTGTCAAACTTCGCTCCTACCATCAGGGTGGGTATCTTTATTTCCTTCAGGCGGTCCTTGATATCCCAGTTAGCTAAATTTCCACCAATACCGAATTCCGACGGGCCCTGCATCATAGTGTATATAACGGAATTCAAATGCTTGAAGGTCCGGTTAACCGGATCGGGCCATTCGGGGAGTCGGCATAAATGCA
The DNA here is from genome assembly GCA_017882265.1 of Chitinophagaceae bacterium. Classification (GTDB taxonomy): domain Bacteria; phylum Bacteroidota; class Bacteroidia; order Chitinophagales; family Chitinophagaceae; genus JADGPW01. Next base: position 8,329 of record JADGPW010000013.1, on the reverse strand, counting down.
CCGCATAGAAATTCGGCATTAATAATTCCATATACCGGGGATTGGCAAAATCGCCCCTGGCTTCAATGGCTTTTATTTCCGTCAACACTTTCGGGTCCATTTGTTTGGATAACACTTCATCAGCATATTTTCCATAGTCAGGACAACTGGCCATCATATCAGCGACGATCATACCCTTCAGGTTGGCCTGGTATTTCAGTGAATACTGCATGGCCAGGATACCTCCCCAGGAATTCCCCAACAGGTAAAAATTGGTGGAATCGGCTCCAATCGCTTTTCGCACCTGTTCCACTTCTTCCACGAAACGATCCAGCACCCATAAACTTGTGTCCTTGGGTTGATCACTGTAAGAAGAACCCAATTGGTCATATTCATAAAATTCAAATCCCTGTTTTGGGAAAAAACTTTCAAAACATTCCATGTATTCATGTCCAGCCGCCGGACCACCATGTAACAGTAAAATTTTTATCCGCGGATTGTTCCCAAACCTTTTTGTCCAGACCTTGAAGGTCCCGGCCGCAGTTTGAACAGGTATCATCCTGATGCCGGCCGTTTGCACACTACTATCCCCATAATTAAAATAACTGGAAACAGGCATATTGCCCCCGCTGGCATTATTACCCGCGGGCTGACAGGAAACAAATAAAAGGGAGCTCAATAAAGAAAATACAAGGATCCTCATGGCAGTTGATTTTTTGTAAAAGGTATATTATTTTGATCACAGATTACGCAGATTAAATTACGGATTACACGGAGTGAACCCTGAAACATAATCTTTAGTATTTATGTTATAGAGGATAAAATCAAGTATCTGAAGGTTCCAGGATAGTCACTTAAGCTTCCCCTATGCGTGCCAGATACGTGCCGGATATGGTCAGGGTACGGAATGGAGGCTTTGATATAGCGGTGATCATACAGGGGAACTGCGGACATCTCAAAAGGAAAACTTGGACATAACACAGACTTAAAGCGGACTAAAAGCGCACCTTAAGTGGATACCATACCGGAATTAGAAATTAGGTGTTAGGAATTATGAACCCTCACATTGACATACTGGCTCACTGACTTCCTGAATTTACTGATTTACTGACTTCCTGACTTACTGACTTGTTTTTTATTCCTTAATTTCAATGACTCCAAAATCAACTGTATGCGCATTTTATTTGCCCTGATTTTAACCATCGGTATTTCTCTGCTCCATGCCCAGACCAAAGCTGATACGATCAAGTTACTTCAGCAAACCGTAAAACTTTATGACCTTGATTTTACGGATGATGAAGCTGATTCTATGATGGGTAATGTGAACGGTAACCTGCAAGTGTACCGGAATATGCATAAAACGTTGCCGGTAAACAGTCTGCCCTATCCATTTGCCTTCAACCCGGCGCCTCCCGGAACCAGGATACCCACTAAAAAGATCAAGATCAACTGGGATATTCCCTACAAAATGGAATTACCTGCCAACCGTAATGACCTCGCCTTTTATTCTATCCCTCAATTGGCTTCATTGCTTATCAATAAAAAGATCACCTCGGTAGAACTGACTAAATTCTTTCTTGCCCGATTAAAAAAATGGGGCGATACCCTGCAATGCGTGATCACCTTAACGGAGGGGCTTGCCCTTGAGCAGGCAAGAAAGGCGGATATGGAGATCCAGCAGGGAATATACCGCGGACCACTCCACGGAATTCCTTATGGGTTAAAGGACCTGTTTGCCGTAAAAGGTTATAAAACAACCTGGGGCACCACGCCTTACAAGGACCAGGTACTCGACGTGGATTCTTATGTATATACACAATTGAAAAATGCAGGCGCTGTACTTTGCGCCAAACTTTCCATGGGAGCACTGGCTAATAATAACAAATGGTTTGGCGGAGAAACAAAGAATCCCTGGGATATTACACAAGGTTCCAGCGGATCATCAGCCGGATCGGCGGCAGCTACTGCCGCCGGCTTGTTACCGTTTGCTATCGGCACGGAAACTTTAGGCTCTATCGTTTCTCCTTCCACCCGCTGTGGCGCCACGGGTTTGCGTCCTACATTTGGTTCAGTCAGCCGCTATGGCGCCATGGTTCTGTGCTGGAGCCTGGATAAAGTGGGACCACTTTGCCGCAGCGCTGAGGATGCAGCCATTGTATTTTCCTATATTAATGGAACTGACGGCAATGACGCGGGCGCTGTTAAACATGCATTTAATTATACGGGCAAACTGGATTGGAAAACAGTACGCATCGCTTATGCGGAAAATTATTTTAAACGCCTGCCCGCAGATGCCCCTGAATGGAAAGTGCTCGAGATCTATCGTTCCCTGGGTGCGAATGTAAAAGCCGTCAACTTTCCAGATTCCACTCTGTACCCTGTCAATTTGGTTAGCATTATATTAAGTGCTGAGAGCGCCGCTGCCTTTGATGAATTGACCCGTACGAACCGGGATGACCTGATTGAAAGACAGGACAAGGGTTTCTGGCCTAATTCCTTCCGATCCGCCCGTACCATACCGGCTGTTGAATATATCAACGCCAACCGTTATCGCTACAATCTTTGCGTAGGATTCAGCGATTTTATGAAGAATTATGATGTGGTGATTGTCCCGACCTTTTCAGGCCGCCAATTAGCCATGACCAACCTTACCGGTAACCCGGTCGTATGTATGCCGATGGGTTTTACTAAAGGCGGCACCCCGGTCAGTATCACATTGATCGGTAATTTATATGACGAAGCCACTATCTTAGCAGCCGCCAAGGCATTTCAGGATAAAACGGATCATAATAAGAAACACCCGATGAAGTTTATGGAGGGAAGCAATTGACAATGGACAATAGGCAATTGACAAAAAACGGAGACTTTGTATATTGTCTATTGCCTATTGATTATTGTCCATTGCCAATTGTCCATTGCCTATTGTCTATTGTTATAAAAATCACGTATGAAAAAACTCTCGCTCATTATTACCCTCGCTTATTGTTTATTGGCCTGCTCACAAAAAAACAAAGCGGACCTGCTGGTGTATAATGCTACTATTTATACGGTGGATCCTTCTTTTTCCACCGTGGAAGCGATGGCGGTAAAGAATGGAAAAATAATTGCTATTGGAAAAAAGGCTGACCTCGAAGAAAAATATACGATCAAAGAAAAGCTGGATGCGCAGGGCAAATTCATTTACCCCGGGTTTATTGACGCACATGCACATTTTGTAAGCTATGGGCTGAGTTTGCAACGGGTTGATCTGAATGGGACGAACAATTGGGATGAAGTCATTGAAAGGGTAAAGGCATTTGCGGCTCTAAACAAAGAAGGATGGATCACGGGTCGTGGCTGGGACCAGAATCATTGGCCGGTTAAAGAATTTCCCAGCAATGAAAAACTGAATGAATTATTCCCGGATCGCCCCGTATTATTAACAAGAGTTGACGGGCATGCTGCTATAGTGAATCAAAAAGCGCTGGAACTGGGAAATGTAAATCCGGGTGATTCTATAAGCGGCGGTGAAATAGAAGTTAAAAATGGGAAACTCACAGGTATTTTAGTTGATAATGCTGTTGAGCTGGTGAGTGCACATATTCCTTCTCCCAGTCCTGAACAGTATAAAAAAGCATTACAGGCTGCGGAAAAAAATTGCTTTGCGGTTGGCCTGACTACGATTGATGATTGCGGACTCAGTTTTAATACGGTAGATATGATCAGGCAGTTCCAGTCGAATGGGGATCTGAAAATGAGATTGTATATCATGCTGAGTGATGAAAAAGCCAATTATGATTACCTGGAAAAGAACGGCATCATTAAAAATGACCGGCTGAATGTGCGAAGCATTAAAGTATATGCCGATGGCGCTTTAGGCTCAAGAGGCGCCTGCTTATTACAGCCTTATTTTGATAAACCGGGGTGGTCGGGGTTCCTCTTAAGTTCACCGGCTCATTTTGATTCCGTAGCGAATTTTATTTCTCAAAAAGGCTGGCAGATGTGTACCCATGCCATTGGGGACAGCGGCAACAGGATCATGCTGAATATCTATGCCAAATATTTAAAAGGAAAAAATGATCTGCGCTGGCGGATCGAACATGCACAGGTGGTGAATCAAAATGATTTTCACCTGTTCGGGGATTACAATATTATCCCTTCAGTACAACCTACGCATGCTACCAGTGATATGAAATGGGCCGGCGATCGTTTGGGGCCTGAACGGGTAAAAGGCGCCTATGCTTATAAACAATTACTGCAACAGAATGGATGGATACCATTAGGAACGGATTTTCCTGTGGAGGATATCTCTACTTTCAAAACATTTTATGCCGCTGTAGTTAGAAAAGATGCGAAAGGTTGGCCAGCCAATGGCTTTCAAACAGAAAATGCTTTATCAAGAGAAGAGACATTGCGGGGGATGACCATCTGGGCCGCCAAAGCCAATTTTGAGGAAAATGAAAAAGGGAGTTTAGAAAAAGGGAAGTTCGCTGACTTTGTAATACTGGATGTGGATATCATGAAAGAAGTTCCGGATAAATTATTAGAGGTGAAAGTATGGAAGACTTTTGTGGGTGGGGAGAAGGTGTATGAGAGGAAGTAATTGGGAAAAGTGGGATTGGGAAATTGGTAAATTTTCATACCATTCTGAATTAAGTATTTCTTCGATTATTATGTTTCTCAGAGAAAAAGTGAATTTTCATTCATAAGACAATTTCTCACCCGCAAAATGCGGGACCAAAATTTCAAAATTGCTATATACATAATTCCCCTTAATTGAAATAATAAAATCCACATTTGTGGGTAATTTGGTGAACTAAACGGTACAGCGGAACGTTAAATAATCATTATGTTTGTCGAATGAGCTGGACCGAAAAAAGATCAGTACGAATAGCTGTTCTCGATCTCTATGAAGGCTATCCTAACCAGGGCATGCGGTGCATCCGCGATATTGTCACTAACTGGAGTATAACGACCAACCTGGAAATTGAATATGATATTTTTGATGTCAGGCTTGCGAACCAGCTTCCCGATACGTCTTACGATATTTATATTTCAACCGGTGGTCCCGGTGATCCGTTGATCAGTCGTTTTGAGGATTGGGATATTGCCTGGTGCCGTTGGGTTGATAAAATGCAGCGCTGGAATGATAATCCATCCAATGCGCAAAAAAAACATATTCTATTTATTTGCCATTCTTTCCAGTTAGCCTGCCGGTACTTTAATGTGGGCCTTGTTTGTAAAAGAAGATCCACCGCCTTTGGTGTTTTCCCTATTCATATGCTGGAAGACGGAAAAAATGAACCGGTATTCGATGGCCTCCGAGACCCTTTTTATGCGGTTGACAGCCGGGATTTCCAGGTGATACAACCTAATCTTGACCTCTTGCAGGATATAAACGCCATTATTCTTTGTATCGAAAAAAGCCGTCCGCATGTTCCTTATGAAAGAGCAATCATGGGTGTCCGTTTTAATGAGCATATGATCGCCACCCAGTTTCATCCCGAAGCGGATGCCCCGGGTATGAGTATGTACCTGCAAACAGAAGAAAAAAGAAAAACGGTCATTGAAAACCACGGTGAAGATAAGCTGAACAGTATGCTGCATCAATTGAATGACCCTGATAAGATCATGTGGACCTATGCCCATATCCTCCCTAATTTCCTGAACCAGGCTGTCGGTATGGAAGAGCCGGCTCTATGACAGGAAACATGGGTTCTACCAGAATTTCATATCTTAATAATCTAAATTATCAAATATGCAAAAGCTATTCCTTGTACTGATGGCGACAATGATATTTACTGCCTGTGGTAATAAAAAATCCGGTGGGGCAGCCACCTCACCTGAAATGGAAGCCTTTATGAAAATGCTGGATGGAAAATCGACTACGGTTGATGCCGCCCTTACTAAATATGGCAGTACGGGGTTGAATAATGCAGATATGAATTTGTATAACCTGGAGAGCCCAAAAGTTGTAGCCACCAATGGTAACTGCTATACGATGGAAGCAACATCAGGTATAACTACCAGAACTTACGAGATTTGCTGGGAGAACCAAAAGATAAAGACCATCACCAACAAAGGGATGAAATAAAGGCAAAGATGATTTTGCTAAAAACACCGGAGTTTTTTAGATAAAAGTGAATAGATAATAGATAAAAGTTAATTCCAGACCGGTCAGTCTTTATCGATCTGGAAAGAACTATTATCTTTTATCTCCCGATAGCTATCGGGATCACTTTTATCTACTAACTTCCCTTTCAAATCAGCGGCTTATGATACCGGCTATTCGTCAGGCCTATAATGCGGCTTTCACGCATGAAAAGTACCAGGCTTTTTTAAAAGAGCTCCAGGAAGCCCACCCGGGTCAGTTGGATTTCCGGGTGGCGGAAACGCCTGTATTTGTGCCAAAAGATTTTACCAAAAAAATGCTGGATGCCTGTGAAAGTATCGTGGATATCATTGCCGATCCGAAATTCAAAGAGCTTACCAAAAATGCGATCCCCAAAAACCTGTATGTTCCCGGGGAAAATGATCATTCGCATTTCATTGCCTTTGATTTTGGTATCTGTGTCAATGAAAAAGGTGAGTATGAACCTCAATTGATCGAAATGCAGGGCTTTCCTACCCTGTTTGCCTATGAGATTTTACTGGATGATGTCTTCCGGCATCATTACCCGGTGCCCCCGGATTTTAATTGCTATTTGAATGGCTATACACGAGCCAGCTATTTGCAATTGCTGAAAGAGATTATTATCGGCAGGCATGCCCCTGAAAATGTAATATTACTGGAGATATTTCCCCGGAAACAAAAAACAAGGATCGATTTTTATTGTACCGAAGACTATGTAGGCATTAAAATGGTTTGCCTGACCGAACTGATCAAAGAAGGAAGGAACCTGTATTATATGAACGGGAACAGGAAGACCAGGGTCGAACGTATCTATAACCGGATCATTTTTGACGATCTGCAGCAGCAAAGCCTGGAAGTCCAGGAGAAAGGGAAACTATTATTTGAAGATCTTGCTGTGGAATGGGCCCCTCATCCTCACTGGTTCTATCGCATCAGCAAATACACATTGCCCCTGATCCGGCATCCCTATGTGCCTCCCACTTTTTATTTGAACGAAGTGAAACAAATGCCAGCTGACCTGGAGAATTATGTATTAAAACCCTTATTCTCTTTCGCCGGTCAAGGCGTCGTTATTGATGTGACCCAGGCTGATATAGACAAAGTAAAAGACCCCGGGAACTGGATCATTCAGCGAAAAGTAAAATATGCCGATGCCATACAGACACCGGATGTGCCGGCCAAAGCGGAGATTCGTGTCTTTTATTTCTGGAAAGATGGGGCGGCAAGACCGGTAGGTGTCAATAACCTTTGCCGCCTGAGTAAAGGCAAAATGATCGGCGTCAGGTATAATAAGGATAAGGAATGGGTGGGAGGAAATTTCTGTTATTTTGAGAAACTGAGCTGAACATGGTCCAAAGGACTCCTTTGGACCATGTTCAAAGCTCATTTTAAGAATACTCCATTTGCTGGAAAATAAAAAAACAAATATGGAACTAATTAAAAATATCAAACCCAAAGAGCTTGTTCCTGGTATTACCGGTTACTATGCTCATGGAGACTGTATGACCTTTGGTTATGTAGAATTAGTAGCCGGGGCCAGTATTCCCATGCACCATCATATTCATGAACAGATCACTTACATCATAGAGGGAGAATTAGTCATGGTAATTGACGGAAAGGGCCGTCTGTTAACTACCGGCATGTACCATGTCATCCCCTCTGATACACCTCATTCAGCGATTGCCAACACCTCTTGTAAAGTTATTGATGCCTTTAGTCCTGTGAGGGAAGATTATAAATAGTCGCGGCAGATGAAAAAGCTGATCATCCTTTACCTTTTCTTTGTGGCCATCTCTGTTAAAGCCCAGGACAATTATGAAATACAGGTATATGCCTCCCCCACCCAGACCAAAGGGAGTACGATGGTTGAGTTACACAGCAATTTTACTTTTGATGGGGAGAAAAATATCGTAGCGGGTGTCCGTCCTTCTTTCCATGCTCTTCACGAAACATTGGAAATCACACAGGGTGTTTCGGAGAATATAGAGATCGGATTTTATCTTTTTACCAATTATACCAGCCCATACGGCTACAGGGTGGTTGGTACCCATATCCGTCCCCGTATCAGTGTACCTGAAAAATGGAAATGGCCAGTAGGTGTAAGCCTGTCAACTGAATTTGGTTTTCAACGTAAAGAATATTCAGCAGACACCTGGAGCATTGAAATAAGACCTATTATTGACAAACAGTATAAGAATTTCTATATCGCCTTCAACCCCACCCTGGGTATAGGTTTGA
>JADGPW010000156.1 GCA_017882265.1 Chitinophagaceae bacterium | reverse complement strand
GTAATTCACCTGCTTCGATGTCGGGAACTGGTCGATGAAAAATGGAACACCCTCAGCCCCGATTTTGTTGCGTTGATAAAAGGATATGTACAGGGATTAAACGCTTATGCCAAAGCGCATCCCGGCGAAGTGAAATACAAAAATGCGTTTCCATTTAATGAAAAAGAATACCTGGCAGCGACGGTGTTTTCTATTAGTCTTTTTTGCGGGGTTGAAGAACTGCTGCCGCAGATCCTGGATGGCAAAGTAGCAACCCTTCCCGGTTTTAATATAGAAGGCTCGAACGCCTTTGCGTTTAATTCTTTGAAAACTACCACCGGCGAAAGTTTTTTAGCGATCAACGCTCATCAACCCCAGGAAGGCCCTGTTGCTTTTTACGAGGCGCACTTACAGAGCGAACAGGGCTGGAATATGCTGGGGGGGTTATTCCCGGGAGGCTGCCTGATCTTTCATGGTACGAATGAGAACCTCGGCTGGGCGCATACGGTCAATTACCAGGATAAGATCGATGTGTACCAGTTGCAGATGAACCCCGCTAATAAAAATCAATATAAGTTTGACGGGCAATGGATCAACCTTGAAGAGAAAAAAATTAAACTCCATGTAAAAGGCATACCCGTAGCCATTGGGAAAAAAGTATACTGGAGTAAATACGGCGCTACCGTAAAAACAGCAAAAGGAGTATTTTCCATGCGGCTTGCCGCCAATATGGATTGCAAAGCGCTGGAAGAGTGGTACCGGATGAATAAGGCGAGAAATTTTACTGAATTTTATGCGGCATTAAGTATGACCTATTTGCCCATGTTCAATATCATGTACGCTGACAGGTACGACACTATTTTTTATATCAGTAATGGGAAAATGCCGCGCCGGAATCCCGATACGGCCTATCACTGGAAAAGCACCCTTCCCGGAAATACATCCTCCACACTTTGGACTGAGTTCAAGTCGGTTTCCGAATTACCGCAATACCTAAACCCTCCTTCCGGTTATTTATTCAACACCAATCATTCTCCATTTCTGGCAACTGATCCAAAGTATAATCTTGATAAAAACAGATTTGATAAGAATGATGGGTATGAAACATACCAGAACAACCGCAGCCAGCGTGTGACAGAAATAATGAAAGGGACAGGCAAGATCGATTACAACACATTTAAAAGGATCAAGTTTGATCAGCAATTGCCGAAGCAATTACAATATCCTTATGGCATTGACAGTATGCTGAACCTGAAAGCGGATGATTACCCTGCCTGGAAAGAAGTCATCACTACTTTTCAAAATTGGGACAGGAAAGCCACGGCCAATAGTAAGGGCGCCGCTATTTTCTTACTGGTGTATGATCACGAAAGTAAAAGACTGGCCGGTACACCAGCCCGGCACCTGACGAAAGCGGAAAGCATAGAAGCCTACCAGTATGTGTATGATTATATGATCAAAAATTTTGGTAAGACGGATCTTGTTTTGGGAGACATACAAAAATTAGTAAGAGGCAATGATGCCCGCCCGGCCTGGGGTCTGCCCGATGTGCTGACGGCAGCCTATTCAGAGCCGTATAAAAATGGAATGCGGAAAGTGACTTCCGGGGATGCCTATATCTGTTTTGTCCGGTATCAGAAAAATGGCGGTTTGCCTATCATTGAATCGGTGAATACTTTCGGGGCCTCCATGCACCCGGATTCTCCTCATTATAAGGACCAGATGGGGATGTTTCAAAATCAACAAACGAAGCATATGACACTGGATAAAAAAGAAATTTTACGAACGGCTGAAAAGATTTACCATCCCGGATAACTAGCGGGGGTGTCTCTAACCGATTGGGTTAAGTTTACTTGCTCTCTTTTTTCAACTTAACTTGCAGGCATGATTGACTATTTGGAGGGATTGAACGACCGTCAAAAAGAAGCGGTATTGCATAAAGACGGGCCGATCATGATCATCGCGGGCGCCGGAAGCGGGAAAACAAAAGTGCTGACAACAAGAGTGACGCACCTGATGGCGGCACATGGGGTAGATGCATTTAATATTCTTGCCCTGACCTTTACCAATAAGGCCGCGAAGGAAATGAAAGAAAGAGTGGAGAAGATCCTCGGCGATAATGAAGCCAGAAATCTATACATTGGCACCTTTCATTCCGTATTTGCCCGCATCCTGCGGGTAGAAGCCGATAAGCTTGGTTATCCCCGGAATTTCACCATTTATGATACAGAAGATTCAAAAAGTGTAGTAAAGACGGTTATCAATGAATTAAACCTGGATGACAAGCATTATAAACCCAATATTGTTTATAACAGGATCTCATCGGCCAAGAATGCATTGGTAGGACCTGAAGAATACCGCAATGATTATGCGATCCAGCAGGAAGATATGCGCAGCAACCGGCCCGCCATTGCACAGATCTATGATGCGTATGTAAAACGTTGCTTTAAGAATGGCGCGCTTGATTTTGATGACCTCTTATTAAAGTTCTATGAACTACTTAAAAATTTCCCTGAAAGCCTGAGCAAATACCAGCATAAGTTTAAATATATCCTGATCGACGAATACCAGGACACGAACCCGGCGCAATACGAGGTCATCAAACTATTAGGCGCAATGCACGAGAATGTATGTGTAGTAGGTGATGATGCACAAAGTATTTATAGTTTCCGCGGGGCCACCATACAGAACATATTGCAGTTTCAAAAGGATTATGACGAGGTAAAACTCGTAAAGCTGGAACAGAATTACCGAAGCACGCAAAATATCCTGCATGTGGCCAATGAAGTGATCAGGAATAACAAGAGCCAGATAGAAAAAAAATTATTCACGGAAAATGATGAAGGCGAAAAGATCCGCCTGGTGAGGACCATGACGGATAATGATGAAGGGAAATTTGTGGCCGACAGTATACAGGAACAAAAGCTGCGTAATCATTATTACAACAAAGATTTTGCCATTCTTTACCGCACTAATGCCCAGAGCCGTGCTTTTGAGGAGTCCTTGCGGAGAATGAACATCGAGTACAGTATTTACGGAGGCATTAGTTTTTACCAGCGGAAAGAGATAAAGGATATTGTCGCTTACCTGCGCATTATTGTAAATCCGCAGGATGATGAAGCGCTGAAACGCATCATCAACTTCCCGGCAAGGGGGATCGGCAAAACTACGGTTGACAAACTGTTGCTTTATGCCAATGAAAATAATATCAGCATGTGGAAGGTGCTGGAAAAGGCCACCGAGTTTGGTTTCAGGGCGGGCACCTTCATGGCGCTGGAGGATTTTGCCACGATGATTAAAAGTTTTGCCAGTATGTTGACGAAACAAAATGCCTATGAAGTGGCTTTTCATGTAGGCAAGCAAACCAACCTGGTAAAAGAACTCTTTAATGATAAGAGTACCGAAGGTGTGCAGCGGTATGAGAATATACAGGAATTGCTGAACTCCATAAAAGAATGGACAGAAAGCCCGGATAATGAAGATGGCGAATTGGTAGATAAAAGCCTGGCATCTTATTTACAGCAGATCACTTTGCTCACCGATGCAGATGAAAAAGATCCCAATGCAGATACCGTAAAACTGATGACGATACATGCCGCCAAGGGCCTGGAGTTTAGTTGTGTGTTTGCCGCGGGATTGGAGGAAATGCTTTTCCCCAATGCGATGGCGATTAATACAAGAGAGGAACTGGAAGAAGAAAGGAGATTGTTTTATGTGGTCATCACAAGGGCAAAACAAAAACTCTGGATTACGTATGCCAATACTAGATACCGGTTTGGCACCCTGGTGCAAAATGAACCCAGCCGGTTCATCAATGAAATACCCGAACAGTATTTGGACAGGAGTTTTGCAGGAGGTGGGGCGAAAAACCAGGTGGGCGGCAGCAAGTGGAGCAGGGGTTCTGCATTTGACAGGATGAAAGGCAATAATACCTGGGACGGTGAATCAGGATCAGCCAACCAGCAGTCGGGCACTTATTATAACGAACAACCTGTAACCGGAAACCAGCAGCCGTCTACTAAGACCCGACAACCCTCCTATCTTGCTCCCAAGTCGCCAATACCAAAAGTAAAAGAACATGTCCCTTCTGCTGATTTTACTGCCAGCGATACTTCCCATTTACAGGCCGGCCAAAAAGTGGAGCATCAGAAATTTGGCTTTGGGGAAGTAATGAAAATGGAGGGAGCGGCACATAATCCCATAGCTACTGTAAAATTTGAACACAATGGGGAGAAGAAGATCATGTTGAATTATGCAAAGCTCCGGATAGTGGAATAAATCAAAAAGGAGGTTCCCAATACCGGATTTTCCATATTATTATCTCACAAAATTAACTTCGAATAAACAGGAGTTCAACTGTTTATACCAATATTTCAACTTTTTTGAAAGAGCCTAGAAAGAACTGGCTCATGCTCCGAAATTCTTATTCGCCACTATGCTCCGGAGTTAATTTTTCATGGGCAGTCAACCGATTTCAGATTAATAACGTTCTGATTCCTAAAATTAATGCCCGGAATTTCTCCAATTGAAAAAAGTGATTTTTCCCCCTGGTACTTATTATAGCCGTTAACTATTTGTTTATGAGTAAATTTTATTTTTTAATAATCATGGTATTATTCTTCTCGAATAATATGCTAGCCCAATCGGTTACTTTAAATACTATTCATGACATCACCATTTTTAGTGAAAATAATTTTAACAGTGATGGTGCGGGGTTTGAATTTTATATAGGGAGAACTAATGGCGGCAATTTACGTCGGAGCCTGATAAAATTCAACCTCAGTTCTATTCCCGTTGGTGCAACTATCAATAGTGTAATCCTGAATGTTATTTGTTCACATAAGCCTTTTGCAGGGCCTTCTAATTTAGTTGAGCTGCACAAATGCATTGCCGATTGGGGAGAAGGCACATCGGTTAGTTCAGGGTCAGGCGCTCCGGCCACATTAAATGATGCAACCTGGACTTGTAGTTTTTTTGATGGAGTATCAGCATGTGCAGTTTCCTGGGCATCGGCGGGGGCAAGTTTTTCTCCCACCGTTTCCTCTTCAGTTACTGTCGATGCTTTGGGGAGTTATACCTTTCCAAACAGCGCACAATTAGTTTTAGATGTTCAAGGTTGGGTAAATGCACCTGCCAGCAATTTTGGCTGGGTGCTGAGAGGAAACGAATCTTCTCTTCAATCTGCAAGGGGATTTAAATCCAGGGAACAAGACCCTACCGCTACTGCACTTACAATAAATTATACAACAGCCGCTTGTACTACAAATACCTGGACGGGCGCCGTAAATACTGCCTGGGAAACGGCAGGAAACTGGAGTTGCGGTACTGTACCGGATGATCCCACGATGGATGTGATCATTAATACGGGTACTGTCAACTTAAATTCAAACAGAACATGCCGGAGTATCAGTATTCAATCCGGAGCGATAGTTAATATCACACCTGGATTTAATTTAACCGTAGTACATTGAAAATCGGGAATGGTTTGAATTATTCGGCAACCAGCAACCAGTAACCAGCAACCAGTTACCACATATTGCCCTTTCTCAATCGCCAAGCTCTTCAGAGAAATACTGAAACTTTACTTAACTTTTACGAAATTATTACATGCCGGCAACGCCATCGCATTACGTTAGCAGGAACAAATTGGTTATGAACACACTGATCCGTAAATGGTTGATCGTAGTGGCCATTGCTATCCCTTGTTTATCCCGGAGTCAGCAAAAGGTCGAAGACAGTCTGTATCAACGCTATAATAAGGCCATTAACGATGAAGACCGTATAAAAAGCCTGGGAGCACTTTCCGATTACTATTACGCTAACAAAAATTTTTCAAAAGGCGATAGCCTTATCGAAAAACAGATCATGCTGGCGGAAGCGACCATGAACCAAAAACTGGTACTGGCGGCTTTTTTTGGCAATGCAGGTTACCGTTATACCCAGGCATTGAATAAAACAAAGGACCGCTCCCAGAATATCACTCTTTATATCAACAGGGCGCTTGAATATGCGAAAGCAAACAACCTTTATGATTATTTGGCCATGGCCTCTTCCAACCTGGCCGCGTTGAATAGTTCTGATGGGCAATTGGATGAGGCGTTAAAAAATGCGAACCTGGGGTTTACAACGGCATTGAACACCGATAACGATTCCGCCAAAGTCATCTGCGCCATCCAATTGGGAAATGTGTACCTGGATAAAGCAGATATGCTGATGGCTTTTAAAAATTATAATAATGCCAATGATATAGCCGGGCGTCATAAAGATGAATCGTTATTACCGCCCGTTTTTCACGCCATTGCTAATCTCTACAAAAAACTTGGGAACGATGTCGAAGCCCGGCGATACGTATTCAGGAGCCTGGCAATCAATAAAAAAAATAAGGATCAAACCGGGGAGGTGGCTGATTATATTTTCCTGGCAAAACGGTCTAATTACACAGGCGGTAAAGAGTATTTGCAACTGGCCATTCAACTGGCCGATTCCCTGCACAATACTTCCCTGAAAATTGAAGCTGAGCAGATATTGTTTTCTCATATGTTGTTGCAGGAAAGCCCGGCCTACCTGGTATCCTACCTTGATGAACAACAGGAGCTGAAGAATGTTTTTATGAATACGGGGCCCGACTACCTGAACTGGATGATGGCCGAAATTTACCTGTATAGCGGTCTTCGTTTGGGGGACAGCCGCCTCCTGGATACGGCACTTCTGTATTTTAAAAAGGCCGAAACCTCTTTTAATACCGGGTATGACCAGAGTGCCAGGAAAAATTTCTTTGTTGAATTTGCCCAATGTCTTCAACAACTTAAAAATGTTCCCGCGGCCATTACCTATTATGAGAAATCAATGGAATTATCAAAGTCAACAGCAGATCTGTCCGGACTCAAATCAAATTCGTATGAATTGAAAAAACTTTATGAGCAAGAGGGAGCCTACCAGCAGGCCTTTGCCTACAATGTTCTTTATGATCAATACAAGGACAATGCGGATCAGTTAGCAAAAGAAAAAGACCTTGCCTTACTTGAAATAGATAAGGAAACAAAACGGCAGGAGCAACAGGCCGAACTCGCCAAACAGCTTTTGCAACGTAAGTATAACCTTCAATATATGCTGATCACGATTATTGTAGTAACAGCCTTTGTGCTGCTGATCATGATCGGCATGTTTAAAGTATCCACCTTCACGATCCGGGTAATGGGATTTTTATCACTGATCTTCCTGTTTGAGTTTATTATTTTACTGCTTGACACCTGGATTCACGGGATCACGCATGGAGAACCCTGGAAGGTATGGCTGATCAAGATCGTGATTATATCTCTGCTATTACCCATTCATCATTTCCTGGAGCACCGGCTGATCCGTTATTTGTTATCAAGGCATTTAATAACGGTACGGAGCCGCTTATCATTGTCAAGATTTTTCGGTAAAAAAAACAAACCTCTTCCTGAACATAGTCAGGAAGAGGATACCATATAAGAGGGAAATAAATCTTAGTCGCAGGAAGTTGGCGGCGGGCAAATACCACCGAAACTGAAAAACAGGTCATCGGATCCCCAGGGCAGATCTGCATAAGGGGCATCTAAAAGGAATAATCCCGAAGATAGCAGGCTCATCATCAGCGGGTTGCTATTTGATCCACTACTCTTTGCTCCCATAGCACCTGCAAAAGCACGGCGGGGGATCCTGAATACGAGCATTTGGCTTCCTAAAAGATCAGCATCTGATGCCGAGGGATTGTGTTGGCGGAAATGAGGGAGATCAGTTTGCCTGAGCGTGATGACTATTACGGAAATATCGGTGATGTTATTTGCCGCGCAGGCGTCCATGATCTCTTTTAACTTATCAACCGGCAGATTGATCCGTTCTGTTGCTTTTTTACCAAAGCCCCTTAAATTATTAAGGTAGGTGTTCCTGGCCCCTATCACATCAGTTTTTGAGATAGTGTCTTTACCCGGATCGATTCTGTGAAAAGACTGGGCCTGGCTAAATGGGATGATTAGCAGGGCGATCAGAAATAAAATAAATGATTTGAGCTCTAACCTTGTAAGTTTTTGCATAATAATAGTTTTGGTTTAAATAGAAGGGAAACAAAATAACACTTATTTGATCTTTTTGCAAATAAACCGGGATTTGACTTTCGAGAAGATGCTTAGGCAGGGAAAAATTTGTCATAGGTGCGCCCGCTGAATTAACATTTTACAATTTTACCACCATTTATATTTGTTCTGCTGATCGAATCCCTTATGTCATCACGAAAACAAAAGAAACGAATGCGCCGGTTGGTTTTTGCCGTGCTGTCCGTTACGATAATAGCTGTCGCAGCCGTGATGATTGCCCAATGGTTGAGGTACCGAAAAGCCAAATTTACCCGGTACCCGGAATTTGGCATTTTGATCCCCGAAAATTATCCGATACATGGCATTGATGTGTCAAAGTACCAGGACCTTATTGCCTGGGAAGAAGTACAGGCGATGAAAGTAAAAAACATTCAATTGGGCTTTGCTTTTATAAAAGCCACAGAAGGAATAGGGAACACGGATGAACAATTCCACCGGAACTGGAAAAGATCAAAGGCCCAGGGAATTATCAGGGGCGCGTATCATTTTTTTATAGGATCTAAAGACGGCAGGATGCAGGCCGAAAATTTTATCAGCAATGTAGAGCTGGAGCCCGGCGATCTTCCACCAGTGCTGGATGCCGAGCAATTGAATGGCGCCATGCCGGCACAAGTTATCAAAGAAATAAAAAAATGGCTGGAGGTAGTAGAGAATTATTACCATGTGAAACCTATCATTTATACGAACGTAGATTTTTATAACCGTAACCTCGGCAGCGAATTTGACGAATATCCTTTATGGGTAGCACATTATTACCAGCCCGAACAGCCCCGAATAAGCCGGGGCTGGATCTTTTGGCAACATAGCCAGGAAGGCCGGGTAAATGGTATTGTTTCCAAAGTTGATTTCAATGTATTTAATGGGGATTCGCTGATGTTTAAAGACCTGCTCATTCATTAAGGGGATTATTACCGGCTTCTTGAATTATGTAACTTACATGATCTCAAATTACAATGATCATGGAACGGGGCTGGGATCCGGATGTCAAAAAATTTCTTATTAGAGTGCTCAACTCGATTAGCCTGGGCTTGCTTTGGATGATAACCTGCGCTATGGCCGGCATTTATTTTAAACTGGGCTACCGGGATGACCACCCTTTTATCTATACCATTATTTTCTATGCCGGCATGCTGATCTCGCTATTACTTTTACTGCGATATTTATATAATATCTGGAAATAAGACTAGCCCTATTCCGTTATTATTACACCTATTAAAGGCTGGTTTCAATAAGAATAAAGGGTCGAAACGCAGCTAATTAATTTTTACCATCTAATATTATGGGTGCATTACTCTTCCCCATGATGACCGTTTTTGCATTAGGTGATTTGGCAAGTTCCAGGTAGGCTTTTATCTGTTCGTATTGTAATTGCTGATCGGTCAACCCCGTGTTAATGATACGCTGGTAATCCGCAATACCCTGTGCCTCCACTCTTTTCCTTTCGGCTTCCTGTCTTTCTTTCTGCAATACGAACTCCATTTTCTGCGCATCCTGTTCGGCGTTGATCTTTTGTTCGATGCTTTCTTTTACAGATTGTGGTAATGTTATATTTCTTACCAGCAACTGTTCTAATATGAGTCCTCTTTTTTTAAAATCATTGTCAATACTGGAAAAAATGCGTTGTTGAAACTCATCACGTTTGGTGGAGTACAGGGCAATGGCTTCATAATACACTGAGTTGTCGCGTATCTTGGTTCTTGTCACGGGTCGTACGATCTTGTCTGTGTAGTCATCACCGGTTTCCCTTAGCAAACGTGGGGCTTCAGAGGGAAGTAGCTTGTACAATACAGTAAGGTCGATCGTGACCTCTAATCCGTCGGAGGTTAAAACACGGATGGCATCATCTCCGGATTTTGTGCCTTCATCATGTATGCCACTCATGGTATAGTTCTGGGTTTTTATATCCAGCCGTTTGATTACGACTAGCGGATTGACAAAATGCAGACCACTGGCCAGTACATCATTTTGTACTTTCCCAAACAATGTTTTTACGCCGATTTCTCCGGCCCCAATCTCCACAATGCATTTTGTCAGCACCCCTATAAGTACTAACAGGATGGCAATAAGCCTTACTACTTTTGTAAAATGGCCATATTCGGAACTTTTTTGCAAAAAAATAGCAGCGATCAAAACAAGAATACCAATAATAATGAGGGGCATATAAAAATGATTTAAATGTGAAGACTAACTACTGTGATCTTCGATAATGACCCAATAGCCATCTATTTTTTGAAATAACAAGGTGAAATGACCGGCCAGGTCGCCTATGCTTCGTGCCAGGTGCCATTTGCCAATTATGTGATAATAATTGTGTGAAAGTGGTTTTACCTTAATAATATCAAAGGACAATTTACCCATCGCTGTGGTATCCGGGTATCCTTTCTTATAGTTACTTAGCGTATTCTTCCATCCATAAGTGATACCGCTTTTGCCAATAAACATCAGTGAATCATTTTCCCAATAACCTTTCATAAACCCTTCAATATCGCCACGATTCCAGGCGGCAGATTGTTCAGTTAATAAATGACGGATCGCGATTTCATTTTTTGATTGTGCAAAGACCCGGGCAGATGTAAAAAGGAAAAGGACAAGAAAAAACTTTTTCATCGCAGAACTTTTATCCAAGGTAATTCAAAAACCACAAAGCATGGGTAAATCGGCTAATGTTCAACCTCTTTGGATAGGCCAGGATGAGGCACCCTGCCATACCGGAAATTTAGAAGATGTGCGGAGATAATCAGGATGACGGCAGGAACCAATAGCCAGGTCTCAGCATGTATAAAAATTTCTTTGCACACGAGAAAAGCAAATCCAGCAAAAAAAAGAAAAAGGGGTAAGGGGTTATGATGATGCTTTTTATAACCATGGTACAGGGAAAAAGACCCGATGCCAAGCGCCAGTAAGATCATCCCACACTCAAAGAAGATGTTATCAATGATATTGATGCCCAGGAGCGGAAGACTGCTCAGGAAAAGCGGTAATAAAGCACAATGAATAGCACAGATAAGCGAGGTGCCAATCCCTAAAGCATCCCAGTTTATTTTATATCTCATGATTAATGCAAAGGTATTAAAAAAGCAACATAGTTGCAAAATAAGAGATCGGATCCCGGAAAAAACCGGGAAATCTTTTTGTCGGGGTAACTTTGGGTTAAAAAATAATATTGCATGTCAAAAAAAGGATGGTTCTATACAGGATTCTTCATCTTGCTAGCTACCGGTTTTTATCTGGTGCTGACACAGGTTATTCCCGGGTTTACAAAAAGAAAAGTGAACCCTATCAGTTATATAAGGCCATTTGCATTTACCAACCAGGATGGTAAAATAGTAACGGAAAAAAATGTGGCCGGCAAAGTATATGTGGCTGAATACTTTTTCACTACCTGTAAAAGCATATGTCCTTTGATGAATAATAATATGAAACTTGTCTACGAGCAGCTAAAAAATGAAAATGATTTCCTGATCCTTTCTCATACCTGTGATCCCGAAACAGATTCGGCGGCTCAACTAAAGAAATACGCTGATTCCTTAGGGGTTAATACCAACCGGTGGATATTTTTAACGGGAAGAAAAGATAGTTTGTATAATATGGCAAGAGTTAGCTATACACTTGACGATCCTTCCAATAATCTCAAAAGCATTGATGAACAATTTATTCATACCCAATTCTGGGCCCTGGTGGACCGGAATGGGAATGTCAGAGAAATATATGATGGCCTTAAGCAAAGTGAGGCCAACCAGCTCATACGGGAAGCCAGGAAATTACTAAGAGAAAAGCAATGAACCATTTATATTGTAGTATGTTATCTATCATAAATTTGTAAATGATCATGGCAAAACAGACAGTGGTCCAAATAGATAACCAGGCAACCGAAATACTGACGAGAAACAACCTGAGTATTACCGGGGGCCGGAAAAGGATACTTCATCTCTTCCTGGAACAAGCAGGGGCCCTGGCACATGGCGATATTGAAAAAAAGGTCGGCGAAAAATTCGACCGGGTGACCATTTATCGTACGCTACAAACATTTGTTGATAAAGGCATTATCCATACTATTCCAACTGCAGACAATTCGATTCGATATGCATTGTGCAAGGATGAATGTTCAGGGGGGCATCATCATGATCATCATGTTCATTTTGTTTGTACCGTTTGCCATATAACCTATTGTCTTGATGATGTAGTGACCCCGGCATTAAAATTTCCAAAAGGATACACATCTTCTCATGTTGAGGTAGTGGCGGAGGGGGTATGTAGGAATTGTAAACCCCAGCACTAACCCCCTGTCCCCCTAAAGGGGTACCCAGATCGCATCATTCCTAATATATTAGAAACTGATAAATAGTAGTTAGAGTTAATTATACATTTGTTTTGATGTTTAATAATAATAGTCGTCTATTATTATTTGCGGGAGCAATACAAAATGTTCAACCTGGGTTCCCCCTTTAGGGGGACAGGGGGTAAAACAAAGCCCCAGTGTAGACACATTGGGACTTTTTTGGTTAAGGCTCTGATTAGTAGCTATATGAAAGTGCTGGGTCTGCACTTGTTGTTTTCTGTATCAAAAATAGGGGCATGCTATCATATTTCCGCATTTAAGACATACAACTTTTGTGGTATTTTCTAAAATATTCTTTCTTTTAAACAAAGGCTATAAATACAGGGATAGGGATTTAGAGGCAAAAATGGATTTATGCTGAACGACACATGTTTATCTTTCCCTACAATGATTCCATCTCTTTTTTTACAAATAACATCAATTGACTTATATGGCCTGGGGAAAAATCAAACTGTAAACCGGCTGCTTTAAATAGTTCCGGCAATGTCCTTGTACCACCCAGTCCAAGGGCATTCATATAGTTACTGATCGCACTATCCGGGTTTTGCTTGTATTGATGCCAGAGACCGATAGCGCCCAATTGCGCAATTCCGTACTCAATATAATAAAAGGGCACTTCGTATAAATGCAATTGACGTTGCCAGGCAAAGCGTCGGTAATCGTTAAGCCCCTCTACATTGATCACCGGTGAAGAAAATTCTTCCAGGATGAGCAACCATTTATCCGCTCTTTGTTCCAGGGAATGGTTGGGATTTTCATATATCCAATGCTGGAATTTATCAATGGTGGCGATCCAGGGGAAGATAGTGATCACCCTTTCCAGTTGTTGCTCTTTGGCCCGTGTCAACTCTTCTTTGTTGTCAAAAAATACCTGCCAATGATCCATACTGAATAATTCCATAGCCATACTGGCCACTTCGGCTATCTCGGTCGGGTACTCTTTAAATCCTGTCAGTTCCAGATCATGGGCCAGGAAGGAATGAACAGCATGACCACCTTCATGTACCATTGTCGTTACATCATCCAACTGGCCGGCGGCATTCATAAATATAAAAGGAGCCCCGCTTTCTGCTAATGGACAATTATAACCACCCGGAGCTTTTCCTTTTCTGCTCTCGAGATCAAGATGACCCATTACCCTCATTTTATTAAGGCAGTCTCCAAAAAAAGGCCGGAGTTCATTAAAACATCGGATCGTTTTTTCAGTTAGCTCCTCCCCGGTTTTGAAAGGGCGTAAAGGCTGAATACCTGGAGGTTCGGCTTCTATATCCCAGGGACGAAGAGTTTCCAACCCCAATTTTCTTTTTTTGTTTTCATAGATCTGGTTTACCAGCGGCATCACATGTAATTTTACTGATTCATGAAACTGGTAACAATCTTCCTTACTGTAATCAAACCGGCCAAGCTCAATGAACCGGAAATCCCTGTAGTTTTTAAAACCGGCATTTACAGCTACCTGTTGACGCTTCTTCAGTAAAGAAGAAAACAACTCATTTAGCTGTTCTTTATCCTGCAATCTCCTCTCGCTGATCTTACGATAGACTTCTTCCCGGAGACTGCGATCAGGGTCTTCTAAGAATTTAGCAGCTTGTTGTAAAGTATATTCCTGCCCATTCACCTGGATCGTCATCTTTCCGGCAATGACTCCAAATTGTTGCTGCATCACATTTAATTCAGCCTGGATCGGAATATTATCTTCACGGAAAAGGTCAATATTCTTCTTAACATTACGCAGGTATGTAAAATACTTGTGAGGATCAAGTTGTTTGGTAAAGGGGCAATCAACCAGTTTGCGGTTACATTTATCAGAATAAGCCTGGATCTTTGGCTGAATTTCCATCATAAAGAAAGTAAAAGCAGCCTCCAGTTCCTTATTCTCTGTATCACAGGTCATTTTTATCTGCCGCCAGCAGGCGTCCTCACTTACCACGGCCTCCACTTCGCTCGCATCTTTCAGCCATTGCTCCAGATCAGCTAATGTTGTAATTGATCGCTCTTCCAGGGCTTTAAAATAGGGCTCAAGACTTTCCCAATCGGTAATAATAAAATCACGTGGAATAAAATGCCTTTGGAGTTTTTGAATTTCGGCGCTGTAGTTCATGCAAGTCATCAATTTATATAAAACTGAAATCGGAGTCCCTTACCAGGCTTCGTTATCTGGCCTCTTAGGTAAATAGCCAACCAGGGAGTTTTAGCTACTTTAAGTAATACCTGTTTATTTTTTCTTTGAAGCAGGTTTCTTTGAAGGCTTTTCTCCGGACTTTTCTTCAGTACCCATGGCCTGGGCTGTTTTGGACGTTTTTTTTGAAGGAGTTTCTTTAACCACTGGTTCTTCTTTCTCTTCGATTACTATGGGCTCTTCCTCGAGTTGTTCAGAAAGTTTGATCTCTACATCATTCTTTTTCAATACAACAAACCATTTTATCATTTTTTTCATATCGCTTCCATACACCCTTTCAAAATCGAGTTCGGGAAACACTTTTTCGAAATATATTTTAACAGCGACTGGATCCTTGTCATCGGGGAGCTTGTCAGACGCCTTTTCCATCGCGTTAAAAAGAGTCACCAGGTTCACATTATCCCCGGTGGTATATATTTCAATACTCTCCAGGTGAGTAAAATTGTGGATGCGGCTGGACACAAACCGGGTTGATTTGTCCTCCAGGGACCGTACAATGGCTCCGTCAGTTTTGCTGTTGATCAGTTCGAACAATCCCGGAAGGCCGGTTACGGCAACAAGTTTAGCGTATTCCATAAGTTTTTTTGATAATTAGGAGATGCAAGATAAATTAGTTCCGCCAAATGGGCAGCGCTGTTTAAGTTCCTGCTTACCAGGCCCTAAAATACGCAGGCGGCACCGCATGTTTTACTAATACGATACGTCTTAATAAACATCTACTTATCACTAAAAAAATGTTATAATGAAAAAAATGTCCTTATTACTGCTTGCCGCGTTTGCATTGGCAGTAACAGTAAATGCCCAGGGAGGCATGCAACGCCGTACAGTAGCAGAAAGAGTGGCTATCATTCACGCTAAACTGGACAGCGCCTTTAAACTGGATTCCAAGGTTGCGACCAATGTTGATTCTGTATTTGCTGAATATTACAGGGCAACAGATAAAATGAGGGAAGAAATAATGGCCAATACCCCCGCCGGGGAAAGACCTGACTTCCAGGCCATGCAGGCAAAAATGCAACCGATCACGGATGCCAGGGATGAAAAACTAAAGAAATTATTAACGGAAGGGCAGTATGAGTCATGGAAAAAGGATATTGAACCTTCTATGCGCCGTCCACAACGCCCACAAGGTGGTGGCGGTAACCGATAATATTTAACGGTTGGCATTGACAAGGAGCCTATTAGTACTCCATTGTTAATTACCTCCTGTCATTTTAATCCGGGGTGTTGGGGAAGCTCAATATCCCGGATTTCCTTATTTAAGCTACCCGGTATACCAATAAGTCCGCCAATATGGAAAGATTTCAAAAGATAATGGACTGACCTGGGAAACTCAATATGATCTTGAGAATGGGAGAAAGAAATGATAAGCGGTTCAGGTATTCCATTCTTTTTCATGATCTTGAAGAGAAAAATGGATTGGAAAAAATTTCTTCAGCAATCGATAATTAGTGCCGGTGATTTTGAGACGACCTTAGAAGGTGGCGGCCATATGGGAAATAAGAGATTGCCACTTATTTAATTGATTTGGGCGCCAGGACTGATTTGTTTGTCTTGACTATGCTTGGGAAAACCTCAATCGTAAAAACGTATCTTGAAGCCTTTCCCGGCTACCTGCATGCCAGGGGTCCACATGGGCTTACTTTCCTGCACCATGTGCAGAAAGGAGGAGATGATGCAAAAAAATTACTTGAATATATTCAGGGCAGGGGATTGAAAGAAACAAAATTAGGTTTGTAGGACAAGGTTTATTTTTATACCCACACTCATTTAAAAACTGTTTATGAAAAAGATCTTTCTTTTTATCGCTTCAATTTTCTATTTACAGACCGTGTCAGCACAAATGGATCTGCCCCCGAGCGGCGGCAATCCAAGGGCAAAAATTACCGAAAGTGTGGGGATTACCGATATTACTATCGACTACTCAAGGCCTGATGTAAATGGACGGGAGGGTAAAATATGGGGCACCCTGATAACCTATGGTTTCAGTACCGGCAGCTTAATTACCAATAAGAATACAAGTCCATGGAGGGCAGGAGCCAATGAGAACACTACTATTACATTTGAGCACGATGTAAAACTGGAAGGTAAAAATGTAAAAGCTGGCACGTATGGATTATCTATGGCAGTCTGGCCGGACAGTGTGATACTTATTCTTTCCAATCAATATAACTCGTGGGGTAGCTTTTTTTATGAACAGAAATATGATGCGCTAAGAGTAACTGTAAAACCGGTTGCGCTGGATAAGAGTGTAGAGTTTCTGAAGTATGAATTTATTGACCATAAAGAAAAGAGTTGCACCATTGCCTTGCTATGGGAAAAGCTGATGATCCCCTTTAAAATCGATGTTGACGTAGATAATATTGTGATAGCGAGGCTGAGAGAACAGGTTACTGGTCAGAAGGGATTTAACCAGCTTAACCTGGTAGCCGCAGCAAATTATTGTTTGAATAAAAATATCAATCTTGAAGAAGCATTAAGCTGGAGCCAGCGGGCTGCATCATTCAGAAGCTATTCCACTTTCAGAACCCTGGCTACGGCCTATGAAAAATTAAACCGATTGAAGGAAGCGGATTCAGTCATGACGGAAGCATTAACCATGGCAACGGTCGCCCAGTATATTGCCTATAGCCGGGCACTGATCACTCAGAAAAGGAATGACAAGGCATTGGAAGTTTTAATGGCCGCCCGGTCAAAATACGGCGACGTGTTTGCTGTCAACAATGGATTAATGTTTGGCTATGCTGCAAAAGGCGATTTTAAAAATGCACTTGAGTATGCCGATAAAGCGATGACACAGGCACCTAATGATGCCGCTAAAAAAACATTGGGGGATCAGATCGCTAAATTGAAAGATGGCAAAGATATAAATCAATAATATCAATTTAACAGGTAAACCGACATATATGCACAATGCAATCAGCTGGTTTGAAATAGGAACCACCGATCTTGACCGGGCCACAAAATTTTATGAAGCTATCTTCGGAGTATCCCTTGTGCCTTTGGACCTTCCTAATATAAAGATGAGAATGTTCCCGCTGGATGATATGATGACCGGGGTAGGAGGCGCCCTGCTTGACAGCAGAGGCTTTCATAAACCATCTGCTACCGATGGTCCTTTGATCTACCTGAACGGGAACCCAGACGTGCAAACTGTTTTGGATAAAGTAGAAGCTGCCGGGGGAAAAATCCTGGTTCCCAAAACAGAAATATCCCCGGATTATGGGTATATGGCTGTTATTTTAGATTCGGAAGGAAACAGGATAGCGCTTCACAGTGTTCCGGCGAAATAATAAAAACAAAGGATCAAACAAATAATACCATGCAATCAAAAGCAACAACGGTAGATGCCTATATCAACGAATTGTCGGAGGATAGGAGGGTTGTTATAAGCAAGCTCAGGAAAGAAATTAAAAACAATTTACCTAAGGGGTTCAAGGAAGTTATGGCGTATGGAATGATCGGTTATGTGGTCCCCCACTCCTTGTATCCTGCCGGTTATCATTGTGACCCCAGGCTACCACTCGGTTTTATGAATCTTGCCTCACAAAAGAATTCCGTGACGCTTTATCATATGGGATTATATGCCAATAAAAAGTTGCTGGATTGGTTCACAAAAGAATATGCCAGGCAGGTAACAACAAAGCTGGATATGGGAAAGAGTTGTATCCGCTTCAAAAAACCAGAACAAATACCATATAAACTAATAGGTGAGCTTGCGGCAAAAGTGACCCCTGAAGAGTGGATCGCTATATATGAAAAGGCAATAAAAAGACAAAAATGATTCTGCGTCTTTTGATGAATGCTTTGCCGCGCAGACTGCCTTAAAATGAGGCTCTCAAAAATTGATTATTTGGTGGTAAGACGGTAAGGAATCGTTAATTTGAATTTAACTCTTACTGTCCTCCCACCCTTGCCGGCAATTTAATATAACCAGTTTTGAGACATCCCGTTTTATCTTAATGAGCCTCAAGCCAATTCGCCCCTTCACCACAGTCAGCGATCACCGGCACTTTGTTAGGGAGTGGCAACGCCGATTGCATGAACTCCAATATCAATGGTTTTAGTTCTTTTACTTCCGGTTTCACAGCATCGAATACCAGTTCATCATGCACCTGCAAAATCATCCGGCTCTGCATCTTTTCTTTTTTCATGGCCGTATGCACTTTCTGCATCGCCAGTTTGATCATATCAGCGGCAGTTCCCTGGATAGGTGAATTGATAGCATTTCGTTCGGCAAAGCCACGCACTGTGAAATTTGCCGAGTTGATGTCTCTTAACCAGCGTTTTCTTCCCATTAGGGTCTGTACATACCCATGCTCCCTGGCAAAATTGATCGTATCATCCATGTATTTCTGAATACCCGGAAATTCTTTTTTATAGTTATCGATGATCTCTTTTGCTTCTGTTCTTGAGATGCCAAGATTATCCGCCAATCCAAATGCTCCCTGACCATAGATGATCCCAAAATTTACACTCTTGGCTTTATACCGCATTTCTTTGGTCACCTCTTTTTCAGCAACATTATATACCCGTGATGCAGTCACGGTATGTATATCGGTTCCTTTTCGAAAAGCGTCACACATATTTTTATCGCCACTGATAGCGGCCACTATCCTTAATTCTATTTGGGAATAGTCTGCAGATAAAAGAATATGCTTATTATCCCTGGGAATAAATGCTTTCCGGATCTCTTTTCCCCGTTCGGT
>JADGPW010000155.1 GCA_017882265.1 Chitinophagaceae bacterium | reverse complement strand
TTAAATGATTTCCCTACTCTGTTACCCGGTTTTCGGCATCCCCGGCTCATTGGCCAATGATGCTTCAAACCTATGACGAGGAGGGGGCTATAACCAAGGGAAAAACGCTATGAAAAAAATGTTCTTTCCTATTCATTTGCTGATTAGTCAGCAAATTTTATTGTAGTTTATTTTCTTTCAAAAGCCCGTATTAATCAAAATTGTTGCTCATTTTTTGATAGGAAGCGAGGAAAACCCCGTTTTTAAATGTTTTTTCCTGACAACAATAATTACGTGGTAGTATAAATCGGAGATAAATTTGCAGGTATGGATAAAACTAAATGGGAAAGATTGTTCGAGCTATGGAACGAGGAATATTATACAAAGTTTATATTATTATTTTGTATAATTATAGCACTTATAATTGGGATAAAATTTTATAGAAAAGAAAAAACATACATTTCTTTTTTACTTTACATTTCACTTTCCTTAATTTTCTTTCTAGCACTCCCAATAATTTACGTTATAAAAGATTTACATGGCCGATCAGCTGCAGTATTTGACGAAGTTTGGAATACCGTCTTTGCTTTAGTTGAATTTATCATATTTTATTATTTCTTTTTAAAAATTTTAAATGCTAAAATTATTAAATTATTGATGAGGATTTCCTTCTTACCCATCTTTATTCTATCATCAATTTTTTTTATTAAAATAACAGATCCAGAATTTAGTAGAAACCAGATAATAAAATTATCATTCCAAATTAATATTGTTGAGTTTTTTCTTCTATTAATTCCATGTTTAATTTACTTTTATGAACTTTTCACAAAAGAGGCCTCCCAAATATTGTCCAAAAGTCCAGCTTTCTGGATCACAACAGGTATATTCATTTATTGTGTCGTATCTCTCCCATTTCTATTAATAGGAGATAATTTAGCGATCAACTATAAGGGATTATACCACATGATGTATGGTGTTCACTATATTTCTTTTAGCTTTCTATTCATTTCTTTTGCAAAAGCATTCCTATGCAAAACAACTCTGACAATTTAACAACGCTGCTTTTGGTTACAACTTTCCTGATACTCCTGATGGCAGGCTTTATTCTGACCATACTTTTTCTTTACCGGAAAAAACAGATCGCCTACCAGGAAAAGCTAGACAAAATACAAGCCGATTATGAAAGAAATTTGATGAAATCCAAATTGGAAATGCAGGAACTAACATTCCAGAATATTTCCCGTGAAATTCACGATAATATCAGTCTTTCTCTTACATTGGCTAAACTGAATTTAAATACATTAGAATGGAAGGATAGGGAAAAGTCGGAAATTAAACTTAATAGTTCCATTGAACTTCTTGGTAAATCAATCCATGATCTCAGTGATATATCTAAGGGCCTCAATTCCGATGTGATCATTCAAAACGGATTGATCAAAGCAGTCGAAGATGAAGTGGCCCGCATCCGTCAAACCGGTGTCTTCAATTTAAACTTTGCCGTTGTAGGCGACCCTGTCTATATGGATGCTCAAAAGGAACTGATCGTTTTTCGCATAATCCAGGAGTCATTTAACAATATCATTAAACATGCTAAAGCGAGCCTGGCAGAAATGAATTTTCATTTTAATAACCATGAACTTTATATTACAATTGGTGATAACGGAAAAGGTTTTGACCCCGATAAAGCAACCTCTGAACGGAGAGCGGGATTAAAAAACATGGAAACAAGGATAAAAATACTGGAAGGATCTATGCATATCAATAGCAGGGCGGGTCGCGGAACAACACTTTTATTTACTATTCCCTTTTAATAAATATGGAAAATAGCACCCCGATTATAAAAGTCTCCATGGCAGATGATCATGCTCTGCTCCGCAATGCCCTGGCCACCCTTATCGATAGTTTTGGCGATTGTAAAGTCATCCACCATTCAGGTACTGGGAGAGAACTGACCAACAGCATGAAAGAGAATCTAATACCGGATGTGGCGATCCTCGACCTGAATATGCCGGATATGGATGGTTTTGAGACAGCAGAATGGATGCAAAATAACTATCCGCAGGTACACGTGCTGATGCTGACGATGTATGATTCCGAGCTTTCGCTGATACGACTATTACAGGCAGGTGTGAAAGGGTTTTTAAAAAAAGATATTCACCCGGCAGAGTTAAAATTCGCCATTCATTCCGTCGTTCAATCTGGTTATTATTACTCGAATCATACCACCGGCAAACTGGTCAACCTATTTCGCAATAGTGCGGATGGTAATAAGAGCCTGCAGAAAGCAATATTGTCAGACCAGGAATTGCAATTTTTGAAATTGGCCTGCTCCGAACTGACCTATAAGGAGATCGCGCAACAAATGGGGCTGAACCCCCGTACGGTGGATACCCTTCGGGACCAAATGTTCACCAAATTAGATGTAAAGAGCCGGGTAGGTCTTGCCATGGTAGCGATACGGCATGGAGTAGTTACCATTTAGATCTTCTCTCCCACTATATAAGCCCGGGGTTCACCCAGTATAAATTTTTTCTTCCCTGGGATACTGTAGATCTCTTTGAAAGAAAGACCGGCTTTGTCCAGCATCATTTCTATTTCATTGATCGAATAAATATAATCTATGGCGGTTTTTGTTTCAATTTTTCCATCCGGCATCATAAGGATGGACTCTGTTTCCACCCGGGCAGGATGAAAAAGGTATTTACTATCGGTTAAAAATCTGGTTTCACCGATCATGCTCCAGCTTTTCTCCTTAAAGCTTTTAATGACGATCTCGGCAAGTGACCAGCTATTGATAAGAAGATGGCCCCCTTTTTTCAAATGAGAAGAAATCTGGGAAAGTAACTTCTGGGTATCCCCGGCATTAAAGAAATTCAGGCTGTTGCCCATGCAGATGGCAAGTTCAAATTCATCATTGGAAGTATATTTCAATATATCTGATTTTACCACTTTCAGCGGTAACTGTTCTTTTTCGGCGGTCTCGCTGATCTCGATAATATAATCTTCCAGGTTGTCAACGGCCATCACCGCCATCCTTTTTTTAGCCAGGGCAATAGCGTGGCGACCATAACCGCACATCATGTCAAGAACTTTGTCGCCCGGCTGCAGGTTAAAATAGGAGAGCATAAAATCCACTTCCTTTACCGTCAGTTCATCAGGTATAATGGTGCGCCAGATCTCTTTGTAGAAACCATCAAAATAAGTATCGTTGATATTGTTCATGCTCGGCTTTGTAAAAATTTTTCTGGTTTACCAGTTTCTTCGAAGTCTCCCCTTGCGCTACCGTGCTCCGACGCTGAAGCTTTGGCGCAAGAGTATAAAGCTTTAGCGCAAGCGTTTAGGGGAGATTTAGAGGGGCGGACCTTTTATTCCAGCAGTTTATTCCTCATCGCATACATGACCAGCCCCGCGATCGTTTTGGCCCCCACTTTCTGTTTCATATTCTGCCGGATCGTCTCAATGGTTCTGGGGCTTAGAAAAACTTCTTTCGAGATCTCTTCCGTGGTTTTATCCTCTGCGATCAGTTTTAAGATCTTTATTTCCTTTTCAGAAAGTTTGACAGGATTGGGATAGAACTGCCTCACCGTTTTCTTATGCTGTAATTTCAGCAACACCGCTTTATTAACCAGTTCATTAAAATAAAAATCATCATTCATACAGGTCAGAATGGCCTGGTATATTTCTTCGGGATCTGTGGTCTTGGTGAGGTAGGCATTGGCCCCCATTTCCATCATCCGGGTGATCATTTCCTGGTCATCGTACATGGTGAGGACGATGATCTTCAGCGCCTCGTATTCTTTCCGGATGATACTGATAGCATTGATACCATCAATTTCCGGCATACGGATATCCATTAAAATAACATCGGGAAGTTTTAGCTCCAGCTTGTGCATAAGATCCTTACCGTCAACGGCCTCCCAGATGATCTTCAGGTATTCTTTGTCTTTAAGCGCCATCCGGATGCCATCGCGGAATATCTGGTGGTCATCGGCGATCGCGACCTTTATTTGCTGGGTGCTCATGGAGTATTGGTTTACAGTTTATTTAATAGGGACTTGCGTAAAAGTACTCATTTTTTATTAACCCTTGTATAAGTCTTTTGAAAAACAGGCTTTTAAATGAATATATAAGAACAGGTTTTCTGCTTTTATTTATTCGTGTTTAAGGCTAAAACCTGCTTTTTCTGGATGAATTCGGATATTTCCTATAAAATGAATCGTATATTTTCATTTGGCATACGGAATAATACCACAAGTTCAGTAAATACTGGGGACCCGAAATAACGAAACAGCGCTCTTTCCTGGAACCCAGGACAAGCCTATATTTGTTCAAGTTGATTGACTGAGGATCAGCCCCTCAAAATCGTCCAATGCCCTGGAAACTGTCCTGAATATAATTCCAAATCCTTTGAATGCCATAACGAAATCCAATGTCAATCAACTTCTTTTCTTAAGATCTTTCAGCTTTCATCGATCTCGCTAAAAGCCCTTTTCAGCTTCTGATTAGCCTGAAAATGGCCACTTTGTTTATCCACAGCCTGTTAATAACCCTCCATTTTATCGTGATTTCCCTGGTAAGCTTACTATTTTTATTTCCGTAAAATTACGTCTTTTACTAAGAAATTTTACGTATTTTTTGAAGGTATCTTTACTATAAAAAATAGCTGAAATCCTTTACCCTGCTGAATTGTATGACTTTTTATGGGTTACTACGTGTCTGGGACACAATTGCATTCCCCCCGCCTATAGTCAATATTTACAGTTCAAATCAGATTTGAAAGGCTTAAAAACGTTACTGTTATGAAAAAGAACACAAAAAATTCCCGTCGACTTCCTGATGATGACAATATGATTATTTTCTGGGAAGACTAAGCCAATTAGGCTAGATTTTAATTTACTAGAAAGCTTTTCTATATTTGGAGTAAATCCAAAGTTATAGAAAAGCTTTTTTTTAATACATTAACCATTTCCTTTCTTCTCCCAATCCTTTTTGTTTTCTTATATATAAAGAAGATAAGGTTTGATAAGATCATATTTGTTCTTATAGCTTATTCTTTTGTTTTCTTCCTTTTGAATTTTTTCTATACAGAAATAACTGAAATAAGCAAGCCAATTCTGAAAGACTATTACCTTGCTTATACTTTTTTTGAGTATACCACTTTTGCATTAATCCTATATTTTAGTATCGAAAATAAAAAGTTTCGGCGCCTGAATATTTATCTATCCGTAATATATTTGATTTTTTTAGTAACCTATTATCTTACAACTCATATAAAAAGATTAGATACCATTCCTATTGGTGTTGAAACTATTCTAATTTTTATCTTCATTTTCTATTATTTCTTCCAGTATTTTAAAAATGTTAATGATTCTACCGGATATAATAATCCTTTGTTTTGGATTATTGTAGGAATTTTAGTTTACCTGGGCAGTACCTTCTTTTTTAATATTCTGGCAGATAGTGTCAATCGGGAGCAAATCCATAATTACTGGTACTTTACTTATATAGGAGATATTTTAAAAAATATATTATTATCTATTGGTGTAATTTTATATGCTTTCAAGCCGCCTAAACCAAGTAGTTCTTCCCAATCATCTATACCTTATCTAGACATAATTTAAAACTGCAACCACCAACCATTATGTTCTTCCTGCAAGCCACCACCCAATCCGGAGTTTCCACCGTGCTTTTTTTGGGCACCCTGGGGATGGTAGTGCTTACGGTGAGCTTGATCATCTTTATCGTGTTGCACCAGCGAAGGGTGATACGCTACCAGACCAAACTGCAGCAG
The DNA here is from genome assembly GCA_017882265.1 of Chitinophagaceae bacterium. Lineage (GTDB taxonomy): Bacteria > Bacteroidota > Bacteroidia > Chitinophagales > Chitinophagaceae > JADGPW01. The sequence goes on along the minus strand of JADGPW010000155.1, from coordinate 15,044 downwards.
ATGGAACAGGAACAACAAAAGATATTATTAAACGCCTCTATTAAATTACAGGAAGAGGAAAGACAAAGGTTGGCCGCCGACCTGCATGATGATGCAGGCCCCTTATTGGCCACGGCGAGACTTTACCTGAATGAGAACCTAGTAAACCAGGATAAAGCCACCCAGCTACAATCCATCTTCCAGGCAAGGCAGATCATTGACGACACCATACAACTGGTGCGTAATATCAGCCATAGCCTGATGCCACCCACTCTGAAGAATTTTGGACTGGAATCGGCTGTGAACGATATGTTCCAAAAGATCAGCGGTTCGGGCGCGATCAATGCCAGCAGCCGTTTTCATGAATACAAGGACCGGCTGAAAGGAGAAAAAGAACTGGTTATGTTCCGCATTGTGCAGGAACTGATCAATAATATCCTCAAACACAGCAGCGCCAGTTTTATTCACCTGACACAGAATGTACATGCAGATAAATTCTACCTGCGCATTCACCATGATGGCCGGGGCATCGTGCAATCCGATTTTGAGAAACTGAACAAAAGTAATGTCGGCCTGGGCCTGAAGAATATCAGCAGCCGGCTGCGGCTGGTATCGGGTCATATCAATTTTGAAAAGGATATTTCACAGACCTATTATAAGGTAACCATCGAGTTGCCCAAGGATGAACCGTACCAGTAAGAAGCCAAGTGGCCGGAATTTGTTAATTTTATCCAATCTCTGATAACTATGGGAATCATCAAGGTAGCCATTGCAGACGATCATAAGATCTTTCGAAAAGGGGTGATCCTTTCCCTGCGACCCTATACCAATATCAAATTTGTACAGGAGGCTGAGAACGGCGATGACCTGCTGAATGGCCTGGCCGAAGCCGATCCCGAAGTAGTGCTCATGGATCTTCGTATGCCGGGTAAAGACGGGATCGAGGCCACCAAGATCATCAGCAAACAATATCCCCAGGTAAAAGTGCTTATCCTGAGCATGTACGAGGATGAACGGTTTGTTTATCACCTGATGGAGAACGGCGCCAACGGGTACCTGCTAAAAAACGCGGAACCACAGGAGATACGAAGGGCGATCATGGAAGTGGCGGAAAAAGGATATTACCTCAATAATTTTGTCAATCGGATCCTGCTAAAGAAATCACATTCCCGCCAGAAAGTTGTTCCTTCCCTCAACAACGAGGTCACCTTAAGTGATAAAGAAAGAGATGTGCTCCGGTTTATCTGCATGGAATTCACCGCGGCGGAGATCGCCCAGAAAATGGAGATCAGTCCCCGCACAGTGGAAGCTATCAAGGACCGACTCATGGAACGATTTGGAAGTAAGAATACGGCTGGACTTGTGTTCTTTGCCGTGAAGAATAATCTGATCGAATAATCGAATAAAGGCAGAATGGAATTAGTAATTTGTTATTAGGAATTTGGGACCGCATCACTCAAATTCTGAAAATCCTTCTGTTGGGCCTAATTCCTAATTCCCAATAACAAATTCCCAAAAAGCAATGTCTAAAAAATCATCTCCGGAACATCCCCTTCCACTATTAATTTTCCGGCTGTTTTTGATTTAATCTCTTCCACACTGACGCCCGGTGCTCTTGCGATCAACTTAAATCCTTCGTTCGTAATATCCAGTTCAGCAAGATCGGTAACGATTTTCCTTACACATCTCACACCTGTCAGGGGCAACGTGCACTCCGGCAACAGTTTGGATCCCCCTTTTGGATTGCTGTGCACCATCGCTACTATGATATTCCGGGCGCTGGCTACCAGGTCCATGGCCCCTCCCATCCCTTTGACCATCTTACCGGGTATTTTCCAGTTGGCGATATCACCCCGTTCACTTACTTCCATGGCGCCAAGCACGGTCAGGTCAACCTTACCGGCCCTGATCATTCCAAAACTCATGGCGGAATCAAAAAAAGCAGAGCCGGGCACCGTGGTGATCGTTTGTTTGCCGGCATTGATCAGGTCAGGGTCCTCTTCACCTTCAAACGGAAAAGGTCCCATTCCCAATAAACCATTCTCACTCTGCAACACTACATTTATTCCTTCGGGAATATAATTAGCCACCAGGGTTGGTATCCCAATTCCCAGGTTGACATAATAACCATCCCGTAATTCTTTGGCAATATGTTTTGCAATTTGTTCTTTGGTAAGTGCCATGATCTATTTATTTGATCGGTGATGACTGGAAAAAGTCAAATGAGTCAAATAGGTCATACAGGTCATTTGACACCTTTTACTATTTTGACCCATATGACCCATCTGACTATTTTTGACCTAATTAACTTTCCTCACTGTCCTCTGTTCAATTCTTTTCTCGTAATGCACCCCTTTAAATATACGGTGTACATAGATCCCGGGAGTATGGATATGATCAGGATCAAGTTCACCCGCTGGAACCAGTTCCTCCACTTCCGCGATCGTTATTTTCCCTGCCATAGCCATCAGGGGATTGAAATTACGAGCTGTCTCCCTGTAAATGAGATTCCCTTCCGTGTCACCTTTCCATGCCTTAACAATGGCAAAATCCACTTCAAAAGCGAGTTCGAGCAAATAGGCCTTATCCTTAAAATGACGGGTCTCTTTTCCATTGGCCACCTCTGTTCCTACTCCTGCCGGAGTAAATATAGCAGGCATTCCGTAACCCGCTGCCAGGCAACGGCTGGCTAAAGTACCCTGGGGTATCAATTCCACTTCCAGTTCCCCACTGAGCAATTGCCGCTCAAATTCAGCATTCTCGCCTACATAGGAAGAGATCATTTTTTTTACCTGCTTTTGATTCAGCATGAGCCCGATCCCAAAATCATCTACGCCGGCATTATTGGATATGCAGGTAAGCCCCTTTATTCCTTTCCTGACCAACGCGGCAATACAATTTTCCGGGATACCACATAATCCAAACCCGCCCAGCATGATGGTGGCCCCGTCGCGGATATCTGAAACAGCCTCATCGGCGGATGCAACTATTTTTTTCATTATTTATTTTTTTGGCCTGTAGCCTTAAGTAAAAGTAGGAAAGTTGTGTGAAGGTCTGGCAGGGAGATAATAGATAAAATTGACCCCGATAGCTATCGTGAAAAAACAGATAAAAGTCGCCTCAAAATCGTAATACCTTTTCGGCTGTAAAGAACTATTATCTACCTGCCTGCCGGTAGGCAGGTTCACTTTTATCTCCATCGTTCATTAATATTTCAAAGGAACTATCTTAACTTTTTTGGCAGGTTTCAATGTATCATTTAACGGTACCACCTTATTCCCGGGTTGCGTGGTGTCGGGACGGGCGATCTCAGTAGGAGCCAATGAAGGGGACCTGCTGAGTGAATCCATGATCACTTTTAATAAAGCAGGGTGTGATTTGTAAAAAGAAAAACTTCGCTGAAATTCTTCTTTGCTGACATGGTGGATAGCAAATACCTGCTTGTATAATTTGATGCTCTCCGTTTTACGATTCTTAGTTGAATCCCTGGATAATACATAATCAGCCAGGAACTGGTCGGCCCGCATCATATCCCATAAAATGGCCTGCATTTTCTTTTGGGGTAATACATTGTCCGGGATATGATCAGCGCTCCTGCAACTTGCCAGCCATACCGAGACATAAAGTATTAGCCATGCGGTTCTCATTATATTTCTTTATAGGCGGCTGCATTGGTGATATCAAGCCGTCCCAGCAGTTCCCTAGCCCTGGATTTCTGTGCTTCGGTGGCTTTGCTGAAAACTTTTACCAGTTCTGTACTCTTTCCCTGGAAAAAGAATTGCAGGATCATTGAATTGGGGTTCTCGCTGTTGATGGTATTCAAATAATTCAGGCAATTGAGAATACCGTTGCGGGCGCCTTCTTCATTCTCGAAGAAAAGATCCATCCCGGTGCGGTAATAAGCATACATGGCATCATGAATAAGGGCAAACCTGTTATTATTCAGGTTCTCCGACAACCAGTACCGGTTACGCTGGCCCTCAAATGATTTCCATCCCGTGATATCCTTATTCTCGGGTGCATTATTCACGATATTCCAGGCCTTTTGGAAATAGGTATCACCTCCCCGGAGAGAAAAAGAATCATAATCAAACCCAAGGATCATATTTACATAATAAACAAGGATGGCTGTAAGATTGGCAGCCAGGGGATCGTTGCCCTGGATCCTGTTCTCATTGAATTCGACGGGTTGAAATTCTACGTACCGGAAAACGATATTATCATCCAGGAAATTGATGATGGGAGAATCATAAGTTGAATTATAGATCGGCCGGGCGGCCTGTACGGTTAATTTTCCTTTAAACTCATTGTTGCCAAGATCCTGGTCGATATTCAATAAAAAATTACACTCGATCTTTTCGGTTGATTGAAAAGCATCCGGAGTCCATTTCCGGTTATTGAGGAAAGTGCTCAGAGCGTTCTGCAGGGTCAGGAACACTTTTTTATCCACCTGCGTGCTTATTTTACTGGTTATCACGGTCAGGCGTGCCTGAATCTCTTGCCCCCGAGTGAACATAGCGGTCATTACGAAAACAAGTGTAACTAAATTTCTTTTATGCATAGTAAAGTCGGATTATGGTATCAACAATATCTTTTGCCACTTCATTCTTTATTTTATTATCAAAGCTGAATTCCTTTCCTCCTTTCCCGAATATAGTAATTGTATTGGTATCATATCCAAAACCGGCGCCTTCCTCTTTCAGTGAATTCAATATGATCAAATCCGCGTTTTTATCCGTTAACTTATCCAGGGCATACTTTTTTCCATCATTTGTTTCCAGCGCAAAACCCACCAGCACCTGTCCTGTCTTTTTTCTTTCCCCCAGGCTTTTGAGAATGTCTTTTGTTCGTACCAGGTCAAGGGTCAGTTTTGCATCCTTTTTCTTGATCTTTTCTTTTGCCACGCTTTCCGGTGCATAATCCGCGACAGCCGCGGCCATGATAGCGATATCAGCATGGTCAAAAGTACCCGTACAGGCTTTGTACATTTCTTCCGCCGTGCTCACGCGGATCAATGATATTCCATTTAATGAAGAAGCCGATGTGGCAGGTCCCAGTATCAATGTGACTTCCGCCCCGCGATCATAAAGCTCCTTCGCAATGGCTATCCCCATTTTCCCTGATGAGCGATTACCGATAAAACGAACCGGGTCAATGGGTTCGTATGTTGGCCCGGCGGTAACCATTGCTTTTTTACCCTTTAGCGGGCGGGGCAAAAAAAAATTAGTCCTGAGGTAGTCAAGGATATGCTCCGGTTCAGCCATCCTGCCTTCTCCCTGCAACCCACTGGCCAGGTCCCCGCTCTCTACCGGAATGATCTTGTTGCCAAACGAAACGAGTGTAGCGCAATTTGCTTTTGTGGCAGGATGTTGCCACATATCTTCATCCATCGCCGGGGCCAATAACACCGGGCAGGTAGCCGAAAGATAAATAGCGAGTAAGAGATTATCGCATTGGCCATGAGCCATTTTTGCCAGTGTATTACAACTGAGCGGGGCGATCAGGAACAGGTCGGCCCAACGGCCCAGCTCCACATGGTTAGCCCAGCTTTTTTCATCAAAAAGATCCGTTAAAACAGGCTGGCGGCTGAGGGTGGAAAGAGTAAGGGAGGAAACAAAATCCTTTGCAGAAGGCGTCATGATCACTTTGACGGTAGCGCCGGCTTTTACAAGGAGGCGGACAATGTAAACCGATTTATAAGCAGCAATGCTACCGGTGATGCCCAATAATATTTTTTTACCTTTAAGCATTCACTTGCAAAATTACATTAAAAAGTAAAAAAGCGGCCCGTGTAATACGGACCGCCAACATTGTTAACTAACTATATTTTACCAATACGCGCAATATCAGGAATTAACAGCCTATATTCCCCTTTAGGGGACAGGGGTTTAACTAAAGAGTTCATCTTCTCCTTTACGGAAATACACTTTATCCTCCATAAATTCCTGGGTAGCCAGTAATGCCGGATTGGGCATCCTTTCATAGGCACGTGATATTTCTATCTGTTCTTTATTCTCATGGATCTCTTCAAGGCTGTCTGTATGACTGGCAAATTCTTCCAGCTTATTGTGTAATTCTTCTTTCAATGAAATATTGATCTGGTTAGCCCTTTTCCCGACGATAGCAATGGACTCATACAGGTTACCCGTTTTCCCCTTGATATCATCAAGATTCCGGGTTTCAATATTATTGGTGATACCTGCACTAAGTTGACGTCTTAATTTGCTCATTATTTAAGTTTTTAATATTGCTTTGGGATAAATTTAAAAATTCCTGTGCATCTTTTTTCAATTTGCTGTCCGGGAAACGATCCGTGAAATCGTGACACTCATTGATCACCTGTTCAAACCGCTCTACCTTTTTTTCTTCCACGCTCAATTCTGCAAACCGGTAATATGATTTTATGATCATCAGTTTATACTCGTCGCCACGCAGGGATTCGGGATAGGCTTCCAGCAGGGTGGTAAACGCCACTCCGGCGGCCCTGAACTGCCCAATATCATAATAAAGCTGAGCGCCCATATACTCCTTGGTTTCCAGTTTGCCCCTGCATATATCCATAACCCCGGTAGCTTCTTTTATTCTTGCAGAACCCGGGTGCGTATTGATAAAAGTCTGCATCATTCCCATGGCCTTTATGGTATTCGTTTGATCCAATTCCGGTTTGGGAGACTGCATATAAAATGAATAGGCCCGCATATAGTCTATCTCTTCTGCCTTGGTACTGCTGGGAAATATTTCCAGGTAGCTTTTAAACAGGTTCTCCGCATTCGAATAATCCTCCTGGTTATAAGCGCAATATGCATACTTGTAATAGATATCTTCAAACTCCTTACCCGTCTTATAGTAAGGCATGATATCCTCGAATAACTGCTGGGCCCTGTCGTATCTCTTGTTTACATAGTATTGCTCCGCCATCCGGAGTTTATAAGCTGGGTCGGGGTTCTTTAATAATTTAGACATACCACCGCCACAACTGCTTATAATAAGGCCTGCTATAATAATCCAGCTAAATTTCATAAAGGTTTGCAAAGTTAACAGTTACACGCAAATCTTCAGTAAAAAAGATAAGTGACCAAAACAGGAGCGCGGATATGGAAGGATTTAGCTCAGATTTAACTCAAATCCGGGAGTTTATGGGATTTCACGGATTGGGGGCTAATATTGGTTGGATCCTTTTTGAGTCCATCAGTAACAAGAACTTTATCCTTGAAATCGTCCTTATAATCCTGCAAATCCATACAAAACAAAAGCCCTCCCGAAGAATCGGGAGGGCTTTTCAGCAAAAAGTATCGAGATTTAATTGTTCTTATGCAGGTTCGGGTGAGGTTGCTCAACCTTGTTTGGTCCATCTTCACCTTCAGCAGCAGCACGGAGGTCAACTGTATTGCAATCGCCACCTTCCTGACCATAATTGAAGATAAAGCGGTCAGCGCTGATACCTTCTTTATCCACTAAATAATTAATAACTGCATTTACATGATCCCAGCTCAGTTGCTGCTCTTTCTTATTAGAGGAGCAATAGCCGATCACCACTACTTTACAACCCGGGTTATTACGCATTTTAGCGGCTACGGTAGCCAAAACAGCCTTGGCATCACTTTCTACCATAGTAGAACCGCCTTTGAAAGCTACGCTTGGTAAAGCACCCATCATCTGAGAACAAGAACTTGGGCCTGGTCCAACTACTTTAGGGAAGCAACTAGCATCCGGGCATGGGCAATGGCCAACGCCATCAGCATTTACCGGCTGGCAATAAGTTGGAGTGATCAGTTCTTTATCCTTACAATCAGGTACGCCATCACCATCTGTGTCTCTGCTTACACCATGACTGTCAACCGGGCAACCGGCAGGAGTTTGTTCCTGGTCGAATTGGTCAGTTACACCATCGCCATCGCTATCAGGCAATACAGGTTTTGGCAAACGCATCAAGCGGGGATTGCGGATCTCGCTATAGGCATAATCAAGTGGGTTCAGCCACCAAAGCGGCTCAACAGATTTTGAACCGATATTGATGTTTAATCCAACACTTGCCATATTATATGTGTCAAAATCGCGGGTTAAAACAGCATCACCCCAGGCATGTTCCTGCCAGCGTTGTCCATCAAGCAGGTCATCCTTCACCAGGGTCATACGATCTTCAATAGCCAGGTTAAGCCTGTTGCTAAGTTTGAAAGCAATACCTGCTCCTACTGTGCCCGATGGTTTTAAGGTGTGGCCGCCAAGTACGGGACGACGGGTACCCTGGCTTTCGGCGGGTGTTTCATAGGTTTTATCCATCAGGGCTTTCAACTGATCTTTTATAGACTTGCGGTCTTTGTAAGGAGCCGAGGGGTTTATTCCGGAAAAATTATATTTAGCCGCACCATTCAATGCATTTACCATTGTATTGTAAACAGACGCGCCTATTCCACCAAACATGTAGAAATTAAATCCTGTTTTAGCTTTATGGAAGCGGACATTATTTAAAGTAACAACTCCCTGGAGGGATAGATCAGAAACCTTTGTCTTATAATTATAAAACACGGTCTCAAAAGGTGCAGCGGCCGAACCACCCACCTGTGATAAAGTAGACACGATATCACCATTAAAGATTCTCATTGGAGCTGAATATCTTGTAGCAAGTGTAGATCCTTCCCATGCCGGGTTCTTCCCAAAGTTTTGGTTACCTCTCCAATCCAGACCTTTCCCAATACCATACAGGTATTCAAGGCGCATAGAGAATATATAACCAAATGCCTTTCTTATATGCAAACCAAATCCGGGAGAGAATAGAACAGATGGTACATCACCGCTAACATCGAATATGCCGGCTTTAATACCAATTTCCCATTGGTTCCTGGGTTTTGCGGGGAAATTATAAGTTCCATTCAAAAACTCGGTATGCTGGGGCATCCGTTTTGAAGGAATAACGGAAGAATCTTTAACGTCATAACTGGCTCCTACACGCTGGGAGAAACCATAAGACGCAAACAGACAAAGCATGCCTGCTAATAATAAGTACTTTTTGCTTGCCATAACTAAGAATTAAGATTTGTGAACAATGTCCTAAATAATAAGCAAAAATAGAGATTGAGGATTAATTACCAAATTTTTATGAAAAATATTTCCCTCTTTTTGCCTATTATTATTCAATTATTTAGTCAGCCGGAGGCTTCAATCTGCTGCCTGATGCTCCAATTATTTTTTTGCGGCGTACATTGCTGCACTTTTGAGTATGAAATTACCCTCCGAACTCATCAAAAATGAACTCCTGACCTTTGAAGCCCGGTTCAAAGAAGCAGTTCGTAGCCAGGCCCCCCTCCTCGACCGGATTATGCGCTATATCGTAAAACGGAAAGGCAAACAATTGCGACCGATGTTCGTACTCCTTTCAGCCAAACTTTGCGGGGAGATAAATGAGCCTGCCTACAGGGCTGCTTCCCTGGTAGAATTGCTGCATACAGCCACCCTGGTCCATGATGATGTGGTAGACGATTCTATGGAAAGAAGGGGGTTTTTTTCCCCTTATGCCCTCTGGAAAGCCAAGGCAAATGTGCTGATCGGGGACTACCTCCTGGCCAAGGGATTGCTATTGTCCCTGGATAATAATGATCATGAAATACTACATATACTTTCAGATGCGGTGCGGAAAATGAGCGAAGGTGAATTATTACAACTGGAAAAAGCCAGGAGCCTGAACCTGAAAGAGGAAATTTATTACGAGATCATCCGAAACAAAACAGCTTCCCTGCTGGCTTCTGCCTGTGCAGCGGGGGCATGGTCAACCAGTCAGGATAAAGCCGTGGCAGAAAAAATGCGATTATTTGGTGAAAAAACCGGTATGGCATTCCAGATAAAAGACGACCTTTTTGATTACGCAAGTGACAATATCGGTAAACCGACCGGCAATGATATCAAGGAAAAAAAACTGACCCTGCCGCTTATTTATACATTGAATAAAGTAAATAAAGAAACCCGGCGAAAGATCATTTACATTATCAAGAATAATAACAAGGATAAAGAAAAAGTAAAATGGGTCATACAGGAAGTGCAGGCGGCGGGCGGTATCGCGTATGCGACGGACAAAATGAACGCTTACAAAAAAGAAGCACTTGATGTATTACATGAATTTCCTGAAAGCCTTGTCAGGAAAGGGCTAGAAGACATGGTCTTATTTGTAACGGATCGAAAATATTAATCACAAATGGAGGATTGAAATGAGTTTCGCGAGGGCAATGGAGAAAAGGTGGCACATATTAACGGGGGACATGGACCTGGTGAATAACCTGCAACAATCACTGAAAGTACACCCGGTTCTCTGTAAAGTTTTAGTTCAACGAGGCATTGACAGCTTTGAAAAAGCCAAGAATTTTTTTCGCCCACAACTAACGGAACTGAATAGCCCGTGGTTGATGAAAGACATGGATAAAGCCGTGGAAAGGATCATAGCCGCGATCGGTCAAAATGAAAAGATCCTAGTCTTTGGCGATTATGATGTAGATGGAACTACGGCCGTTGCCTGTATGTACCAGTTCCTTAAAAAAGTGAATGCGAACCTGGATTTTTATATCCCGCATCGTTACCGGGAAGGCTACGGGATAAGCAAGGCCGGAATCGACTTTGCCCGGGAAAACGGGTTCACCCTGGTCATTTCGCTGGACTGTGGAATCAAATCCGGTGACCTGATCACTTATGCCAAGGGCCTGGGCATCGATTTTATCGTTTGCGATCATCATTTACCCGATACAATATTACCCCCTGCCATTGCCATTCTCAACCCCAAACAAAAAGACTGCCCTTATCCCTATAAAGAACTTTGTGGTTGTGGCGTCGGGTTTAAGCTTATTACAGCTCTCGCGGAAAAAATGAATTTACGGGCTGATACCCCGTTTGAATATCTTGACCTGCTGGCCACTGCTATTGCTGCAGACATTGTTCCAGTGACCGGGGAAAACAGGATACTGGCCTTTCATGGCCTCCGGAAAGCCAATGAAAATCCAAATAATGGCATTAAGGCTTTGTCAAAACTCAGTGGTCTTGGAAAGGAATTGCATATCAATAACCTTGTTTTTATGATCGCTCCAAGGGTAAATGCTGCCGGACGTATGGATGATGCAAGAAAAGCGGTACAGATGTTCGTGGCCAAAACAGAAGAAGAAGCCCTGTATTATGCCGAAATGTTGCATAGTGATAATACCGACCGGAAAGAAGCAGATAGAAGTATCACCGAGGAAGCGCTGGCATTAATTGAAGAAAACAGATCCTGGATAAACAGGAAATCCACGGTGGTCTTCCAGCCACACTGGCATAAAGGAGTGGTTGGTATTGTTGCTTCCAGGCTGATAGAACATCATTACCGCCCTACGGTTGTGCTTACCCGGTCAGGAGATTATGCCGCTGGCAGCGCCCGAAGCGTACCGGGGTTTAATCTATATGAAGCCATTCATGCCTGTAGGGACCATCTCCTCGGCTATGGAGGTCATTTTGCAGCGGCTGGCATGACGATGGAACTGGAACAGGTAAATGCTTTCAGGGAGAAGTTTGAAGAAGTGGTTTCCTTAACCATTCCACCGGAATTACTGGTACCCGAAATTATCATTGATGCCATTATCACATTGAAAGATATCCGACGTTCATTTTACGATATTCTTTGCCAGATGGAGCCATTCGGACCGGATAACCCACGCCCTGTATTTATGGCCAAAAATGTAATGGACAGCGGCTATTCAAAAATTGTAAAAGAAGAACATATCCGGTTCTCGCTACGCCAGGAAAATATAACGTTTACCGGTATTGGCTTTGGCATGTCGGCTAAATTTCATTTACTCAGGCAGGGGCAACCGGTGGATATTGTTTTTAAAATTGATGAGAATGAATGGAATGGTGAAAAAACATTGCAGCTTCGTATGATCGATTTCCGGCTTGCCGAAGACAATTAGCAATAGACAATTGACAATAGGCAAGACAACCATGAGTTGGTGAAGTTTTGCCTATTGCCACTTGATCATTAAAATATTCTTATTATAGAATAAGAATATTCTTAGTGGATATAATTTTTAAATTGTTAACCAGTTCCACCCTGTATGCACCGCTTGCCAACGTAGCGGGAAGTACAAATGACTGGTTGATAAAGTTTACCTGTATATTGATATTTCTCTGGTATACCAGTTTTCCATCGCTGTTGATGAATAACAGGCCATAATAACCCGGGCTCAGGTTATTCATACTTACATATATCGATGAACCTCTTGGTACGGGTACGGGATATAAAACAAATCCGCCCGGGATAGACGGTAGCGTAAATGATTGTTGCGCACCATAAGCAATACCTCCATTATTTATGGCAAAGGCTTTATAGTAATAGGTGGCGCCCTGTACCAATCCTGTCAGGGATGTGGAGAAATTGCTACCGGTTAGATTTGTGGATGCTGACTGTGTGCCTGTGCCATTTCCAAAACCATTGATACCACTATACTCAATTCCATAAGCCGTAACGGCTGAACATCCATTGGCAGTGATCACTCCGGCCAAGGTGGCCGTACTTGTAGTGAGGCCGGAAGCCACTCCTGTTGTTACCGTGGTCACCGTATTAACACCGCTGCCTGTTGCCGCCACATTGATCGCAGGTGCTCCGCCGCCACTCACAGGAATATTTCCACTATATGATTGAACGGCTGTGGGATTGAATTTTACATAGATCGCCTGGCTATAAACACCACCCGGTTGTGTAAGGCTAAGCGATGCCGTATAAGTACCGCCTGAAGTAGTAGAGAATGTAAATCCGGCCAGAGGTCCCACGCTGATATTGGCAGTCGTCAGATTAGTTCCGGTAATGGTAAATGAATTAGGACCCGCTGATGTATTAATGCAAGGTGCAACAAATGCCGCCAACGCTGTGGCGGATAAAACCGGTGGCGGCGGTGCAGCTGTTGTAAATGATAATTGTGTACCGTAAGAAGTTCCACCGTTATTTGTGGCGTATGCCTTATAATAATAAGTAGTAGCTGGAGTTAGCCCGCTTAAACCAGATGTAAAATTACCTCCTGAAAGATTGGTGGAAGCAACCTGCGTACCTGTACCATTAGGAAATCCATTGATAAGACTGTATTCAATCCCATACGCTGTTATGGCTGTACAACCTGTTGCTGTTATACTTCCGGCAGCAGTAGCTGATATTTGGGTGATAGCGCTAGCTGCTCCTGTTGTAACAGATGGAGCTGTATTAATACCGGCACCGGATGCAGCTATATTGATCGCCGCTGCCCCGGCTCCGCTTACAGGAATATTGCCATTGTATGATTGCACGGCTACCGGGCTAAACTTAACAAATACGGGTTGGGAATAAGCGCCACCCGGCTGGGTAAGACTTAATGATGCCGTATAGCTACCACCCGATGTCGTTGAAAAACTAAAACCACTTAAAGGTCCTACACTTATATTGGCAGTGGTAAGATTAGTGCCGGTCAGGGTGAATGAATTGGGACCAGCCGTCGTGTTTGTACATACATTACCAAATGCTGTAAGCGCAGATGCACTTAGTCCCGGTGTAGCTGTTATAAAAGATTGCTGAGCGCCATACCCGGTACTTCCTGTATTAGTGGCATAGGCATGATAATAATAAGTAGTGGTGGGAGTGAGTCCTGTAAGATTGGAAGAAAAATTCCCCCCGCTTAAGTTGGAGGCGGCTACGGCCGTACCTGTACCATTTGGAAAACCATTAGTGGTACTGAATTCAATGCCATAGGCGGAAATAGCCGTGCAACCTGTTCCCGGAATGGATCCTGCCGCAATGGCAGAAATGGATGTTATCGCAGATGCGGCACCGGTAGTAACGGTAGGTGCTGAATTTATTCCGGATCCCGATGCTGCTACATTCACAGAGCCTGGAGATCCACCCCCGCTGACTACAATATTCCCATTATAGGATTGTACAGCAACAGGGCTAAACTTTACAAATACGGGTTGTGAAAAAGTTCCACCGGGTTGTGTTATGCTTAATGAGGTAGTATATACACCTCCTGAAGTGGTTGAATAGGTAAAGCCTGATAAAGCCGCCACAGTGATGTTTGCAGCCGTCAATGCAGAACCATTTATGGTAAATGAATTTGGACCTGCCGTGGTATTGATGCACACATTACCAAAAGCTGTTAGCGCGGTTGCAGATAAAGTGGGGGTTGTTGCGGCAGTAGTAAAGGACTGTTCAACTCCGTAACCTGTTCCTCCACCGTTAGTAGCATAAGCGTGATAATAATAAATGGTGTTTGGTGTTAAGCCGGAAAGATCGGAAGAAAAATTCCCCCCGCTTAAGTTAGATGAAACGACAGCCGTACCACTACCATTGGGGAAACCGGCAGTAGTGCTGTACTCAACTCCATAGGCAGTAATTGCCGTACATCCATTTGCGGTGATGCTTCCGGCCAGGGTTGCTGAACTGGTAGTGATCGCAGTTGCTACACCTGTGGTAAGAGAAGGAATGGTGTTCACACCCGCGCCTGCTGCTGCCACATTGATCGATGGGGCGCCGCCACCGCCTATGGGAATATTCCCGTTGTATGATTGCACTGCCGTGGGTGAAAACTTAACAAATACCTGTTGTGAATAGGCACCTCCTGCCTGTGCCAGGCTCAGGGATGTGGTGTATATACCGCCTGCGGTCGTAGAAAAGGAAAAGCCCGCTAAAGCTCCCACCGTGACGTTTGCAGCAGTAAGGTTACTGCCGGTAATGGTAAATGAATTAGGGCCGTTTGTTGTGTTCGTACACACATTGCCGAATGATGCAAGCACCGTGGCTGATAAGGTCGGTGATGGTATGGCGGTAGTGAATGTTTGTTGTGCGCCATAACCCGTACCGCCGGCATTGGTAGCATAGGCATGATAATAATAGGGCGTACTGGCTGTCAACCCGGATAAGGCAGAAGAAAAATTACCCCCGCTAAGATTAGTTGAAGCAACAGCAGTACCGCCTCCATTGGGAAACCCGTTCGTGGTGCTATACTCAACACCATATGCAGTGATGGCTGTGCAACCATTTGCCGTAATGCTTCCTGCCAGGGTGGCTGTAGATGAAGTGATTGCCGAAGCGG